>CAKTXP010000036.1 GCA_934631055.1 uncultured Clostridia bacterium | reverse complement strand
GTGAGGTACTCATCCGGAATCGGGTTGGGCAGGTTGCAGTTGTAGAGGTAGGTCTTAACGGTTTCCACAGCGCTCTCCGCCGGAACGAGGAACGTCTGACCGGAAGCGATGGAGTTGCCGCCCGCGAGGGTCTCCGGCATTTTTTCAAGCACGAGAATCTTCGCGTCCGGGTCGATGTCGTGCGCTTCGACGGCAGCCGCCGCGCCCGCCAGACCATAGCCGACGACGAGGAAATCCACCTCTTCATCCCAATTCTCGATGTTCTGGACCGGGGTCACCCAGTCTTCCGCCGCCAGCGCGCCGACCGCCATAGCCAGCACGAGCGCGAGGGTCATCAGCAGAGTCAAACCTTTTTTCATGTTGTTGCACCTCTCCTTTTCCTCTTGTTCACATTCTTGACAAAATATGCGGCGCTTTCAACACACTCACGCCACATTATTTTCATCATTGCTTTTATTTTAGTCTTAAACTATTCGGAAGTCAATAGTGTTTAAAAAATATCTAACGAATTTATTTGAGCTTTTTAGCAATCATTCGGAATTAAAAATCTCCCCCAGCCATCGCAAAGCGGCAGCGTAGTAAGGGTGCAGGGAACCATATTTCCTGTCGGGGCTTTGGCAGAGTCCCAAGTCCCTTCTTTTTTGTTGACAGCTCAACAATTTTGCGGTATAATGCCGGAGTTCTTTGGATAAACGGAGGAATACATGGATAAAAGCCGATTTGAACAGTTCTCACATCTCACCGCCAGCGCCGCGAAATCCATCGCCCGACTCAAGACAGCGCAGATGGAAGCCTTCTCCCTTTCCGGCGCGCATACCAACTGCCTTTGCCGCCTGCACGAATCGGGCAGCCTGACACAGAGCGAACTCACCCGCCTGGAAAGCATGGACCGCAGTCAGGTCTCCCGCGTCCTGCGCGAACTTGAAAGGAAAGGCTATGTCGTTTCCGATGCGCAGGCGGGCTATAAGCGCCGCTACTCGCTGACCCCCGCAGGTGAAAAAACCGCTTCCCGCATCGAGGATATCATCCTGGATGTCAATCGCTTCGTCAGCGGCGATATTCCCGATGCGGATATCGAGGTCTTTTATCGAACGCTGACGACCATCACCAACCATCTCGCCCTTGCGGTTGAGAAATACGGGGCGGCGCTTGAAGCTCCGCCTCAAACTCCGGCAGGGGAATGATTTCCCTGCACCCCTCTTCGCTTCGCGGCGGCTTCAATACGCATCGTATGTTCAAGCTTATTTAAACCGGCGCGAAGCGAATCGGGAAGTCCAGGAACCTCAGGTTCCCGGCGGGGCTTGGGGCAAAGCCCCAAACGTTCCCCCATTTGCTCACTATATCAATCATCGAGGATCTTGTTTATGAATAAAGCCTACGCTCTTTTCTGCCGCGCCTATCAGACCGCGTTCCGCGCGGCACTTCCCATCCTTCCCTATCGCGAGCCGGGGCAGCTCGACGGTCTTTCTTCCATCGTGCCGCTGCTGCGCGAAAAAGGCGTCTCTTCCGTCCTGCTCGTGACGGACGCGCCTGTTCGCTTACTCGGCTTGACCCAGCCGCTTGAGGACGCGCTGAAAGAAGCGTCCATCGCCTGCGCCGTGTACGACAAGACCGTGCCGAACCCGACCATTCAGAATATTGAAGAGGGACGCGCTCTCTACCTGAGCGCCCATGCGCAAGCCATCGTCGCCATCGGCGGCGGTTCCGTTATGGACTGCGCCAAGGTCATCGGCGCGCGCATCGTCAAGCCGCGCCAGCCCGTTCAGCATATGGGCGGGCTGCTGCGCATTCTGCGCAAAACGCCGCTGCTCATCGCCGTGCCGACCACCGCAGGCACGGGCAGCGAAACGACGCTCGCCGCCGTCATCACCGATTCCGACGCGCACCATAAGTATCCCATCAACGACTTCGCCCTCATTCCGGATTACGCCGTACTCGATCCCGAGCTGACACGCGGCTTGCCCCGCAGCCTGACCGCGACGACGGGCATGGACGCGCTGACCCACGCCATCGAAGCCTACATCGGGCGCTCGACGACCAAGCTCACCCGCGCCATGTCCGAAGAAGCGGCGGCGCTCATCGTCCGCAGCCTGTATCGCGCCTATCAAAACGGCGGCGATATGGAAGCCCGCCGCGATATGCTCCGCGCGGCATACTGCGCGGGCGTATCCTTCACCCGCTCCTATGTCGGCTATGTCCATGGCGTCGCCCATTCGCTCGGCGGTCAGTACGGCGTACCGCATGGGCTCGCCAACGCCGTCATCCTTCCCTATTTTCTGGACGCCTATGGTTCGGCATGCCATAAGAAGCTCGGCAAGCTTGCGCGCATTGCGGGCGTTGCGCCGCAGGATGCCAGCGATCGGGACGCCAGCGAAGCGTTCATTCGCTGGATCCGCGAGATGAACGCCGCGATGGGGATTCCCGACTGTATCAAAGAGATCCGCACGGCGGATATTCCGGAGATGGCGCATCACGCCGCGCAGGAGAGCAACCCGCTCTATCCCGTTCCCGTGCTGATGGATGAGCGCGAGCTGACCGCGATGTACCTCAAACTCATGCCCAAAAAGGAGGAAAACGCATGAACGCCCAGCAGATCGAAGAGCTTGTCTCTCTCCAGCGCGCTTTCTTTAAAACCGGAAAAACGCTCGACCTCGATTTCCGTCTGCAAAATCTGAAAAAGCTCGGCGACGCCATCCGCCGCATGGAGCCGCAGATCAACGCCGCGCTGCAAAGCGACCTCGGCAAATCCGCGACCGAGACCTATATGTGCGAGACCGGCATGACCCTCAGCGAGCTTTCCTATATGCGGCGTCATCTGCGCCGCTTTGCCAAAGACCGCCATGTGCTGACACCGCTGGCGCAGTTCCCGTCGGACAGCTTCGTCGTCCGCGAGCCTTATGGCGTCGCGCTCATCATGTCCCCGTGGAATTACCCGTTCATGCTGCTGATGGAGCCGCTCATCGGCGCGCTCGCCGCGGGCAACTGCTGCATCCTCAAGCCGTCCGCGTACTCGCCCGCGACCTCCGCCGTCATCCGCGAGCTGATCTCCTCCTGCTTCTCCAGGGAATATGTCGCCGTCGTCGAGGGCGGGCGCGCGGAAAATCAGGCGCTGCTGCATCAGCGGTTTGACTATATCTTCTTCACCGGCGGCGTCGCCGTCGGCAAGGAGGTCATGCGCGCCGCCAGCGAACACCTGACGCCCGTCACGCTGGAACTCGGCGGCAAAAGCCCCTGCATCGTCGATGCGACCGCCAATCTGGACATTGCCGCGCGCCGTCTGGCTTTTGGCAAGCTGCTCAACTGCGGACAGACCTGCGTCGCGCCGGATTACCTGCTCATCGACCGCTCAGTCAAGGACGCGTTCCTCGAGCGGCTCAAATTCCATATGAACGCCATGGTCGGCGACGCGCTGAGCAACGACGGTTATGTCCACATGATCAACCAGAAGCACTTTGACCGCGTCTGTTCGCTCATCATGCCGCAGAAGGTCGTCTATGGCGGCAGATCCGATCCGAATACCCTGCGCATCCAGCCGACCATTATGGACGACGTCCGTCCGGAGGACGCCGTCATGCAGCAGGAAATCTTCGGTCCGCTCCTGCCCGTCATCCCCTACGACGATATCGAGAACGCGCTTTCCTTCATCCAGAGCCGGGAACACCCGCTCGCGCTCTACCTGTTCAGTTCGGACAAATCCCTTCAGCGCCGCGTGCTGCAAAGCGTGCCTTTCGGCGGCGGCTGCATCAACGATACCATCATTCATCTGGCGACCAGCCGCATGGGCTTTGGCGGCGTCGGCGGAAGCGGCATGGGCAGTTATCATGGCAAAAAGAGCTTCGATACCTTCTCCCATGAAAAAAGCATCGTCAGAAAATCCACGCTCATCGACCTGCCCATCCGCTATGCGCCGTATTCCCCGCTGAAAGACAAGCTCCTGCGCTTCTTCCTGCGCTGACTTGCCCCAAAGCCGTTAAACTGGTATAATGGTTTCATCCGTATCGGAATTGCCTGCGCGCGGCTGTCTTTCAGACCACAGGCAGACAGCCGCGCGCAGGCAGGAAAGGACGCAATGAAACCGAAAAGAATTGCCGCATCAATCTGCGCGCTGACGGCGATGCTGGCGCTTTCTCCGTTGACGGCGCTGGGTGAAGATACCCCCGCGCCCGCCGCAGAGCAGCAGGAAAACAGCCAGCTGCGCACCGCCAAACAGGCGAACCTGCGCAAGCTGCCCAATACCAAAAGCGATAAACTTGAGACCCTGAAAAAACACAGCGTCGTCACCGTTTTAAGTGAAACAGATGTCGGCGGCGAAACGTGGGCATATGTCCGCGTCGTCAAAAGCGGACGCGAAGGCTATGTGCTTCTGAGTCTGCTCGAGCCCATCCCCACGCCGACGCCCGCACCGACCGCTGCCCCGACGCCTACGCCGTCCCCCGAACCGACCGCCGCGCCCGAATCAGGCAGCGAAGATACCGGCGACGCGGCGGACGAGGGAACGCCCGCGCCGGATACCGTTTCCGGCGAAACGCTCTACGATGAGCCGCGCCTTGTCCGCACGCTCAAGCGTGCCAATCTGCGCAAAAAGCCGGACGGTTCCCGTCTGGGAGAGATTGCATCCAATACCGCCCTGACCGTCATCGGCGAAGTCGAGAAGGATGGTCAGCTCTGGCTGCACATCGAAAAAAGCAAGAGCAGCAAAGAGGGCTATATCCTCGCCGAGCTTCTGCGGCAGGTACGCCCCGTCGAGCTGATTCCGGTCACGGAGGGCGAAGTCCGCGAGCTGTTCCCCGTGATCTCCAGCGACCCCATCGCCGATATCAAGAACGAGATCCCTTTCACCTATACCGACGAGGAGCTTTCCGCCTACAAGACGCTGAACGTCGGCGACCGGAACAGCGACGTGCTGAAACTCCGCAAGCGCCTTTACGAGCTGGGCTATTACGCCAAGCCGAACGAGAACGCGCTCTATACCGAATCCACTGCGGACGTCATCAAGGTCTTTCAGAAAGACTGCGGTCTGGAAGAGACCGGCGTCGCCGACCCGTATACGCAGGCGCTCCTTTTCGACGACCGCATGCTCGCCCGCGAAGGCAGCAAGCAGGAAGTCACCTACCTGCAAAACAACGCTCAGCCGCTGTACATCCAGCGCGCGGAGATCACGTCTTACAGCTTCTACGGCAGCGTACAGGTCAGCGTGCAGAACAAGACGAACGGCAAGCTGACCGCGTTCGGGCTGAAGATCATTCCCAACATGACCAATGGCGACGCGGCGGATATGGCGGAGACCTTCGCCGAAGAGATCGAGCGCGAATATACGATATCCAGTCTTTCCGTGGGCAAGGGCGATTCGTACTCCGATTTTGCGACCAACGGCAAGGCGAATCTGGATGACGATTACTACATGGAGCCGGAAATCGGCGAGGTCGAGATCTATCCCCATCATTTTCAGGTCAGCTATAAGAAATATTTCACCGGCGCGCAGGTCGCCGTCTGCTGGTATCGCAGCGGCGGACGCAACGTCTACATCGACGACGACCAGATGGTCTTTGTCCCTGTCGGCAAAGGCACGACGGATATCCTGATGCACACGCTCCCGCTGACCATCACAGACAGCGAGCGTGAGGAAGCCGCCAAGTGGGAAATGGGCATCGTCGCGCGGTACGTCCTCCCGATCTATCAGAATTACTATAACCTGCCGCAGGGCGCTTATCTGCGTTCCGTGGAGGACGGTTCCCCCGCGCAGGAAGCTGGACTTCAAGAAGGAGACATCATCGTCGGCGTCGGCGATCTGACGATTTTAGGCGACATGACGCTCCGCCTTGCGCGCGCGTCGTTTGAACCCGGCGAGATTAAAACGGTCTACTTCTGGCGCGACGGTCAATACTATTCGACCGAGATGATGCGCCCGGAAAGCAATGTGAAGTAAGCGTTTTGGGATTGCCTTCCGTATACGCGAATGCCGCATGCGTTGAAGGTTGGCTCATAGGGGCAGTCTCTCGAAATTTCTCAGGTATTAAGCGGGCTGAGCCCGCCTGCATTTCCGCCGCAGTCCGTAAAGATTCAAAGCTCTACGCACGCGAGCAGGCTTTATGCAATTTCCTATAAGGCATAAAAACGGTGCTATCAGCTTCATGCTGACAGCACCGTTTGTTGTTTATCTCTCTTTATTCATATTCGGCATTTCGACCTTCCGGTAGAAGAACGGAATGCCATTCATCGCTATGCCGAGCAGCGCCGCGATGACGCCCCAGCGCAGAAGCCCCTGCCCGGTCTCCGTCACGCAGTACGCGCGGCTGACCAGCCGGATGGCGGCGGCATTCGCGTTGTTGAGCGACCAGAAACGGCTGGCGATGGATTTCATCTCCACCACGACTTCCGGAACCCACTCCGTGAACACATACAGCGGCGCAATGACGAACTGCGCCAGCAGGAACGCCGCGCCCGCCAGCGCCGCATAGCCCAGCAGGCAGAGCAGCACGCTTGCCGCCATGCTCCAGAACATATCCCGCGCATAGCGCGTCTTGAGCTGGTCGGCGTAATAGCAGATTCGCCCCCACGCCGCGGCGTTGAGCCTTGCGAGCAGGCTCAGCAGCAGCGCCGCGCCGACGAACAGCGCGATCCAGCGCAGGGGCATCGTCGCGCCCATCGTCAGCTTATCATAGTTGTAAAAGCTCCCGCCCGACTGCCATGCTTCCAGCGAATCCCGCATCAGGATGGCGCTTCCGGTCGTGGAATCGGTCGTTTTGGCAACGATTTCAACCGTCTGCATAGTCAGCGCGTTATCGCTTGCCGTCGTGATCGGGATATAGGCGACGTGTTCATCCGTTTCGCCCAGCCGCTGACCGCCCTTGATGACGCCCGCAACCTCGTATTCGACGCCGTTCAGCGTAACCTTGCCCTTCAGCGGATCATCGCCCGCAAAGAACGACAACGCCGTGCTTTCGTCGATGACGATGACGTTTTCTTTTCTCTTGACGTCGGCTTCGCTGACCAGCCGGCCGCTCAGCAGGGTTTCGTGAACGACATCGAAATAGCCCGAACCGACAGCGTAGATCGTCGCCTGCACGCTGTCGCTTTCATCCGTGGTCAGTGTCGCGCCCTGAAGCCTTGCGCCAACCGCACCGGCTTCAATGGAATCGGCAATCGCGGCGATCTGCTTTTGGGCATCCTCATAGAACGCGTTCAGCTCGCCGCCTTCCTGCGTCACCGCGGGCGCGGTCAGGATATACTCAAGCCGCCCGCCGTATCGCGTCAGCAGGATGCACCCCGCCGCCATCAGCAGCACGCCAAGCAGCAGAGCCAGCGCGCCGCGGTGCTTTTTCTTATTCGTTGCCATAGACCATGACCTCGGATCCATCGCTGATGGAGCGATCCTCCATGTACGCCACGCGCTGACGGCTCAAATCGTCTTCCAGCGAGACCGTGCTGCCAACCTCGGCAAGCACCTTTACTTCCTGCTTTTTGACCTTGAGTACGCGCTGACCCAGCGCATTGTTTTCCTCGCTGACCAGATAGACATAGCGGCTGTCCCCGCTTCCGCGGACTGCGCTCGCGGGAAGTAGCGTCGTCGAGGCGCTGGCGCGGTAGCTCGCCGTCATCTCAACGGGCGAAGCCAGCAGCGCCGAACCGCCGCCAAGGGTGGTCACATCCTTGTCGCTCAGCTTGATATCGACGTATTTTTTGCCCTCGTCGTCCACGCCCGCGTCGGTCACCTTCTTGGTGAGCGTCTTGCCGCTGTCGCGCTTGATCGTCACCTGCGTGCCCTTTTCAATCGTCCGCTCGACCTTGCTCGTGTCCGCACGCAGAACGGGTTCGCTCCCCTCCGCGCTGAGAACGATTGCGGCGGTCTTTCCGTCATAAGCGTCGCCCGCCTTGACGTTGATCTCGACGACATAGCCGTCGTGCGCCGCCGTGACCTCGCTCACCTGCTGTGCCAGAACATCCAGCGCGGCGATCTTCTCCTGTGTTTTGGAAAGCGTCTCTTTCAGTTCGCGGCTCTTGGTGATGTAGGTCAGCACGTCTTCGCTGATGCCCAGCCGGTTAGCGTTGTTGAATTTCTTCTGCGCCTCCGCCTGCGCGGTCTGCGCGTCGATGACCGTCTGATACAGCCCCGCCAGCTTCTCGTCGTCCGCCGCGCTTTCGGGCAGTTCGCCGCCGATGAGCGTCACGCCCGCCAGCTTCGCCGCTACTTCCAGATCCGTCTGCGCCTGCGCCAGGTCGTCCTTGCTCTTCGCCAAGTTATCATAGGCTTCGATCCAGATCTCTTCCGTGCGTTTGAGACGCAGGTCGCCGTTCTTTCGTTCCAGTTCCAGCAGTTCCTTCTGCGCGGTGTCGTAAGTGCTGCGCAGGGACTCCATCTCCTTGTCGTAGCCGGAGACTTCCGCTTCAAAAAGGACGTCGCCCGCGCTGATCTTGCGTCCCTTGGCGACGCGGATGCGTTTGATGGTCACGCTCTGGTCGGAAGCCAGTTCGAGCTTGACGTCCTCCTTTTCAGGGAACGTGAGCTGTCCGCTCAATTTAATCTCTTCCTCCAGCTTGCCCTGCTTGGCGGTCACCAGCTTGACCTTTGCGGTCGATATCGTCTTGATCGTGCCGGAAAAGAACATGCACAGGGCGACCACCGCCGCCAGCGCCACAAGTCCCTTGATGGCAAATTTTTTCATGTTTTCTTCTTCCTTGCCTGTCTTCTTGCTCTCTACGTTGGGGCTGCCGCCCCAATCCCCGCCTGAGGGATATCGGTCCGGGAAACTCGTATAGAAACGCAAGCGTTTCTTACGATTTCCGATTTCCATCACGCTGAATCCCGCACAGCGGGCGCGTGATTCCAATCCCCTCAGACTCCCTTCTTCGCTTCGCGGCAGTTTGAATCTTCTTTACATCCCTTTATCGCAAAGCGATAAAGGATATGGAAGGTCAAGGGAACTCAGTTCCCTTGTAGGGCTTGGGGCAACGCCCCAACGTTCTCCTTTACTTCAGCTCCGTCAGCTGTACGCCTTCCAGAATATCGTTCTGGAAGAACAGATAGATGAACAGCGCCGGCAGCGTATACAGCGCCGCGCCCGCGAACTCCACGCCCGTGCTTTTCTGTGTCAGCTGGTTGAACGCAACGGACAGCGGATAAAGCTCCGTGTGCGTCGTCAGATAGGTCAGCGGCTGCTCGACCAGATTCCAGCAGTCCGCAAACGACAGCGCGATCGCCGCGCCCAAAATCGGCTGGCAGACCGGCATCACCACATGCACAAAGCACCTGAGCGTGCCCGCGCCGTCAATCTGCGCCGCTTCGATCATCTCGTTCGGCAAGCCGACCATATACTGCCGCAGAAGGAAAATGTAAAACGGCGCAACCGTCATCGGCAGAATGACCGACCAGACCGTGTCCAGCAGCCCCATCGCCCGAAGCGTAATGACGTTAGGCACCATCGTGACCTGAAACGGCAGGAGCATCAGCATGATGATGACGAAGAACAGCGCGTCCCTTCCGGGAAATTTGAATCGGGAGAGCGCATACGCCATCGCCGGAATAAACAGCGCCTGCCCCAGCAGGATCGCGCCGGTATACATGGCGGAATTGACGAAATAGCGCAGGATGGTCATATCCTCAATGAGTATCTTGTAATACTGGCTGAGGGAGAACATATTCGGCGACAGCTTGATTTCCATGAACTGCGCCGCGTCATAGCTGCCGCGCGTATCCATAAACGCCTTGATCTCATCGGGCGAAAAGAATGAAT
The DNA here is from genome assembly GCA_934631055.1 of uncultured Clostridia bacterium. GTDB lineage: Bacteria > Bacillota > Clostridia > Christensenellales > Aristaeellaceae > Ventricola. Next base: position 6,677 of record CAKTXP010000036.1, on the reverse strand, counting down.
ACAGCGCCGTGATGACGATAGGCAGCAGGATGATTAACGCCGTGAGCGAAAGCAGCAGGCGAATGAGGATGTGGCGGCGCTTGAAATGAATCGTCGGTTTCATGTGCGCCTCCTCAGTTCAGCCCGCGTGCCGCACGCCTTTGCAGGAAGAACAGCACGCCGAAAATGGCGAACACGATCAAGCCAAAGGAATACGCCGCGGCAGTCACGTTTTGATAGTTGAGCTTCTGGAACATGTTGTTCATATAGTTTTGCAGCGTATAGACCGAGTAATCCGGATATGCGCCCGCGATGAAATAGACCTCTTTGAAAATCTTGAACGCGTTGATCCACGCCAGCACAAACACCAGAAACGCCGTCGGCGTGACCAGCGGAAGCGTAATGCGGAAAGCGCGGGTCATAAATCCCGCGCCTTCCAGCGTCGCATACTCATACAGCGGCTGCGGAACGGATTGCAATGCCGCCAGAAAGATGATGAGGCAGAAGCCCAGATTTTTCCAGAGGAACATCAGCACGACCGGCACGCGCAGCGCCCCGCTCGACAGCCACATGACCCGCTCCGCCCCCATCGCCGCCAGCGCGCGGTTCACCGGTCCGCCGTAATCGAACAGCACCAGCCAGACCAGCAGAATCGCCGAGGACGGCGTCAGATACGGCAGAAGCACGCTCGAGCGGAAGAACCCGCCGAACGGCTTGATGGAAGCCAGCGCGCTCGCCAGCAGAAACGACAGAATCCACAGCAGCGGCGCACAGATGAGCGACAGCTCCATCGTGTTCTTCAGCCCCAGCTGGAACATGCTGTTCTGCCAGATATCCCGATAATTCTTCAGCCCTACGAACGCGTTTTTGTAACTGCCGTCCATGAGGCTGTACCCGATGCCGCTGAAAAACGGGACGATGTAGAAGATGAGCAGCATGCAAAGCCCCGGCAGCAGAAACAGCAGCACCGATTTCTTTTTTTCAAACATGGGAAATCAGTTGCCCTCCAGACGCTGCATCTGGAGCGTCTTTTCGAGCTGGGCGGCAAACTGGCTCGCCGTGATTGCGCCGTCCACATATTGATACATCTGATCGTAGGAATCGCCGCCATAGATGTCGCTCTTCGCGACGACCATCTTGCCGGCAACCTCGCGGTACTTCGCAATCTGCTCCGGCGTCACGTCGTACTTGCCGCTCTCCTTGTAGGTTTCGAGCCACTCCTCCATGGAATTGATGTCGTTCTGCGTCATTTCGCGCGTTTCCTCATCGGTCATCGTTTCCAGGGACTTTTTCAGCTGGTCGATGCTATTTTGGGCATCCTTCAAGTTCTGCTCGTAGTAGGCGTTGACGACCGGCTCGTTGTCGTTCGGATCCATGAGAATTCTGTTGGTTCTGCCGTTGGCGTCCCATGCGTCTTCCAGATATTCAATCGCCGCATCCTTGTTTTCGGAGAACGGATTGACAAATGCCAGCGTCAGCGTCATGCCGATGACCGGCTCCTCGCCGTCCACGACGGAAAGCGGACAAATCACACGGTCTTGATCCGCGCCGACATAACTGGTCACATCCACGCTGTTAAAATCAATCAGCACGCTCTCCTTCATGCCATTCGTCATCCAAACATCCTCGGAATATTCCTCCGGCAGACCCAGACCGCTCCAATCGACCTTTTCAAACGCTTCGCACAGCTCAAGCAGCACCGGCGTGCCTTTGGTCAGGTTCTCCTCGCTCTGGTCAAGCCAGGTATAATAATCGCTCATCATATTGGAGAAGATCATGTTGCGCAGATCCTGCTGCGTATAGCCCTCCATCACAAAGCTGACCTCGGGGGCTTCTTCCAGCTTCTTGTTCGCTGCGATATCGTTAATCAGCTCAAACAGCTGCTTCCACGAGGTCGGCACATCCTCCTGCGTATAGCCCAGCTTCTCGGTCAGGGCTTTGATGTTCATGGTCATTCCCATCGCGTATCCGGAGAACGGCATGAGGCAGAGCTGTCCGTCCTTTTTGCAGAAATCCCCGATGAACGGATAGAGCGAATCGACCGCCGCCGTCAGCTTTTCGCTCGAGCCCAGCTCCGCCAGATAGCCGCGGTTCATCAGCGCGGAAAGCGCGCTGCTCGAGCTGGAAATGGTGTAGATATCCACGCTGCTGTCGCGGTTCATCATGCTCTGGAGCAGCGTGCTTTCATCCAGATTGCTGGAGATGGAGACCATGTATTCCGGATGCTTATCCGTAAAGGCGTAGTACGCCGACTTGATGCTCTCATCGTAGTTGCTGTTGACAACGCGCAGACGCTGAGGCGGCATTTTATCCAGCGTCACATCGCGCCCGACAACGCCGTCGTAGCTGCTGAGGATGTACCAGTCGCCCATCATCACCGCCACGCTGTTGGAATAGGATTCCAGCGGCATGTCGCCGAACTCCTCCGGCGTGCCGAAGCCGTCGTCGCTGATATCCATGCGCCAGACGCTTCCGGAAAGCACATAGTAAACCTTGCTGCGTGCCTCGTCATAGCAGATGGCGCTCGGCGTGTCATAGCCGTCCCGCGGCATCTTGCCCAGCTCGGTGATCTCCTCAGTTTCCGTATCGTAAACGAGCAGCGCCGTTTCGATCGGGTCCACATTGTAGTTCGTGCCGGTCAGCAGCAGCTTGCCCTCGGTGTAGGGGCTGATGCTGTTGATGTCGTAATCCGTATCCAGCGTCACGGTATCGACCGTTTCGCTGTCCAGATCGAGCGAAAGCAGCTCCAGCGAATCGCCGTAGGAGAGCGCGTACAGCGTCCGTCCGAACGAGCAGGGGTTTTGCAGACTGCGGGTGTAGCTGTACGTTTCCCCGTCCACCTCATTGGTGATGGAGAGCGCGTCGCCCAGGTCGATGGTCTCGCCCAGCGACATCTCGCCGTCGTCCGCGATGACGATCTCCACCAGCATGCTCGTCGTGTTATTGTCCGCGTCGCTGATCTGCGCCATGCGGTAGAGCTTGCCGTCGATAACGTACAGATCCGTATCGAAGTAGCAATAATCGTCGTCGCCCAGCTCAATGCCGCCGTTTTCCGTGTCGGTCAGCGTGTATTGAAGCTGGTCATAACCCTGTACCTGAACCAGCTTGCGCGTTTCGCTGTTCCACGCATAAAGCGAGTTGTAGCTGGAAAGCAGCAGCTTGTCGCCCCAGACCAGCATGCTGGAAATATAGTCGTTAAAGCCGTCCTGCCCCTGCACGGCGATGGTCACGTTGCCGGTCGCCGCCAGCGCATACGCGGCGCACAGCATCAGGCTCGCCGCAAGAATCAACGCAAGTATCTTTTTCATAGAATGATTCCTTTCTTCGTCTTTCTCTCATCGGCTCTCCCCAAGGGGAAAAGCGGGTGAGGTTGTTATTCCACGTATACAATCACCGTCATGCCGATGCGCACGGTTTCATCCGGCGTGAAATCGACATACGCGACATACTGCGCGCTCTGCTGACCGGAGGACGCGCTTCCCTCGCCCGGCTTTTCGCTCAGATACGAGATGGAAGAGATCGTTCCCTCGAACCGCCTGCCGCTGTCCGCGTCCCAGTTGAACTCGACCTCCGCCTTCCCGCCGACGGAAACATCGCCCAAGTCCGCTTCGGAAATGACCATCTTAATCTGCATGTCATCCGACGGATAGATGGTTGCGATTTTGGCGTCCTTTTCGACCGCTGTGCCGTTGCTGGCGTCTACCGTCGCCACAACGCCCGCCACGTCGCTGACCACCTGCGTATTCGGTGCATACAGCCCGTCGAGCGTGCCCGTCACGGTTTCAAACAGCAATTCGCCGCGCTCAACTGTATCGCCCGGCTTGACATGGATGCGCAGAACGCTTCCCGTTCCGTTGACGGCGACCGCCTGCGTCCTGCCGACCGTGCCGCGCCCGATGCGCGACGCGGTTTCATATTCGCTGTTTCGGTAGATATCGACCGTTTCGCCCATGTAGAACTCGCCGCCGGTCACCTCGACCGTGTATTTGCTCTCGTCCTCCGCGTTGATCGCGGTCACGATGCCCCTGCCTTGATGGCTGCCGTCCTTGGTGCATTTGAGATAGACCGTCTCGCCGATATGGATATAGCGGTTCTCGCTGGAATTATACGCCTTCTCCGTGCTGCACGAGAGCGTGTAGCGGTTCATCGGCTCGATGTAGACCAGCCCGCCATAGCGCGTCTTGATGCCGTCCGCGCTGTCGCCCTCGCTGGCGAATACGCCGCTGACCGTTCCGTCCGTTTCCGCGTATACCTTCGTCGTTTCAACGACCGCAATCGGGTCGCCGATTTTCACGCTGTCGCCGACGCGGATGCTCACCTGCTCAACCATGCCGCCGTAAGGCGCGGCGATGACCTGCGTGTTGCTCGCCGTCACTTCGCCGGCAAACACCGTTTCGCCGAGCGCGCCCAGCGGCATCATCGCGGCGAGCGCAAATGCGGCAAGCGCTGCTGTCTTTTTCATTCGTCTGCCTCCTTATGCTTGTAGCTCTCGTAGGGGTTTTTCATCAGATCCGTCGTGCCGACCAGCACATCATAGCGGTACATCGGCTGGGCGGTATCCTCTTCGAGCAGGTAGGTTTCGCCCTCGACCTGAACGCTGAGCGTCGTTTCGCGCAGGGCTTCATCCTGACAGAGCGTATATTCAAACTTGCGGGTCGATACGCCGGACGCCTTGAGCTTGCCATACTGCGTGCCGCCGGTAAAGCCCGCCGTCGGCAGCGCAGTCATATATTCTCCGGTCGAAAAGACCAGATAGTCCACGCCGCTGTTGTTGAGCAGCTTATAAACGTCGCCGCTGAAACGCCATGTGCTGTTTTCCTCGCCTGCCTGCGCGGTCAGCACGAGCGCGTTCGGCTTGTCCTGCGCCTTTTCGTCCGTCTGCCACGCCGCCAGCTTCGCCGTGAAGGGCTTTGCCGTATCGCCGGAACCTTCGTTCAGGCTGAGGTTCAGCGTCGTTTCGCCCGCGACGAGCTGTGTCTGCGGCTCATCGGAGAATTTCAGCTCCAGCGCGTTGTAGTTCGCCTTGGAATAATCCATCGTCTCCTTGACATGCTTGATGGGCTTCGTTCCCGTTCCGCCCGTGCCGCCTGTCTTTTTGCGTTTGCCGAAGGTGAATTCCTCGGCATTCGACGAAATATTGCCTGCGATATCGCGCACCCAAATCGTGCCCGCTTCGATCGTCTCGCCCTTTTCGCCGATGATGGACAGCCCGTCCTCATATTCGATATACGGCTCCCATGTCTCGCCCTCGTCGTAGGATATCTCGCTCAAGCCGCTCAAGCCGTCGTAGACGTCGATGAAGCAGACCGTGTCGCTGTAATCCACACCGCTGAGGTACGGACCATCCGGCGCGGTAAAGTCCAGCATCAGATCATACTGGTCGGAGAGCGCAACCACGTCGCCCATCAGATCCAGAATCGCAAACCGGACGCTCGTCAGCCCTTCCTCCGTCGGCACATAGGAATCCGTATCCTTCGCGAGCAGAATCAGCCGCTCATTGCAGACGAATACGCCGTAAACATACTCATCGCTTCCTTCCGGAATGCCGGAAAGCCTGAACAGCGGCGCGCTGTTCGTCCATACGTCCGGCTCATATCCGTCCGCCGTTACTTCCAGCGTCATTCCCGACTCAGGCGTTTCTGTCGGTTCCGGAGTGGGTGTTTCATCAGGCGCCTGCGTCGGTTCGTCTGTCGGCGCGGGCGTTTCGTCAGGCGCCTGCGTCGGCTCGTCTGTCGGCGCGGGCGTTTCATCAGGCGCCTGCGTCGGCTCGTCTGTCGGCGCGGGCGTTTCATCAGGCGCCTGCGTCGGCTCGTCCGTCGGCGCGGGCGACGGGGCATCGACGACCGGCTTGTCCGCGCCGTCCCGCGTCACATAGACCACAATCGGCGGCAAGGTCTGCTCATCCTCTGCGCCCAGCGGCACAGCATCCTGAATCTGCCACTCGACATAATACGCCTTTTCCGGATCAAAGACTTCTTCGTCCGGGCTGAGCGTCACTCGGTCAAAAATCTCCTCACCAATGCCCGAAACGACGAGCATGTCCCGTGTGCGGATAAAGACCTCGGCTTCCTCATCCTCGCGTTCCTTTCCGGACAGTTCATTGAGAATATCCTGCAATCTGCCGTCCAGCTTCGTTCCGTCTTCCAAGATTGCCCACGCTTCGCCGTGCGGCTTCCAATCGTCCTCTTCCGGTGCGGACGTTGCCTCTGGTTCTTCCGTCGGCATGGGCGTCGGCGTCGCTTCCGGTTCCTCCGTCGGTTCGGGCGTCGGCGTCGCTTCCGGTTTCTCCGTCGGTTCGGGCGTCGGCGTCGCTTCCGGTTCCTCCGTCGGTTCGGGCATCGGCGTTGCTTCCGGTTCCTCCATCGGTTCGGGCGTCGCCTCCCGCTCTGCCTCATCCGCCGTGCTTTCCGCAAGCGCAGCCCCGAAAGCATGCGCTCCGCTTTCAAACGGCGCGCATGCCATCAGCGCAGCCGCCGCCAGCGCAGCCATTCTTTTTTTATCCATAAGGATTCCTCCTGTATATTCAGCTTCGTTTCGTTCATTAGACGATGAAGCGCGCGTTTTTCTGGACAGAATTTCAAAATAATTTTTCTCCGTCCCCAATGCGCATATCAGTATAACATATTTATGCCTATACAGCCGAGCTTTTCCACTCATTTATTAGACGAAGTTCCTGACCCTTTTGTTTCAACCAAATT
>CAKTXP010000035.1 GCA_934631055.1 uncultured Clostridia bacterium | reverse complement strand
GGCTTACGGCCGCGCGGACGGCGTGCTCCACGATCTTCAGACATGGAAGTTCTCCTTTCTTCACCAGCAGGGCTGGCGGAACAAATCAATCTCGGTTTTTAAAAGGGCAGTTCATCGTCATCCACCTGCACGCTGGTAAAACCAGCGTCCGCGGGCGCGTAAGCCGGTGCTTGCGTGCGCGGCGCGCTCTGCGCAGGGGCGGCAGCCGGTGCTGCATGATAATCGCCGGAAGGAGCGCCGTTGTTCCGATTGCCGGAAGGAAGGAACTCGACCTCGTCGGCGACGATATCAAACGCGCTGCGCTTGGAACCGTCCTGCGCCTCATAGGTACGGGTCTGGATGGAACCCATCACAGAAACCTTGCTTCCCTTTGTCAGATAGCGGCCGCAGAGCTCGGCGAGCTGACGCCATGCGACGATGTTCAGAAAATCCGTTTCCTGCTGACCAGTCTGCGCATTGCGAAAACGGCGGTTGACCGCGATCGAAAAGTTGCAGACCGGAACGCCGGACTGAGTGGATCTCATTTCAGGGTCGCGGGTCAGGTTGCCGATCAGAAAAACCTTATTCATATACTCTGTTTCCTCTTATGATTCCGACTGGCGATATGTGCTTACGCCTGCTCAGAAGCGGCGGTCTCGGTCTCTTCGCTCACAGGAGCGACGCGAGCCGCGCGCGGCTTGACGCTGCTCTTCTTTTCGAGCAGCTTGACGATCTGAGAGCGGATAACGCTCTCGCTGATGCCGAGATTACGGGAGAGCTCCTTGGGCAGCTCGGAAGCGCCGTTGAAAGCGACATACACGTAATAACCTTCGGTCTTGTAGTCGATGGCGTAAGCAAGACGACGCTTGCCCCACTCCTCAACCTTGACGACCTCGCCGCCGTTGGCAGCGATGATACCGTTGAACTTCTCGATCAGCTCCTTGCGGGCAGCCTCCTCGACGGTGGTATCAATGATGTAGATCAGTTCGTACTTATTCATGATCCTTTCACCTCCTTTTGGACTCTGGCTCTGCAATTTTGCATGCAGAACAAGGATGTGCCAGTTCTGTATGATACCACAGGAAACGCGGAAAATCAAGAGTTTTCCCCGTATTTTTTTCCGAAAACGCGTAAAAATGAAAAAAAGAGCGCTTTTTGCGCCCTGATGCCGGATAAATCGCCGTAAAGCGCAGCCAAAACCCTTGACGGAAAAGGCGATTAAGGTTATAATCATTCGGATAGTCAGCAATCAAGCAAGACCTGTGTCATCCAAGAGGATTCAAAAAGGAAATTATGTTTGTCGATCAGGTAAAAATCACAGCCAAGGCCGGAAACGGCGGCAATGGCGCAGTCTCTTTCCATCGCGAAAAATTCGTGCAGAACGGCGGACCGGACGGCGGCGACGGCGGCAACGGCGGCGATATCGTCCTGCTTGCCGACGAGAATATGCACACGCTGATGGATTTCCGTTATAAGCGCAAGTATACCGCCGACAACGGCGAGAACGGCGCGGCGGCGCTCTGCCGCGGCAGGAGCGCGAAGGAATTGGTCATCAAGGTGCCGGTAGGCACCATCGTGCGCGAGGTGTCGGACGGACGCCTTGTCGCGGATATGCACGAGGCGGGTCAGCGCCATATCCTGCTCAAGGGCGGGCGCGGCGGCTGGGGCAACGCCCATTTTGCCACGCCGACCCGCCAGGCGCCGAACTTCGCCAAGCCGGGGCAGAAATGCGAGATCGTCGAGTTCGAGCTGGAGCTGAAGACCATCGCGGACGTCGGTCTGGTGGGCTACCCGAATGTCGGAAAAAGCACGATCCTTTCCGTCGTGACGGCGGCGCGCCCGAAGATCGCGAATTACCACTTCACAACCCTTGCGCCGAATCTGGGCATCTGCCGTCAGTATGGCATGGATTTCGTCATGGCGGATATCCCCGGTCTGGTGGAAGGCGCGAGCGACGGCGTGGGTCTGGGCATCCGCTTCCTGCGCCATGTCGAGCGCACGCGCCTGCTGGTGCATGTTGTGGATATCGCGGGCAGCGAGGGACGCGATCCCATTGAGGATTTCGAGCATATCTGCGACGAGCTGGTCGCCTATGGCGACCTGGCGGAACGCCCGCAGATCGTCGCCGCGAACAAGATGGATCTGCCGGGCGCAGAGGAGAACCTTGAGCGACTGCGCCAGCATCTCCACGGCACGGACATCGAGGTTTATCCGGTATCCGCCGCGACGCAGCAGGGCTTTGACGCGCTGATGGGCGCGATCGTTCGCATCCTGCCGACGCTGCCGGAACGCCGCGTCTTTGAGGAAGAGATGCCGGTTGAGATGGCGGCGCAGGAGCCGTTTACCATCGAGAAGGATGGCGGTTACTACATCGTGACCGGTCCGGCGATGGAGCAGCTTATCGACTCGGTCAATTTCACCGATCAGGAATCGCTGAATTACTTCCATCGCACGCTTCGCAGCCGCGGCGTTATCGACGCCCTGCGCGCGGCAGGCGCAAAGGAAGGCGACAGCGTCATCATCGGCGAGATGGAATTCGACTTTGTGGAGTAACAGAGGTGGGGAACGTTTGGGGCTCTGCCCCAAGCCCCGGCAGGGAACCTTGTTCCCTGCACCCTTTCTACGCTTCGCGCCGGTATAAATAGACTTAAACATACGACGCGCATGCGCGTCGTTCGATAAAACCGATTAAAGCCGCCGCGAAGCGAAGAAGGGATTCTGAGGGATAACATCCCTCAGGCGGGTTTGAACGGCAGCCCAACGTAGCCCCGCGCTTTTAGAAAGGATAGCTTATGACAAGTAAACAGCGCGCGTATCTGCGCAGCCTGGCGAATACGATGGACCCTATCGTCCATGTAGGTAAGGACGGCGTTAATGAAAATATGGTGAAGCAGGTTTCCGATGCGCTTGAAGCGCGCGAACTCATTAAGGGAACTGTGCTTCAGAACAGCCCGATGACCGCCCGCGATGCGATTGCCGCTCTCTGCGAGGGCGCAAACGCCGAACCCGTTCAGTGCATCGGCAACCGCTTTGTGATCTATCGCGCCCGCGAGAAGGATCCGAAGATCGTCCTGCCGTAAGGCTGAAAACGCATCATAAATAACGACCCGGGCTGTGCCGCGATCAACGGTACAGCCTGGGTCGTTTTTAAAGCTTTGTTAAAACCGCCGCTTCGCGCTTGCTGCTCAAATCAGTGCAGGGCTTCCACGGCTTTTTCCAGTCCCGCGACATTTTCGACGGCATAGCAATTCACCGCCGCGCCGAGCGTCTTGCGGACGAACCCGCTGAGCGCCGTGCCGGGACCGATTTCGACGAATGTATCCACGCCGAGCCGCGCAAGCTCGCGGATCGTGTCCTCCATCCGCACGGGGGAATAGACCTGACGCTCCAAAAGCGCCGGAATAGTCTCGCCGCTCTTTTCTCTGCCCAGACAGTTGAAGAGGACGGGGATCTGCATCTCGCCGAAAACCTCATTTTGGAAGCGCTCGTGTAGCGCTTCCGCGGCGGGGCGCATCAACGGCGTATGGAAAGGCCCGCTGACGCGCAGGGGGAGAAGACGACGCGCGCCCGCTTCTTTAGCAAGCTCGCCTGCGCGGGCGACGGCAGCCGCTTCGCCGCCGATGACGATCTGCCCGGGGCAGTTGTAGTTGCAGATTTGAACGACGCCCGTGCTGCTGGCTTCTTCGCAGCAGCGGGCAAGCGGTTCGCGGTCAAGCCCCAATACGGCGGTCATGGCGCTTTGCACGCCTTCGCTGGCTTTTGCCATCGCCGCGCCGCGGTATGCCGCCAGCTCGATGGCGGCTTTGGCAGTGAATACGCCGGAAGCTTCCAGCGCGCTGTATTCGCCCAGGCTCAGACCTGCGGCATAATCCGGTCGGATGCCCGCTTCAAACAACGCCGCCGTGACGCCGCAGGCAAAAGCGACCATGCAGGGCTGGGTATACTGCGTCTGGTTCAGCGTTTCCTGTGCGCCGTCAAAACAAAGCGCTTGCAGGTCGAAATCTAGTTTGCCTGCGTCAAAAGCCGCGCGGAAAGCGGGAGAAGCGTCATACAGGTCGCGCCCCATGCCGACCTTCTGACTGCCCTGCCCCGCGTAGAGAAAAGCCATCTTCATTTAAACGAACCTCAATTCTTTTTGTTAAGCGTAGGGGGGACGTTGGGCTGCCGCCCAAACCCGCCTGAGGGATTTCATCCCTCAGACTCCCATCTTCGCTTCGCGGCGGCTTAAATCGTTTTTACTGAACGACGCGCATGCGCGTCGTATGTTTAAGTTTATTAAAACCAGCGCGAAGCGAAGAAAGGGTGCAGGGAACAAGGTTCCCTGCCGGGGTTTGGGGCAGAGCCCCAATCGTCCCCCTCCTTAAACCTCCATCATGACGCCTGCCCACGTTAAGCCGCCGCCAAAACCGACCAGAATGATGCGCTGACCGGACTGGAGCAGCCCTTTTTCGCGCATTTCGTCCAGGGCGAGGGGAATGCTCGCGGCGCTTGTGTTCGCGTATCGGTCGAGATTGCGGTAGAACTTTTCGGCAGGCATCCCCAAACGGCGAATGCTTGCATCCAAAATGCGGACGTTCGCCTGATGGCAGACCACCCAGTCCACATCGTCCAGCGTGATGCCCGCTTTCTGCACGAGCGCGTTCACGCATTGCGGGATCGTCGTCACGGCAAAGCGAAAGACCGCCTGACCGTCCATCGTCATCCGCTGTTCGCGGCAGGGACCGCCGACACGGATGAGCGTGTCGCCGCGTACGCCGACGACATGCTCATACGGCGCGTCCTTGCATAGTTCAAAGACCGTCGCGCCTGCGCCGTCGCCAAAAAGCACGCATGTGTTCCTGTCCTGCATATCCAGAACAGCACTCATCTGTTCCGCACCGATGACCAGCGCATAGCGCTTGTCGTTCGCCAGAAGCAGACCGCGCGCCGTTTCCATCGCGAAGAGGAAGCCTGCGCATGCCGCGCCGACATCCATCGCGGGAATATCCTGCGGCAGTTCCAGCGCCGCATGCACCAGACATGCCGTGCTGGGCATGGCATATTCGCCGGAAGAGGTCGCGACCAGCACACAGCCGATATCCTCTTTGCTGACGCCGCTCTGCTCAAGGGCGATGCGGGCGGCGGCGATGGCAAGCGTCGTCGTATTTTCGCCCTCACCGCAGAAATGACGCTGGCGGATGCCGGTGCGGGTGGAGATCCATTCGTCGCTGGTATCGACGAACTGGCGCATATCGTCATTGGTCATGGCTCTTTCGGGCAGCGCACGACCGGTCGCAATCAGCTTTAATCCGTTCATATTCAGACCTCTTTCTATGGGGGAGGGGGAACGCTGGGCTGCCGATCCGGGAAACTCGTATAGAAACGCAAAGCGTTTCTTACGATTTCCGATTTCCGCCACGCTGAATCCCGCACAGCGGGCGCGTTGCTTCAATCCCAGACCTGCTTGGGGACATTGTCCCCAAACCCCATCTTCGCTTCGCGCTGGTTTTAATAAACTTAAACATACGACGCGCATGCGCGTCGTTCAGTAGAACTGATTTAAGCCGCCGCGAAGCGGAGAAAGGGTGCAGGGAACAAGGTTCCCTGCCGGGGTTTGGGGCGGAGCCCCAATCGTTTCTTCGTTCCCCTCTCGCTTTCAAAAAAGACCCGCGGCGCGGGTCTTTCGGGCTTACTTGTTTTCCTTCAGATAGGTCAGAAGGTCGTTCACGGTCAGGAATGTTGCCATCAAGCCGTCGGGCATGCTCACGCCGAGCTTGTCCTCGATTGCCATGCTCAGTTCGACCGTGTCCAGACTGTCCGCACAGACGTCGGGGACGAGCTGGGCTTCCGGTGTGACGGCGTCGGGATTGCAGTTGGGCAGGGTTGCGACGATGACTTCTTTCAGCTGTTCAAAATTCATGGGAATCATACTCCTTTTTCTGCTTACCCTATCATTCTATCAGAGCGGGGCGATTTGTCAAGACCCGACGGACTGAACGAATTCGCTGTTTTCCCAATTCTCCGCGCGGTAGGCTTCGTATTGCTCCAGCTTTTCTTCCCAGCCGGAATAGGCGCTGTCGCCGCGATGGTCTGTGAGCGCGTAATGCTCGGTCAGCCACTGACCGACAAAATGCGTCAGCTTGCTTGCGCCGTCCGGATTCATATGCCCCAGATAGTCGTAGCAGTCGGCGTAAAAGTCGATGCCCGTATCCTCGTCGAACAGATTCAGGAACGGCACATCCAGCTCGTCCGCGAGCCGCTGGACGCTGTTCATGTTCGCCTGTTCCTCTTCGGATACCGGCGCGGGCAATGCCATAAAGACTGGTTCGATGCCGTTCTCACGGCAGTAGGCAACGATGTTCCTGAGCGGCTGGATGCCCGGCAGTTCGCCCTCAGTCATTGCCTGCGTGCGGGTATAGGGAAGCGGTTCGCCGCGCCCGATGCGCATTTCGCTGCCCATCATGAACGGCTCGCAGTTGATCATCCGTTCGCCTCCGCCGGTCATCAGCTCCTCCCAGCGGCTGTGGTAGAGCGAGAAAGGCATCATGAACTCCATCCACTGGCTCTTGGGAAGCGTCGCGCGGACGGCTTCAAACTTCCTGAAAGAAAGCGGATAGCTGTCAAAAAAGAGATGGCGGTAGCTGTACGTCCATTCCAAATCGAGCGGCTTGTCGATGTAGTAGACGTCGATGACCGCGACTTTGGGCTTGTGGATTTCGGCGGTCAGCTTGAGCATCCATTCCGTCAGCCCCAGGCATTCGGACGACGTACCCATGTTGTAGCTGGCCACGCCGAAATCGCGCCAAAGCTCCATCGGCGTGATGTCGTCCAGAACGTGGCTCGTGCCCATGAAATAGACGTCGATATCCTGTTTTTCGCTGTAAAAGGAGCTGAATTTGCGCTCGCTGTCGTCCCTTCGGGTGATATGGTCGCAGAGCAGAAGCCCACCGATGACTGCGGCGATAAAGAGGAGAATGCAGAAGAATCGTTTCATATTAGGACCTCGTGAACATCCCTTCGGGCTGAGCGGAAGGAATGGATTAGAACTGGAAGTAGATGAACGCCTGCGCGCTGTATCCCGCGCCCCAGACGCCGAACACGGCGATAGCGAGAATCGCCAGCAGATACAGCGTGCCGCGCGCGGCGGCGGGCAGACGGTCGGTCAGCTCGGTCAGCGTCCTGCGTTTCTCGTGCAGCAGCTCGATGGCGAAGAGTATGGCGACGCATACGCCCAGACAAAGCGACTGCATCGCGGAGAAGCCCGTCGTCAGCGTCGGCTCTGTCCATGCGGTCGGGATGCGCAGGAGCATGCCCAGCGCGGCGCTCAGCGAGTTTGCGCGGAAAATCAGCATCGTAATCAGGATGAGAAGATCCGTCCACAGCACGCTGCAAACGTGATGCAGCTTTACGAAGCGCTTGGGACGCGCCTGCGGCAGGAAACCCTCGACCACTTGCAGCGCGCCGTTGAGCATGCCCCATGCGACGTACTTGAGCGCCGCGCCATGCCATAAGCCACTGATGGTGTAGACGATCATCACGTTGAGCGCCTTGCGCGCGGGCCCCTTACGCCCCGCACCGAGCGGGAAATAGATATAATCGCGGAACCACGAACTCAGGCTGATATGCCAGCGCGCCCAGAAGTTCGTGACCGAATGGGCGAAATACGGCTGGCGGAAGTTGGTCATCAGCTCGACGCCCAGCACCTTTGCCGTGCCGATGGCGATATAGCTGTACCCTGCGAAATCGCAGAGATCCTGAATGGCAAAGACGGCGGTCGCCAGCGCAATCTGCGCGCCCGACGCGTTGACCCAGTCGCCAAAGATGGCGTTGACGTAGATCGCCGCGCGGTCGGCGATGACGACCTTTTCAAAGAAGCCCAGCAGCATGATGAGCAGACCGTCGCGGGCGCGCTTGAAATCGAAATCATGCGGCGTGGAAAGCTGGCGGAGCAGACGGCTGCTCCGCTCGATGGGACCGGCGACCAGCTGCGGGAAGAACGAGATGAACAGCGCATAGCGGAAGAGGTTGGTCTCCGCTTTCGTCCGCCCCTTGTAGACGTCGATCATGTATCCCAGCGCCTGGAAGGTATAGAAGCTGATGCCTACCGGCAGCAGGATATCGACCTGCGGAAGCTGCATCTCAAAGCCCAGGAAGGCGCATGCCCGATTCAGGATGTCGATGAACATGCCGGTATATTTGAAATAACCCAGCAGACCGACGTTGAACACGATGCCCGCGATGAGGACGAATTTGCGCGTCTTTTGCTCCTTGAAGCGCGAGACGAGCAGCGCGCAGGCATAGGTGACGACTGTGCTTGCCGCCATCAGCAGCGCATATTCCGCGTGCCAATTCATATAGAAATAATAGCTGCTGACGAGCAGCCAGACCCAGCGGATCTTTTTGGGCAGCAGGAAATACAGCAGCGTTACCACGGGGAAAAAGACGAGATAGGAAAATGAATTGAAGATCATGTGTTCACCTTTTGAAAAAAACGCTCGAAAAATCAAATGCTCTTTATTATAACGTGTTATGCGCCGAATGGCTAGCCCCGAAATGCGCCCGGACGGACAGAAAAAGACGCGTCCTATTGACGAAAATTAGCGGAAATTATAAAATGTTGAAAGAGGCACGAAAGCTACGTTGGGCTGCCGACCCGGGAAACTCGTATGGAAACGCAAAGCGTTTCTTACGATTTCCGATTTCCGCCACACTGAATCCCGCACTGCGGGCGTGTGGCTCCAATCCCAAACCTGCCTGAGGGATATCGGTCCGGGAAACTCGTATAGAAACGCAAGCGTTTCTTACGATTTCCGATTTCCATCACGCTGAATCCCGCACAGCGGGCGCGTGATTTCAATCCCCTCAGACTCCATTCTCCGCTTCGCGCTGGTTTTAATCATCTTAGGCATACGACGCGCATGCGCGTCGTTCGTTAAAAATAATTTAAGCCGCCGCGAAGCGAAGATAGGGTCTGGGGACTGGTCCCCAGGCAGGGTTTGGGGCGGCAGCCCCAAACGGCAGCCCCAAACGTTTCCCTGTTTTGATGGATATAAAAAGTAAGAAGAGGAACCCCGTATGTTGTCTAAGATGAAACGCAGTCAAATCGTTTATATACGTGCGATCATCGTTTTTCTTGTCGCTTTTCTGATTATCAACGGCTTTGCGCATTATCAGTCGCTTCAACGTAAGGAAGAAAAACAGAACGAGGCAATCTATGCCGCGGAGACGACGATACGCCGCATGGAATCCCAGATGGATGTCTATCTGACTAAATCGGACTTCTTCAAGTGCCTGATCGAATCCGGCTATCAGATCGACGGCAAGCAGTTTGACGCGCTGGCGCTCAGCCTGTGGGAAGACGACGGCGTCCTCATGGCGATCGAAATAGCGCCCGGCGGCGTGGTGACGCAGGTCTATCCCGAAGAGGGGAACGAAGAAGCGTTCGGGCTGGATCTGCTGGAAAACGAAGAGCGGCAGGGCTATGCTGAGCTGGCGCGCCAAAGCGGGCGGTATACCATCGCCGGCCCGTTCGAGCTGGTTCAGGGCGGAATGGGCGCATTGCTGTTCGATCCCATCTATATCACGGCGGACAGCGGAGAAAGGCAGTTCTGGGGTTATTTGCTGCTGGTCATCAACTGGGATAACTTTATCGCCAAGCTCGAACTCGATAAGCTCGAAGAGGCTTCCTATTCCTATCATATCTGGAAACGGGATATCACGACCGGCGAATATGTGACCATCGCGCAGGCAGAGAATCTCGCGCTGGTGGAAAATCTGGAAGTTGTCTACGAAGTGCCGAACGACACCTGGCATTTTGATATCGCGCCGACGAAAGGCTGGATGTCCGGAACGCAGATGCTGCTGGACAGCATGCTCTGCATGGGGCTGTCGTTCATGCTGGCTTTGGTATACTGGCAGTTTGAAATGCGCCATGTGAAGGACGAGCAGTACGCCGAGGAGATTGAGCGTTCGGCGGAAAAGGCAAAGGCGGCAAACGCTGCAAAGACGCGCTTCCTGTTCAACATGAGCCACGATATCCGCACGCCGATGAACGCCATCATGGGCTTTTCCGAGCTGCTGGAGGAACATATCGACGAGCGGGAAAAGGCGCTGGACTACATCGCCAAGATACGCACGTCCAGCGACTTCCTGCTTTCGCTCATCAATCATGTTCTGGAAATGGCGCGTATCGAGAGCGGCAAGGAAACGCTCAGCGCCGAGGTCTGCGATATTCGGGAGATGGTCGATTCGCTGGGCGCGGTCTTTGAGCCGTCCTGCCGGGAGAAGCGTTTGACGTTCGCCTGCCGCGCAGATATTCGGCACGACCATATCCTCTGCGACGATACGAAGATGCGGGAAGTCCTCATCAACATCGTGGGCAATTCGGTGAAGTATACGCCGGACGGCGGAAAGATCATGCTTGACTTGACGGAAATACCCGCCGAAAAGCCGGAATATGCCGCTTACCGCATCGTCGTTCAGGACACGGGCGTCGGCATGAGCGCGGACTACCTGCCGCATATCTTTGAAGAATTCACCCGCGAAAGGAGCAGCACGGAGAGCAGCGTCGTCGGCAGCGGTCTGGGACTGCCTATCGTCAAGGCGCTGCTCGACCTGATGCAAGGCACCATCGAAGTCGAAAGCGCCGTCGGCAAGGGGACAAAGACGACCATCGTCGTCGCATTCCCCATCGCGGACAAGCAGAAGATCGAGCAGCGCCGGACGCGCAGGAAGGAAGCGCTTATCCCAAAGATGCGCGGCAAACGCATCCTGATCGCTGAGGACAACGACCTGAACGCCGAGATCGCGATGACGGTGCTTTCCGAAAACGGGCTGCTGTGCGAACGCGCGGAGGATGGCGAAGCCTGTGTGCGGGTGCTGACGGAGAAGCCTGCCGGATATTACGATGCCATCCTGATGGATATCCAGATGCCGCGGCTGGACGGTTATCAAGCGACGGAAAAGATCCGCGCCATGCGGGATGCGCGCAAAGATATCCTGATTATCGCCATGACTGCCAACGCCTTTGAAGAGGATAAGCAGAAAGCCTTTGCCGCCGGTATGAACGCTTATATCCCCAAGCCCATCAGCGTTGAAAACGTGATTTCTACGCTTGGAGAGGTGCTGTAAAGAGAAGCCCTCTCCGTCCCTTCGGGACACCTCTCCCAAAGAGAGAGGCAAGGGGGCATGTCTTGGCTCCCCCCTCTGGGGGGAGCTGTCTGCGTCAGCAGACTGAGAGGGCAAAGGCGCTTCGTCCTGCATCTATCAGCAAATCAGCTCTAATTTTGGTGAATTTGAGCAATGAATTGCAGGATAATGTAAAATCAATGCCGTAAATTGAAAAAGATTCATGGATAAAGTGAAGAAAACTGAAATATCGCTCTTGTTTCCCACAAAACTTTGCTGTATAATACCTCCTATCAACGGCGGGGACGGGGCTGGCGCTCCGGTCCGCCGAATCATCCGCGGCTCTGTGCCGCGTCCTTTAGGGGGAATACAATATGAAGAAGTTGTTCGCTGCCGCGCTTGCCGCTGTGATGACGATGACCGCGCCGCTCGCGCTGGCTGAGGGAGCTATCAAGATCGGTATGATCGGACCGCTGACCGGCGCCGCCGCTATCTACGGCAATGCCGTTGCCGATGGCGCTCAGATCGCCGTGGATGAGCTGAACGCGCTGGGCGGTCAGCAGTACGAGCTGAATACGCAGGACGATGAGCATGACGCGGAGAAGTCCGTCAACGCTTACAACAACCTGCTCGACTGGGGCGCTCAGATGATTCTGGGCTGCGTCACCACCAACCCCTGCATCGCCGTCGGCGCTCAGGCATACGAGGATCGCGTCTTTATGCTGACCCCGTCCGCTTCCTCCGTCGATGTGACCGCTGATAAGGACAACGTCTATCAGGTCTGCTTCACCGACCCGGCACAGGGCACGGCTTCCGCTGAGTATATCGCCGAGCATAAGCTGGCGAGCAAAGTCGCCGTGATCTACAACAACGCCGATGCGTATTCCACCGGCATCTACCAGACCTTCGACGCCAAGGCGAAGGAGCTGGGTCTGGAGATCGTTGCCGTTTCCACCTTCACCGATGAAACGACCGACTTCTCCGTTCAGGTGACTGCCGCCAAGGAAGCGGGCGCTGAGCTGGTCTTCCTGCCGATCTATTACACCCCGGCTTCCATGATCCTCAAGCAGGCGGATACCATGGGCTTCAAGCCGACCTTCTTCGGCGTGGACGGCATGGACGGCATCCTTGCCATCGAGGGATTTGACACCAGCCTCGCCGAGGGTCTGATGATGCTGACGCCGTTCGCCGCGGACGCCAAGGACGAGAAGACCGCTTCTTTCGTCGCCAAGTATGAAGAGAAGTGCGGCGTCGTGCCGAACCAGTTCGCTGCTGACGCTTACGACGGAATCTACGCTCTGGCTGCCGCCTGCGAAAAGGCTGGCATCACTGCGGATACTCCGGTTGAGGAAGCCTGCGACATGCTGATCGCGGCGTTCCAGGAGATTCAGGTCGAAGGTCTGACCGGCACGATGACGTGGAGCGCCACCGGTGAGGTCACCAAGACGCCGATCGCTGTCGTCATCAAGGATGGCGCTTACGTCAGCGCGGAGTAAATCGAGCAATCTCAGCGTACATGGCTTCGGCGCTGGTCGGAGCCATGTACTTTTGTTGTATTTATTCAATCTGAGAAGCAGAAGCTTTTCCATATGTATCGCGAAGCGGCACATGAAGCGGGAAGTCCAGAAACCTCAGGTTTCTGGCAGAGTCTGGGGCTTTGCCCCAAACGTTTCTCCCTATACCGGAAAATGAGGTGAACGACATGACATTGTTTCTTTCCTATCTGATCAACGGCATCAGTCTGGGAAGCGTCTACGCCATCATCGCGCTGGGCTATACGATGGTCTACGGCATCGCCAAGATGCTGAACTTTGCCCACGGCGACGTCATCATGATCGGCGCGTATGTTTCCTTCTGCGCGATGCAGTATCTGGGTCTGCCCGCCGTTCTCTCCGTCGTCCTGGCGATGGCGGTCTGTACCGTGCTGGGCATCGTCATCGAAGGATTGGCGTATAAGCCGCTGCGTCAGGCGCCGTCGCTCGCCGTCCTGATCACGGCGATCGGCGTGAGCTATTTCCTCCAGAACCTCGCGCTCATCATCTGGGGCTCCACGCCGAAGAGCTTCTCTTCCGTGGTTTCCATCGGTTCGATCACGCTGCTGGATGGGCAGCTGGTCATTTCGGGAGAAACAATTGTCACCGTTCTGGCAAATATCCTCATCATGGCCGCGCTTACGCAGTTCACCAGCCGCACCAAGTTCGGCAAGGCGATGCGCGCCGTGTCGGAGGACAAGGGCGCGGCTGAGCTGATGGGCATCAACGTTAACGCGACGATCTCCATGACGTTCGCCATCGGTTCTGCGCTGGCGGCGATTGCGGGCGTGCTGCTCTGCTCCGCCTATCCGACCCTTCAGCCGACGACCGGCTCCATGCCGGGTATCAAGGCGTTTACCGCGGCTGTTTTCGGCGGCATCGGTTCTATTCCGGGCGCGATGATCGGCGGCGTGCTGCTGGGCATCATCGAGATTCTGGGCAAGGCGTATGTGTCCACGGAGCTGGGCGACGCGCTCGTCTTTGCCGTGCTGATCCTCGTGCTGTTGGTCAAGCCGACCGGTCTGCTCGGCAAGCCCGTGCGCGAGAAAGTGTGAGGTGAACACGATGAAAAGCAAAAAACTCCGCGCCAATCTGATTACATATGCCATCGTCATCGCGGCGTTCATCGCCTGTCAGATTCTCATTTCCACCGGCGTGATGACCCGTTCGCTCAAGGGTCAGCTCGTGCCGATCTGCGCGTATATCGTCATGGCGGTCTCCCTGAATCTGACGGTCGGCATTTCCGGCGAGCTGAGCCTGGGACACGCGGGCTTCATGAGCGTCGGCGCGTTCTCCGGAATCGTCATGTCCATGTGGCTGAGCAAGGGCATGGGGCTGGATAACAAAACCGTCGTCCTGCTGGCGGCGATTATCACCGGCGGCGTTGCCGCGGGCATTGCGGGCGTTCTGATCGGCATTCCGGTTCTGCGCCTGCGGGGCGACTATCTGGCAATCGTCACGCTGGCGTTCGGCGAGATTATCCGCAACGTCATCAACTGCCTGTATATCTCTCTGGATGGAAGCAGCCTGCATGTCGCCTTTAATAATCCCAATGTGCCGGGCAAGCTGCTGGTCAACGGACCGGCGGGCGCGACCGGCGTATCCAAGATCGCGACGTTCGGCATGGGCTTTGTGCTCGTGCTGTTCACGCTTTTTGTCGTGCTGAACCTCATCGACAGCCGCTCCGGCCGCGCCATCATGGCAATCCGCGATAACCGCATCGCCGCCGAGGCGATGGGTCTGAACGTGACCAAATATAAGATGATGGCGTTCGTCACCTCCGCCGTGCTGGCGGGCATGGCGGGCGCGCTCTATGGACTGAATTTCTCGACCGTTGCGGCGTCCAAGTTCAAGTTCGATACGTCCATCCTGATCCTGGTGTTCGTCGTTCTGGGCGGCATCGGCAACATCCGCGGTTCGATCATCTCCGCAACGCTGCTGACGATCCTGCCGGAGCTGCTGCGCGCGTTCGCCAACTACCGCATGCTCATCTACGCCATCGTGCTGATTTTGGTCATGCTGGCGACGAACAACCCGACCCTGCGCAGCATGGTGCAGCGCATCATTCCGCATAAGCGCGGGCAGAAGAAGGAGGATGACGAGGCATGACGGAATTCAAGAAACGTTCCACGACCAAGATGGTTCCGGCGCCGAGCCACGGCATCATTCCTGAGCGCGATCTGAACGAGCGCCCCGTGCTGGAGACGCGTAATCTGGGCATCGACTTCGGCGGTCTGCATGCCGTCGAGGATTTCAATCTGGTCATCGGCAAAACGGAGATCGCCGGTCTGATCGGCCCGAACGGCGCGGGCAAGACGACCGTCTTTAACCTGCTGACTAAGGTCTATCAGCCGACGATGGGAACCATCCTGCTCAACGGACGCGATACCGCGGGCATGAACACCGCGCAGGCGAACAAGCTCGGCATCGCCCGAACCTTCCAGAATATCCGTCTGTTCGGCAACATGTCCGTCGAGGACAATGTGCGCATCGGTCTGCATAATCAGGTGCGTTACGGCATGTTCTCCGGCATCTTCCGCATGCCGGGCTACTGGCGCGGCGAGCGCGAGATGCACGAGCATGCGCTTGATCTGCTCAGCATCTTCGATATGCAGGACTTGGCGAATCATCAGGCGGGCAGCCTGCCTTACGGCGCGCAGCGCCGTTTGGAGATCGTCCGCGCGCTGGCGACGAATCCGTCACTGCTGCTGCTGGACGAGCCTGCGGCGGGCATGAACCCGCACGAGACCGAAGAGCTGATGGAGAACATTACCAAGATCCGCGACCAGTTCCACATCGCCATCCTGCTGATCGAGCATGACATGAGTCTGGTCATGGGCATCTGCGAGGGCATCTGCGTCCTCAACTATGGCAAGATCATCGCCAAAGGCACGGCGGAAGAGATTCAGAATAACCCGGTGGTCATCGAGGCTTATCTGGGCAAGCGGAAGGAGAATTAAGCGATGAGCATGCTGAAGGTTGAAAACCTGAACGTCTATTACGGCAGCATCCACGCCATCAAGGGCATCTCCTTCGAGGTCAACCAGGGGGAGATCGTCACGATGATCGGCGCGAACGGCGCGGGCAAATCCACTACGATGAACACCGTCGCGGGTCTGCTCAAGCCCAGAAGCGGCTCGATCGTCTTTGAAGGCAAGGATATCACCCATACGCCCGCCAACAAGGTCGTCGGGCAGGGCTTGGCGCTCTGTCCGGAGGGACGCCGCGTATTCCAGCAGATGAGTGTACGCGAGAACCTGGAAATGGGTGGCTACACGCGGCAGGCGAGCGAGATCGCGCCGTCGCTGGAACACGTCTTTGAATTGTTCCCGCGCCTGAAGGAGCGCCAGCGCCAGATCGCCGGTACGCTCTCCGGCGGCGAGCAGCAGATGCTCGCGATGGGACGCGCGATGATGAGCAAGCCGAAGCTGCTGATGCTCGACGAGCCGTCGATGGGTCTTGCGCCGCTGCTGGTCGAGCAGATTTTCGATATCGTCCTCTCCCTGAACAAGGCAGGGACGACCATCCTGCTGGTCGAGCAGAACGCGCAGATGGCGCTGTCCATCGCAAACCGCGCCTATGTTCTGGAAACGGGACATATCTTCAAGGAAGGCAGCGCCGATATGCTCATGCACGACGACGCTGTTCGTAAAGCTTATCTGGGATAAATAAACGGCGGAAACGGTTGACCGTTTCCACGCTCAGACTGTAGACAAAAAGCTATTCTCCCCCGAAGGGGGGGAGAATAGCCCTTTACGCAAATGAAAGAATAGCTGAATTTCTTAATATTGCTGTTCAAGACAAGTTTGCTTATGTCAACAAGCTGCGGCGGAAACGGTTGACCGTTTCCGCGCTCAGAATGTGGACAAAAAGCTATTCTCCCCCGAAGGGGGGAGAATAGCCCTTTCCGCAAATGAAAGAATAGCTGAATTTCTTAATAT
>CAKTXP010000034.1 GCA_934631055.1 uncultured Clostridia bacterium | reverse complement strand
GTTTTGTACGGGACTACGTCATCAACGTCACGAGACTTGAAAAGGACGTTCCGGTACTGACGTACGAGTGAGCGGGGCGATGGGAACGTTGGGGGGGACGTTGGGGCTTTGCCCCAAACCCCAGCAGGGGAATGATTCCCCTGCACCCCCACTACGCTATCGCTTCGCGATAGCTGAAAGAAATCTGTTTTCACACATATAGAAAATGGCTTGGTGAGTTTCTCTGCTCAACAAGCCATTTTTATTTTATTCTCCCTGATTGCGGAGCAATCAGATGTGGGAAGTGCAGGAACCTCAGGTTCCTGCCGAGGGTTTGGGGCGAGCAGCCCCAACGTCCCCCCCAACGTTCCCCTTTACTTCAAGACTACATTCTTGTGACCCAGCATGCCGCTTAATTCGTCAATCAGCGATTGAACCGGCGTGATGAAGAGCTTCTCCGGCGCGCGAAGCTTTGCGCCCGTGCTTTCAATGTAGAGTACGACCGCGATAGACCCCGGAGAACGCTGTAAAACCGGCGTAATCATCGAAATGGCGCTGTCGCTGGGGAGACGCAGATAGAGCGTCTTTCCCGGAAGAACCTGCTTTGTCGCGGGGGAAATTGTACCCTGCGCTTCCATCTGCGCAAGTTCGGCGTCTGTGTAGAGCGGCTCGACCGTGTCCAGCAGCAGCTTTGGCTCTTCTTCTTCGCGGATGGAAAGCCTGCCGCCGAGGATGACCGCGGTATCCGGCGTCAGTTCCGTGCTGACGCGTTCGAGAACCTTCGGGAAAACCAGCGCTTCAATGGTTCCCGTCAGGTCCTCGAGCGTGGCAAAGCCCATCAGGTTGCCCGCTTTGGTCGCTTTCTGTCGAACCTCCGTCAGCATGCCGCCCATGCGCACGCGCTGACCATCGGAAGCAAGCCCGTGGTCGGGCGCTTCCATCAGCTCTGCCAGACGGGATGTATTCATGGAGAGCGCGGCAAGCGATTTCGTATAGTCGCCCAGCGGATGACCGGAGATATATAGACCGGTTACATTCTTCTCAAGGCTGAGCATCGTCCGCAGATTGTATTCCGGAATATCCGGCAGGGTGGGCGTCACATCTTCAAGCATGCCGTCGCCAAAGAGGGAAATCTGACCGCGGACATTGTTGCGGCGGCTCTGGTTCGCGCCGTCCAGCGCGCTTTCGTAGACCGCCATGAGCTGCGTGCGCTTTGCACCGGTGCAGTCCATCGCTCCGGAGAGGATGAGCGATTCGACGACGCGCTTGTTGACCTGCTCGGTGTCCATCCGCTGGCAGAAATCAAAGATATCCTTATATGCGCCGCCCTTGCGCCGCTGCTCGATGATGGAGTCGATGGCTTTGTCGCCGCATGATTTGATTGCGCCCAGACCGAAGCGGATGCCGCTGACGCCCTGCGCGTTTTTGCCGACGGAGAATTTGCGAACGCTCTGGTTGATATCCGGCGGAAGCAGGGGAATGTCGTGCTTGCGGCAATACTGCGAGTATTCCGCGACTTTGCCGCTGTCCGAGGATACGGAATTGAGCAGCGCGGCGAAGAACTGAACGGGGTAATGGCGCTTGAGCCAGCCCGTGCGCACAGCGACCACGCCGTAAGCCGCCGCGTGGGATTTATTGAACGCGTAGGAAGCGAAAGCGGTCATTTCATCGAACAGCTGGCTGGCAATCTCCGCGCTGACGCCGTTGCGGACGCAGCCCGGAACGACGATCTTGCCGTCCTCTTCCAAACCGTTGATAAAGATCTCGCGTTCCTTCGCCATGACGTCGTGCTTCTTTTTCGCCATTGCGCGGCGGACAAGGTCGCTTCGCCCGTAGGAATAGCCCGCAAGGTCGCGGACGATCTGCATGACCTGCTCCTGATAGACCATGCAGCCATAGGTGACGTCGAGGATAGGCTTGAGCTTGGGATGCAGATAGTGTATGGATTCCGGATTGTTTTTGCCCTCGATATAGCGGGGGATGGAGTCCATCGGGCCGGGGCGGTAGAGCGAAATGGCGGCGATGATATCTTCAAAATTCTGCGGCTTCATGTTGGACAGGAAGCTGCGCATGCCGCCGGATTCGAGCTGGAACACGCCGTCCGTTTCGCCATCGGAGATCATGTCGTAGACCGCCTTGTCGTCCAGAGGAATGTCTTCGGCTTTCATATCTACGCCTGCGTCGCGCATCAGGTCGAGCGCGTCGCGGATGACCGTCAAGGTGCGCAGACCGAGGAAATCCATCTTGAGCAGGCCGAGCTTTTCGATGGTTCCCATCGGGAACTGCGTGGTGATGACCTCGTCGTTCCGCTGGAGCGGGACGTAATCTGTGACAGGCTTATCGGTGATGAGGACGCCTGCCGCGTGCGTGGAAGCATGGCGGGGCAGACCTTCGAGCGCGCGGCTCGTGTCGATGAGCCGCTTGACGCGCGAATCCTCCTGATAGTTCTTTCTCAGTTCGGGCGATATCTCAAGCGCGCGGGCAAGCGTCATATTTAGCTCGAACGGGATGGACTTGGATACCGCGTCCACCTCGGCATACGGATAACCCAGCACGCGCCCGACATCGCGGACGACGGCGCGGGCGCTCATCGTTCCGAACGTGATGATCTGGCTGACGTGATCCGCGCCGTAGCGGCGGGCAACGTAGTCGATGACCTCCTGACGGCGCTCGTAACAGAAATCGACGTCGATATCCGGCATGGATACGCGTTCCGGATTGAGGAATCGCTCGAACAGCAGGCTGTAACGCAGGGGGTCGAGCTGGGTGATATACATGCAGTAGGCGACGATGGAGCCGGCGCCTGAGCCGCGCCCCGGCCCGACGACGATGCCCTGACTGCGCGCGTAATTGATGAAGTCCCAGACGATGAGGAAGTAATCGACGTAGCCCATCTTCGAGATAACGCCGATCTCGTATTCCATGCGGTCACGCGCTTCCTGCGTGATGGGCTGATAGCGCTCGGCAAGCCCCTTTTCGCAGAGACGGCGGAACATCTGCTCGCTCGTCTCGCCCGCCTCCGTGGGGAAGCGGGGGAGCTTTGTTTCGCCGAACACAAAATCGACGTGACAGCGCTTGGCGATTTCCTCCGTACGCTCGATGGCCTCGGCGTATTCGGGGAATACGCGCCGCATCTCTTCCTCGCTCTTGACGTATAGCTCGCGGGTTTCCATGCGCATGCGGTTGGCGTCGTCGAGCGTTTTGCCGGTCTGGATGCACATGAGGACTTCCTGCGCGTCCGCGTCCTCGCGGGTCAGATAGTGGCAGTCGTTTGTCGCGATGAGCGGGATGCCGGTCTCGCGGCTGACCTGCACCAGAAGGGGAACGACGCGCTTTTCGTCCTCGATGTTGTGATCCATAATTTCGACAAAGTAGTTGCCCTTGCCGAAAATGCTTTCCATCTCGCGGGCATGGGCGCAGGCGGCTTCAAAATTGCCGTCCAGCAGCAGCTTGTCCAGCTTGCCGGATAAGCAGGCGCTCGACGCGATTAAACCTTTGGCGTATTTCCGGAGCGTCGCCATGTCCACACGCGGGCGATAGTAAAAGCCGCGCGTCCAGCCCTCGCTGACCAGCTTGGTCAGATTCTGATAGCCTTCCTGCGTTTCGCAGAGCAGGATGAGGTGGTTCATCGCGCGCATGCCGTTGGCGGCGCTGCGGTCGTCCATGTCGTTGCAGACGTAGATCTCGCATCCGATGACGGGATGGATGCCGCGCTTTTTCGCCTCGGTGTAGAAATCCACGACGCCGTACATGACGCCGTGATCCGTGATGGCGCAAG
Organism: uncultured Clostridia bacterium; assembly: GCA_934631055.1. Lineage (GTDB taxonomy): Bacteria > Bacillota > Clostridia > Christensenellales > Aristaeellaceae > Ventricola. The sequence goes on along the minus strand of CAKTXP010000034.1, from coordinate 12,882 downwards.
CGTCCATGCCCAGTTCTTTGATGCGATCCAGCAGGGGACCGATGCGGTTTGCGCCGTCCAGGAGACTGTATTCGGTGTGCAGATGAAGATGTGCGAAAGCCATAGCGTGATGCTCCTTGTGTGTCAGGTAAATAAATGAAAAGGAACGATTGAGGCTTCGCCCCAAACCCCAGCAGGGGAATGATTCCCCTGCACCCTCACTATGCTATCGCTGCGCGATAGCTGAAAAAAGGTTTTAATTATCTTCTAAGGATGAGACGCGTATGCGCGTCGTCCGTTAAAAACGATTTAAACCGCCGCGAAGCGAATCGGGAAATCCAAGAACCTCAGGTTCTTGGCAGGGTGTGGGACAGCGTCCCACATCGTTTCCTTAAAAAGTAATCGTTGCTAAAATCGGCAGAACGTCCTCCGGCGCCATGCGGGTTTCAAAGGAAATCTGAATATCGCTGTCCCATGTTTCGTAGGTGTCCCACGTTTCTTCGCCGTCGCTGGTTTGAACCGTCGCGCGGTAACAGATGAAGTGCCGTCCGCCAAGCGTGCGTATGCGAACGTCGGTGGCGCCCGCGTTCATATAATAGGTCACAACGTCCTGCGCTTTGTATTGAGAGAGCGCGTCGCCGGATTCATTGGTATAGCAGAAGATGTACAGTTCACCAAGCCCGCCGTAAGCGCATCCGGCGAACAGGGCGTTTCCGCCTTCCGCAGAATTGTTGGTCGTATAATCGTTCAGAGCGAAATCGTCTGGAACGGTCAGCGAAAAGCCATAGGCGGAAAAGTCGATGGTCTGCCCGCCGGAGATGGGCGTGATATGCTCGGCGTATCGGTCATAGGCGTTCAGTCCAAGCGCGGCGCCGCAGCCGATGAGGAAACAGACGACGATGGCGGCGGCATATTCAATGACGGTCTTTTTGTTCATGAAAACTCCTTGAGATGTTGAAAGCAAAGCGGGATATCGGTCTTTGCTCTATGAAACAGATATTCTAAACCATCATCTATTGTAAGCCTTCGGGGGGCAGGCTGTCAACGGAAAACGAATCGGCGCGGGAAAGCGGCGATTCGTGAATACGGAAACGATTGATGAAACGCGGAAATTCCCTGCAAAAACTTGTCAAACAGGCGTATATTTGGTACAATATACGCGATTCTGGCTGCCGCTGCATGCAGGGCAGACCTTGGAAGGTCGGAAATGAATCGACGCCGCAGAGCGCGGCAAAGACTTGTCGGGTATCCTGAGAGAACCCGAACGGAGGAAAGAAAAATGAATACTCAGCCGAAGAAGAACAACCTGACGAACGTACAGTACCTGACTCAGCTTGCCATCCTGGTGGCGGTGGAGCTTGTGATGAAGCTCATTGGTCTGGGCAGCGTGCCGGTCGGCCCGCTGTATATGTCGTTCTTGACTGTGCCGATCGCGGTCGGCGCTATCGTATTGGGGCCGATGGCAAGCGCGATACTGGGCGGTGTTTTCGGCCTTGTCAGCTTTATGGACGCGATTAAGGGCGCGTCGATCATGACCTCGACGCTGCTGGGCATTTCGGCGGTCAATACGTTTATCCTGTGCTTTGGCATGCGGCTGCTGATGGGCTTCTGCGTCGGCATGGTCTGCTGCGGGATGAAGAAGGTCTGCAAGAATACGGCGGCGGACTGCTTTGTGACGTCGCTGTCCGCGCCGCTGCTCAACACGCTGTTCTTCATGGGCTTCATCGTGCTGGCGTTTTACCATACGGATTATGTGCAGAGCCTGGTCATCGCCAAGGGCGCGAGCAATCCGCTGATGTTCGTCGTGCTGCTGACGGGCGTGCAGGGCGTTGTGGAGGCTGTCGTCTGCTCCATCGCAGGCACGGCGATCGGTTCGAGCGTCCTGAAGGCGATGAGCCGGATGAACGGGCATCGTTAAACAGAATAAGACCGGTTAGGGGATAGAATTATGATCGTTGCAATGGATATCGGAAATACCAATATCAAAGCCGCCGTATTCGATGGCAGCAGGCTGGTCAAGCGCTGGCGCTGCGCGACGGATTCTGCGATGACGTCGGATCAATACGGCATCATTATGGCGGATCTGTTCCGCTATCACAACCTGAATATGCAGGATGTCGAGGGGATCATGATCTCCTCCGTTGTGCCGACCATCAACTATACCATCGAGCATATGTGCCGCGATTACTTCCACTTGGAGCCGCGGCTGCTCGTGCCGGGCATGAAAACCGGATTGAATATCCGCTATGAGAACCCGCGGGAGCTGGGCAGCGACCGTATCGCCAATGCCGTTGCGGTATCCACGCTTTACGGCGGACCGTCCATCTTCATCGACTTCGGCACGGCGACGACCTACGGCGTCGTATCCGGCAAGGCAGAGTTCCTCGGCGGCGCGATCGGCCCGGGTCTGCGGATGATGAACCGCGCGCTTTCGACAGGCACGGCGAAGCTGCCGTCTATCGAGCTGGTGCTTCCGTCGCAGGTCATCGGCAAGACGACGGTATCCAACATTCAGGCGGGCATTCTGTACGGCTACATCGGCTCGGTGGAGAAGATCGTCGGGCAGATGAAGCGCGAGCTGGGCGGAGAGCATATCCGTGTCATCGCGACCGGCGGCATGGCGCATCTGGTCAAGAGCAATTCGGACGTCATCGACGAGATCAATCCGGATCTGACACTGACCGGTCTGCGGCTGATCTACGAACGGAACATCGGGTGAGAAACGGTTGGGCTGCCGCCCAAACCCCTTCTACGCTTCGCTGCGGCTTAAATCAATTCAGCATCTATGTATCGCGAAGCGATACATTCAGGAAAGGGTGCGGGGAACGATGTTCCCTGCTGAGGGTTTGGGGCGGGCAGCCCCAACGTTTCCTATAAGAAAGGAAGAACAAGCGCATGGAAAAAATCGCCATCGGTTTTCTGGGCTGCGGCAATATCGGCTGCGGCGTGTATAAGCTCCTTGAGACCTACGGTCAGGAAATCGCCGCGAACGAGGGCGTCAGCTTTGATGTACGCAAAATCCTTGTGCGCTCGCTCCATAAGAAGCGCGCGTGGGATGTTCCCGAACAGCTGCTGACGGATCGCGTCGAAGACGTGCTGGATGACCCGGAAATCGCGATGGTGATGGAGTTCATGGGCGGCGAACAGCCTGCGGCTTCCTATATGATCCGCGCGCTGGAGAAGGGTAAATGCGTCATCACCGCCAACAAAATGGCGCTCGCGTCTCATTGGAACGAGATCACCCATGCGGCGCGTGAGCATGCCGCCGGACTGTATTATGAGGCGAGCGTCTGCGGCGCGATCCCGATCATCCGCGCGATGAACGATTCGCTTCAGGCGAACCGCATCACCTCTGTGATGGGCATCATCAACGGCACGACGAATTATATCCTCAGCCGCATGGCGCGTGAAGGCGCGGCGTATGCGGACGTGCTGGCGGACGCACAGAAGCTGGGTCTGGCGGAGCCTGATCCGACGGCGGACGTCGAAGGATATGACGCGGCGTATAAGCTGAGCATCCTCTCGACGCTGGCGTTCCATCGCCATGTGCCGGTTGAAAATGTGTACCGCGAGGGCATCACCGCCATCACGCCGCTGGACGTGCAATGCGGGCGCGAATTCGGGCTGACGCTCAAGCTGCTCGCCGTCGCAAAGGAAGAGGACGGCAGGATTCAGGCGCGCGTGCATCCGACGTTCGTGCCGGATACGCATCCGCTGGCGAGCGTGAACGACGCGTTCAACGCGGTCTTTGTCAAGGGACATGCCTGCGGAGACATGATGTTCTACGGGCGCGGCGCGGGGGATATGCCCACCGCCAGCGCGTTGGTTTCCGATCTGATTCAGGCGGCGGGAACGAAGCGGCATAAGCTGCCTGCGGTCAGCAGCGCCCCCTGCGAGATGGCGGAGGACTGGAGCTGCGTGCATTTCGTCCGCCTGCGCGCGCAGGACGAGCCGGGCGTATTGTCCCTGGTTTCGGGAAGATTTGCATCGCAGGGCGTAAGCTTTGCATCCATGGTGCAAAAAGGCGAGCGGGACGCGGATGGATTCGTGCAGCTGGTGTTCCTGACGCATAAGGCGAGCGAGCAGGCTGTCCGCCGCGCGCTGGCGAGCATGGACAGCGCAATCGTGACCACCGAGAGCGTGATCCGCGTCGAAGAATAAAAGAAATATAGATAAACATCAATAACGCCATGCGTAAGCATGGCGTTATTTCTATGGATTGTGCGGGAATTTTCAAGAATGTGTGTTAAATTGTGTATATGTGCAACCTGCACAAGTCCGGCTCTGAGCTGAGCATATAACTGAAAACTGATGGAATATATAAGGACGCAAAAAACGAAAGAATATGAATAAACTTGAAGAATAATGTTCAAAAAGCATGCTGAACGGGGCAGAATTGAAAAGAATATGAATGAAAAATGACGGAATCGGAAAATTGAGTCGAATCCACAAAAAAACGGTAACGTTTTCGCCAAATGAACAGAATGTATAAAACCGGCAAAAATCAGGAAGAAATGCGGGAGCAAAAACGGAGCTGCCGGATCGTTTTTTTGTGAGTTTATTCAATTGCGAAAAAAACGAACGATCCGTATAATAAAGCCAGAAGATGAGCCGATGACCGAAATAAACCGGCTCGCAAGTTATCTTTTTTAGAAGAAGAACGAGGGGGATTTTCATTATGGCAAGCTTGAAGCTCAACCACATCTACAAGATCTATTCCGGCAACGTTACCGCTGTTTCCGACTTCTGCCTGGATATCGAGGACAAGGAGTTCATCGTTCTGGTCGGTCCGTCCGGCTGCGGCAAGTCCACGACGCTCCGTATGGTCGCGGGTCTTGAAGAAATCTCCGAAGGCGAGCTGTACATCGGCGACCGCCTGGTCAACGACGTCGCCCCGAAGGATCGCGATATCGCGATGGTTTTCCAGAACTACGCGCTGTATCCGCACATGACCGTGTACGATAACATGGCGTTCGGTCTGAAGCTGCGCAAGAAGCCGAAGGAAGAGATCGACAAGCTCGTTCGCGAAGCGGCGAAGATCCTGTCCATCGAGCAGCTGCTCAACCGTAAGCCGAAGGCTCTTTCCGGCGGTCAGCGCCAGCGCGTCGCGCTCGGCCGTGCTATCGTCCGCGACCCGAAGGTCTTCCTGATGGACGAACCGCTCTCCAACCTCGACGCCAAGCTGCGCGTGCAGATGCGTACCGAGATCACCAAGCTGCATCAGCGCTTGCAGACGACCTTCATCTACGTTACGCATGACCAGACCGAGGCTATGACCATGGGCACGCGTATCGTCGTCATGAAGGACGGCTTCATCCAGCAGGTCGATACCCCGCAGAACCTCTACGATTATCCGGCAAACCTGTTCGTCGGCTCCTTCATCGGCAGCCCGCAGATGAACTTCTTCGACGCCAAGCTGGTCAAGCGCAACGACGGCGTCTGGGCTGAGTTCGGCAGCAACGCCATCAAGGTTCCGGATTCCAAGATCCGCAAGCTGGTTGACGAGTCTTACATCGGTAAGGAAGTCGTCATGGGCATCCGTCCGGAGAACATTCACGACGAAGAGCGCTTCCTGTCCGTCGCGGACGGCAACCTCGTCGAAGCGAAGGTCGAAGTCGTCGAGCTGATGGGCTCTGAGACCTACCTCTACCTCAAGGTAGACGGCAAGGACAGCAACGTCGTCGCCCGCGTCGATCCGCGCAGCACGTCCCGCACCGGCGACACCGTTAAGGTCGCGTTCGAGACCAACCGCCTGCATTTCTTCGATAAGGACAGCGAGCTGAGCATCCTCAACCGTTGATGAATTTGATATCATAATAGGCTTTCTTCAGCCCACATTCGTTGAGTGTGGGCTGTTTTCTGTGTATTTTCCACAAATATACGGTACATTTTGCCAAATTAGCGGAGATATTTTTGCGTATCTATGGATTTTTGTCGAGTTATACGTTATAATGACTTATATTTGTTTTAAGTCCTGGCGGTACCGCTGAGAGGAGAAAGCCAAAAATGATTCCTGAGAAGCGTTTTTTAAATCAGATTCAACAGGTTCTTGCGCGTCTGATGCAGCCGCTCTGGCTGCTGGACACCGAGGGAACTGTTCTTTTGCCGGAAGAAAACCGCAGCAAGATCAACCTGCCGGAGTTCATGGAGCCGGGCATGCCGGTCGCCTTTGAGGGAAAGACCTTCCTGATGATCGGCATCACGCCGGAGCTGATCCTCTGCGCGGATGCGCAGGGCGCGGCGACGCATGACTGCATCGTGCTTGCGGGCGCGATGGTTCAGTCCATGGGCCGCGGCGAAGCGCCGATTCAGAGCCGCTACGACGTCTATCGCCGTGTGCTTCGCGAAGAGCTTGCGGGTTCCGAGCTGGAAGCGCTGGCGCATGAGCATCAGATCGAGATGAACCGTGAGCGCTGCGTGCTTACGTTCCAGATCTTGCAGACCGAGAACGAGACTGCGTTCAACATGCTCGAAGAGCTTGTCCCGCGCGCTGGCGGCGATCTGCTGGTCGAGATGGATCGGCATACCGTCGTGTTCCTCAAGAGCATGGAAAATGTCGAATCCTTTGACGAGCTGTTCCAGCTTGCTGAGGCGATCGAGCAGACGCTGCTTGACGAGGCGGGAAAGAGCTGCGTCGTCGGTATCGGCGAGCCGAAAAAGACCTTCCCGGAGATCGGCGAGAGCTATCGCGAGTCCCGCCGCGCGGTCGAGGTCGGCCGTATCTTCCTGACCGAGCAGCACATCTATGTCTATCGCAGCCTGGTTCTGGAGCGCTTCCTGATGGATATCCCGCGCGAGATGGGCGCCCGTTATCACGGCATCCTCTTCAACCGCAAGACCGCGCGCCTGTTCAACGACGAGATGCTGCATACCATCGAGATGTTCTTTGCCAAGGATCTGAACCTGTCCGATACGGCGCGCCAGCTCTATATTCACCGCAACACGCTGGTCTATCGTCTGGACAAGGTGCAGCGCCAGACAGGGCTTGACCTGCGCAAATTTGACGACGCCGTGACCTTTAAGATGATGATGCTGCTCGGCAAGAGCGGCAAGGATAAGCCGCGTCCGGTCTATTAAGCCGCTGCGGAAACTGCCGACCGATAAACAGGTCGGCTCTTTTCAATTAGAAAGGAATTGTGAACAGAATGAGAAGAAAATTTGTCCCGTTTCTTTTAGCCGGCGCGCTGACGCTCAGCGCCATACCCGCGCAGGCGGCGAGCCTGCCCATGTTCAAGCAGGAGGATACCGTCACCATCTCCCGCGAAGAATATGAATCGCTTCAGAAATATCAGAAGCTGGAGACGCTGTTTCAGCTTGTGGAAAACTATTATTATGAGGACGTGGACGAGGACGCCATGCTCGAAAACGCCGCTGTCGGACTGATGGCAGGCATCGGCGACGTATACAGCGTCTATTATACCAAGGAAGAGATGGCGAAATTCAACGAGGAGACGGAGGGCAAGTACGCCGGAATCGGCTGTCAGCTCCTCGCCGACCCGGATAGCAAACTCATCACCGTGACCCGCGTATTTAAAGGAAGCCCTGCCGAGAGCGCGGGCATTCAGGCGGGCGACAAGATCGTCTATGTCAACGACGTGTATTACACGGCCTATGAGATGGATGAAGCGGTCAGCGTCATGCGCGGCACGCCGGGCGAAAGCGTCAAGGTGACCGTCCTGCGCGATTTGGAGACGATGGATTTCGATGTGATGCGCGAGGATATCAACATCAATTACGTCGAGTATGAGATCCTCGACGGCAACATCGGCTATGTGATGGTGTTCGACTTCCTCGGCGACGCCTATGAAGGCTTCGCGGAAGCCATCGACGCGTTCAAGGCGGCGAATGTCAGTGGCATGATTATCGACCTGCGCAACAACGGCGGCGGTCTGGTGGATACCTGCGTCAAGATGGCGGATCTCATCCTGCCGGAGGGCGTCGTCGTGTCCATGAAGGATAAGAACGGCAACGTGACGGAAGAGAAGATCGACGGCGAGTATTACGACGTGCCGATGGCGGTGCTGGTCAACGGATACAGCGCCAGCGCGTCCGAGATCCTCGCGGGCGCGATTCGCGACAATCATGCCGGTACGCTCGTCGGAACCAAGACGTTCGGCAAGGGCATCGTCCAAAGCTCGCTGGAGTTCGTGGACGGAAGCGGCATGAAGGTCACGACCGCGCGCTATTATACGCCCAGCGGCGAGTGCATCCACGGCATCGGTATCGAGCCGGATGTCGAGGTCGAGCTGGACGCGGACGCGGTTACGCGCTATGGCATCAACAACCTGCCGCATGAGAACGACGCGCAGCTTCAACGCGCCATCGAAGTGCTGACGGGCGAAACGGCAACGGAACCGGAGGCGGAATGATGCTGCACATCGGCTGTCATCTGTCCTGCTCGAACGGCTATCTGGCGATGGGAAAGCAGGCGCTTGCCCTCGGCGCGGATACGTTTCAATTCTTTACGCGCAATCCGCGCGGCGGCAGCGTCAAGCCTTTTGACGAAGCCGACGCCAACGCGCTGAACGCGTTGATGGAAGAGCATCATTTTGCGCCCATTCTCGCGCATGCGCCGTATACGCTCAACGCGTGCGCGGCGGATGCGTCCATCCGCGATTTTGCGATTCGGACGATGACGGATGACCTTGCGCGGCTTTCGCATCTGCCGAATGCGATGCTCAATTTCCATCCGGGCAGCCACGTCAAGCAGGGCGCGGACGTCGGCGTGCGCTATATCGCGCAGATGCTCGATACGGTCATGACGCCGGAAATCAAAACGCCCGTCCTGCTGGAAACAATGGCGGGCAAGGGCAGCGAAGTGGGGCGCAGTTTTGAAGAGATTCGCGCCATCATCGACAGCACACGGGTGGGCGGCAGGCTTGGCGTCTGTCTGGATACCTGTCATGTCTATGACGCGGGGTACGATATCGTCGAACAGCTGGATGATGTATTGGAAACATTCGACCGTGTGCTGGGGCTGGACAGGCTGAAAGCCATCCATCTGAACGACAGCAAAAACCCGATGGGAAGTCATAAGGACAGGCATGAGCAGATTGGAAAGGGCAGTCTGGGGCTGGAAGCCGTCGTGCGCATCATCAACCATCCCGCGCTCAGAAAACTGCCTTTCTATCTGGAAACGCCGAACGATTTGGACGGATACGCGCGGGAGATCGCGCTCCTGCGCGGAGAATACAAAGGAGATTGAGCCATGCAGATGGTTGGAATCGTGGGCTTGGGTGCGCTCGGCGTGCTCTTTGGCGAAAGGCTGCTCAGCGGCGGCGCGGATGTGAGCATCATTGCGGATGAAGCGCGCGTTCAGCGCTACCGGAGGGACGGCGTGCTTTGCAACGGAGAACCGGTTGCGTTCGCGTATAAAACGCCGGCACAGGCTGAGCCGGTCGATCTGTTGATTTTCGCGACTAAGGAAAGCGGTTTGCGCGGCGCGATGGATACGGCGGAGGGCTTTATCGGCGAAAACACGCTCATCCTTTCCGTCCTCAACGGCGTCAGCAGCGAGGAGACCATCGCCGCGCGCTTTGGCGAAAAGAATGTGCTTTACTGCGTTGCGCAGGGCATGGACGCGGTCAAGACCGGCAGCGCGCTGACCTATGCGCATGCGGGCGTCATCGTGCTGGGCGAAAAGGAGCCGGGCGCGATATCCCCGCGCGTGCAGCAGGTCGCGGATTTTCTCAATGCGCATGGCGTGACGGCGCAGCCGGTGGGCGACATGGTGCGCAGACAGTGGGGCAAGCTGATGCTTAACGTGGGCATCAATCAGACGGTCATGGTCTTTGAAGGCGACTACGGCACAGTACAGAGATCAGGAAAGCCGCGGGAGATCATGCTTGCCGCGATGCGCGAGGTACAGAAGCTGGCAGAGTTAGAGGGCTATCCCGTCAGCGACGAGGAATTTGACGGCTGGGTTCAGCTGGGGGATTCGCTTTCGCCGACGGGCAAGCCGAGCATGCGGCAGGATGGGGAAGCGCACAGGAAGAGCGAAGTCGAACTCTTTGCGGGAACCATCATCCGCCGCGCGGAGAGATTTGGTTTAGACGTACCGGTCAACCGCTGGCTATACGACACAGTTAAGAAAATGGAAGCGGCATATTGAATAAAAAACCACGGTTTCGCCGAGCAGGCGACCGTGGTTTTTGAGTGAAGGGGGGGAACGTTGGGCTGCCGCCCAAACCCGCCTGAGGGATTTCATCCCTCAGACTCCCATCTTCGCTTCGCGGCAGTTTTAATCATCTACCCAGACATTTATCGCGGAGCGATAAATGAAGGAAAAGGGATTAAAGCCGCCGCGAAGCGGAGAAAGGGTGCAGGGAACAAGGTTCCCTGCTGGGGTTTGGGGCAAAGCCCCAACGTACCCCCTCGTTTTTTTCTAAACTGGGAAGAAAACCCAGCCGTCAATCGTCTGTTTCCTGAGAGCCTTCAAAGACCAGAAGGTCGCGCGCGATCGGCGAGTAGAAGAGCTTCTTGATTTCAGCAAGGTCGCGCGTCTGCGGCAAGATCCACATCAGCTTGGTTGCGACCGCTTCCGCCGTCATCGTGTAGGCTTGCAGGATGCCGGGCTGCGCCGCTGCGCGCGCGCCGACCTGATAGACCGCCAGGTCGCTTCCCTCGTGCGGAACCTGCGTCGTGATGACGATGGGCTTGCCTGCGCCGCTCCACGCGGACGCAGCGGAGAGGAAATCCTTCTGCTCGTAACATGGCAGACCGCCCACGCCAAAGCTCTCGATGACCAGCGCGTCAAAGTGATTCGCCAGCAGCCGCAGAACCTCCGGATTCATGCCCGGAATCAGCCGCAGGACAAAGACGCTCGGATTCAGCCGGTCGTAAAAGACCGGCGGATGTTCCGGCTTGGCTTCCCGAATGTAATGCAGGATGCGCCCTTCGCGCAGGAGCGCCACGTCGGGATAGTCGATGCTGGAAAAGGCGTTCATCGATTTGGTACGCGTCTTGCGCGCACGCGTGCCGAGGATGACGCGCCCGTCAAAGACGATGTATACGCCCGCGAGCGTGTCGTCCTGCGCGGCGACAAAGGCGTCAAACAGATTTCGGCGGGCATCCGTGTCCTGAACGTAGATGGATTTCTGCGAACCGGTCAGCACGATGGGCTTGGCGCTTCCCTGAACCAGATAGGACAGCGCGCAGGCGGTATACGCCATCGTATCCGTGCCGTGCGTGATGACAAAGCCGTCGTAATCGTCGTAATGCTCGCGCAGGCACGCGGCGAGGGCGAGCCAGCAATCCGGCGCCATGTTGGTTGAGTCGATGTTCATGGGCTGTACGGCGTCGATCTGGCAAAGCTCTGCCAGCGCCGGCACGCAGCGCAGGATATCGCCCGCCAGCAGCTCGGGGGCAAGCCCGTTGTCCGTCGGACGGCTGGCAATGGTGCCGCCGGTGGCGATGAGCAGGATCTTTTTCATGAAACAATGCACTCCCTGTGAGGTGATGGATGGATTATACCATGATTTCCGAAAAGAGAAAAGCATGTTTGACGGAATTGGGCTTGGGTGATATAATATGGCGCAGTCCCAAAGCGCGCCTGCGCGGCGGGCAAGGAGGAACAAGATGAAAAAGTTGATGATCGGGCTGACCGTCCTGATGCTGATGCTCAGCGGTCTGACCTGTGCTTGGGCAGAAGGAGCGCCGGTGCTGCTGGTGCAGCTTCCGGAGGATGCTCAGATGGTAGAGAACGTCGCCTTTGACGACGGCGATTTTGTTCAGACGTATCAGCTCAGCGGCGGCGCATATGTGCAGCTGCTGCGCTATGGCGATATGAGCATGTCCATCAGCGATCTGGTTGCCAGCGATTGGGCGGGCGCGACGGGCGTACAGGATATGAATCTGGATAAGATCGGCGGATGCGCGGCGGACGGCGTCCGGCTGGATTACGATGAGGACGGGCAGGACGCCCTGCGCGTTTCGCTGGTGCTGGTCACGTCGGGCAGGACGACGCTGGTCTATCAGGCGGTCTATCCGCAGAAATTGGGCGAAGAGCAGATCGACGCGACCGTCGACCAGATGGTGCGCTCGATGGATATTCTGGATGACAGCGCGCAGACGCAGGACGTCGGCTGACAAGAGAATAAGAATCCGCTTCTCCGAAAAAATGGGGAAGCGGATTTTGATACGATTTGGGCGGATGAGCTTCAATTCTTCCTCCGTGTGCTGCCCTGGATGTCCGTGAGGACGCTTTGATTGGCATGCTAGGGAATTACCGTTCCATCCCATCTGGCGCGCCAGAAGTAGATGTACGAGCGGCTCTTGTTGTATTTTCGGCTTGCTCGCTTGACTCCATACTTCTCTGCGTATTTCATTAAGGATTGCCGGTGGTTCATGTCCTGCGTTATACTGTTGCTCATGAAGGATGGCGCTCCTTTCGGTCGTGGTTGGGTGTGGCTGCTTTTATGATAACCGATTTCGCGCTATTCTTCTACTTGTCCAAGATGTATTGTATTCCTACACTAAATTAAAATGGATTCGGCAGGAAATCTTGACAAGCTGAGCTTGAAGCGATATAATGTTTTTCGGGTATGCACTCGTAGCTCAGTTGGATAGAGCGTCAGACTCCGACTCTGAAGGCCACAGGTTCGACTCCTGCCGGGTGCACCATCGAAAAAGCCTTGATTTCACTTGAGAAATCGAGGCTCTTTTTTTATGCTTTTGAAATGGTTATAGTGGGCTTTGGGGACTACTCTGGGGACTACTGCCCTTTTTCCGCATAGAAAAACCGCCGAATGACGGCGGCGGATCACGCTTTTCGGGCTTCCTCCAGCGCGCGGGAAATCGCGTTGGTGGCGCGGCTGTTGGAGTCAATCAGGGCGTGGGCGTAAATGTCAAGGGTGGTACTGGTCTGCGAATGTCCAAGGCGGGCGGCAACGTCGCGGATGGGCA
>CAKTXP010000033.1 GCA_934631055.1 uncultured Clostridia bacterium | reverse complement strand
CATCTGTTTTCCCTCCTGTTTGATGTCTCTATTTTACACCTTGCTTTGGAGGTTTACACAGAATTTGGGACGGTCTCCAAGGCTTATTCAGTATACACTTTTTGGTTCTTGAAAATTTCTTTTGATTTTCTTCGATTTAGGGCTTGATTTTCATTAGCAGGTTTTTTACGCGGATTTGCTCAAAAAAAGAGGCTGCGCGGTGCAGCCCCTCAGCTTGTTTGTATTCGGATTACTTCGTCGGAACGACGGCGCCCTTGTAGGTCTCGTTGATGAAGCTGACAATCTCATCGCTCTGAAGGACTTCGACCAGCGTCTTCAGCTCCTCGCGGTCGTCGCCCTCGCGGACAGCGATGATGTTCGGATAGGCGACCTCGGTGCTTTCGTAGGCGATCGGCGTGCCAACGACGTCAACGCCAGCCTGAAGCGCGTAGTTGGAATTGATGACGCCCAGCTCAACATCCGCCAACGTGCGCGGAACCTGCGCGGCTTCGACTTCGACAAAGTTGAAGTTGTGCGGATTCTCGGCGATGTTCAGAATGGTCGCCTTCTGATCCTTGGTGTCTTCCAGAGTGAGCAGTCCGTTGAACTCAAGCACGCCCAGCGCACGGGCTTCGTTGGTCGGGTCGTTCGGGATGGCGATGGTTGCGCCGTCCGGAATCGCGTCAAGCGTGATGTCCTTCGCCGGATTCACATACAGACCCATCGGCTCATAATGTACCGCGCCGGCGCTGACCAGATGCGTACCGTTATCGTTATTAAAGTTCTCCAGATACGGGAGATGCTGGAAGTAGTTCGCGTCCAGATCGCCGGCTTCAAGCTGGAGATTGGGCTGCACATAATCGTCAAAGACGACGATCTCGAGGTCGATGCCTTTCTCGGAGAGGATAGGCTTGGCGGCTTCGAGAATCTCGGCATGCGGGGTGGCGGACGCGCCGACGACGAGCTTGGTATTAGCGCTGGCGACGCCGACCGTGGCGGTCAGGGCGAGGGAGAGAGCGAGAGTAAGAAGCTTTTTCATAGTGGGTTCCTCCTTTTTAATATGTGTTTTGTCATTGTTAAAAGGGATTTCGTGCCTGCGGGCATGACCAAAGGGCTTTCCGAACGTTTACGGCGCCTGTTTGGCGCATCGCCCTTTGGAAACCTTCGGTCGCTATCGCTTAGTTCAAAAGTGTTTTTAGTTCCGGATACGCTTATCGGTCTTACGGGAGATGGTCATACCGACGATCTGGATGACCTGCATCAATACGATGAGCAGGGCGACGGTGACCAGCAGCACATCGGTCTGATAGCGGTTATAGCCATAGCTGATGGCGATCTGTCCCAAACCGCCGCCGCCGATGGCGCCGGACATGGCGCTGTAACCGAGTATCGTTCCGCAGGAGATCGTCGCGCCGACAATCAGCGAGGTTTTCGCTTCCGGAATCAACACCTTAAAGATGATCGTCGGGATGTTTGCGCCCATGGACTGAGCGGCTTCGATCACCCCGGGATCGACTTCCAGAAGCGAGGACTCAATCATGCGGGCGACATACGGCGCAGCCGCGATGACCAGAGGAACGATGGTCGCCGTCGAGCCGTAAGCCTTACCGGCGATGGCTCTTGTAATCGGGATGACGAGGATCATCAGGATCAGGAACGGAATGGAACGGAAGATATTGACTACGGTATCGAGCAGGCGGTAGACGATCTTCTGCGGTTTGAGCCCGCCGGGCGCGGTCAGAACCAGCGCGATGGCGAGCGGGAGACCGAGCAGATACGCGAACAGCGTGGAGACGGTCGTCATGTACAGCGTATCCCGAATGCCGCCCAGCATGAGCGGAATGAGCTTATCCATGGACATGACCGTTCACCTCCTCGACGCGGAGTCCCTTATTTTGCAGGTAATAAATGGCTTTCTCCTGCTGGAGATGGTCTTCCGGAAGCTGGAGGATCATCTGACCGAACATCTTGCCGCTGACCTCGCGGGTATCGGCATAGCGGATATTGACCGCGACATGGCACTGCATCGCCAGATCGGAAATGACCGGTTCGTCGGCGGAATTGCCTTCAAACACGATACGGATCATGCGCTCGCCCATTGCGCCGCCGTCCGCGCCGGTGGTGCGGAAGATGAGCTTCTTTGCCGCATCGGACTGCGGGTGACTGAACACGGATTCGACCGTGCCGCATTCGGCGAGCCTGCCGTCGTCGATGATGGCGACATGGGTGCATGTGCTTTCAACGACGCTCATTTCATGGGTGATGATGACGATGGTAATGCCCATCTTGCGGTTGATATCGCGCAGGAGGTTGAGAATCGAGGTGGTCGTCGTCGGGTCGAGTGCGCTGGTCGCCTCGTCGCAGAGGATGATCTTCGGGTTCGTGGCAAGGGCTCTGGCGATGGCGACGCGCTGCTGCTGACCACCGGAAAGCTGGCTGGGGTAATTATGCTGTCTGTCCGTCAAGCCGACGATCTCCAACAGTTCGTCGATTCGCGTTTCGATCTGCGGGCGTTTCATGCCCGCAATCTCCATCGCGAAGGCGATATTCCCGCGCACATCGCGCTGGGAAAGCAGATTGAAATGCTGGAAGATCATGGAGACCTGCTGGCGGAGCTGGCGCAGCGCCTTCGGGCTGAGCGTGGAGAGATCCGCGCCGTCGATGACGACGCTGCCCGAAGTTGGTCTTTCCAGATAGTTGATGCAGCGCACGAGCGTCGATTTGCCCGCGCCGGACATGCCGATGATACCGAAGATATCGCCCTTATTGATCTCAAGGCTGATATCCTTGAGGGCATCGACCGTCTGCGTTTTGCCCTTGAAGGTCTTGGTAATATGTTTGAGTTCGATGAGCGGCAATTTGCGCACTCCCTTCAGCGGTTGTAAACCATGGTTTTGTACCGTTTCCCGGTGACAAGGAGTATTATATACGAACTTGGGCGCATAGGCAAACACAGATATCGTATGATTAGCCATAGGATAAAACTATGAAACGGGTTGAAATCAGGGGAAGAGGGTGGTAGAATGGGGCTGTCGTAAATCAAATCGGGAAGTACAGGAACCTCAGGTTCCTGCCGGGAGTTTGAGGGCAGCGCCCTCAACGTTTCCTGAGAGAGAGGGGAATCATTGTGACGCTTCAACAGCTGAAATACGTCGTCGAGGTCGCCGAACGCGGCTCCATTACCGAAGCCGCCAAGTCGCTTTTTATCGCTCAGCCGAGCCTTTCCGCCGCGATCCGCGAGCTGGAAGAGGAAACAGGCACGACTATCTTCCTGCGCAACAGCCGCGGCATCCTGCTGACGCAGGAGGGTGTGGAGTTTTTGGGCTATGCGCGGCAGGTCGTCCAGCAGGCGGCGCTCATTGAGGATAAATATATCGCGCATTCCGCGTCGCGCCAGCGTTTTTCCGTATCGACACAGCATTATTCCTTTACATCCAGCGCGTTCGTCGAGCTTGTCCGCGCGCAGGGCGGCAAATCCTATGAGTTCATCCTCCGCGAGGGAAAGACGTATGACACGATCATGGATGTGCGCCATCTGCGCAGCGAGATGGGCGTTATCTATCTGTGTTCGTTCAATGAGGCGGTCATCAAAAAGACGCTCAGAGAATCGAACCTCGTCTTTTCGGAACTCTTTTCCGCCAGACCGCATATCTTCATCGGGCGGAATAATCCGCTTGCCGGACGGGGAAGCGTGACCCTCAAGGATCTGGAAACGCTTCCATGCCTGACCTATGAACAAGGCGACCAGAATTCGTTCTATTTCTCGGAGGAGATTCTATCCACACTCAACCACGAAAAGAGCATCAAGGTGACCGATAAAGGCACAATTATCGACCTGATGACCGGCACGGATGGATATACCATCTCTTCCGGCATCTGCCCGTCGTATCTGCGCGGCGAGGATATCATCTCCATCCCGCTGGAGGTCAACGAGGTCATCCATATCGGCGTTATCACGCATAAGGATTACCGCCCGACCACTTTGGGACAGATGTATCTGGATATCCTGCATCGGGTCGTCGGAGATATGCAGGGGGAAGAAATAACGGATTGATTTCGAATGACCCGTTCCGTAGACACGAAGCAATTTAGCGAGATGAAAATCGCATCTACACGAAAAAAGGCTTGTCCTCTGCCTAAGCAGACGACAAGCCTTTTCGTTTTGACGGGAAACCATGGGAGGTTGTTTGAGCAAGGAAAATGGATTACGCGTTCTTCCATTCCTCAGCCAGGTCGGTCTTTTCCCACGGCATATCCTTGGCATTCGTGCCGAAATGACCGTAGCAGGAAACCTTGCTGAAATTCGGACTGCGCAGGTCAAAACGCTTGATGATGGCAGCCGGACGCATATCCACGCCGGAGACCAGCTCCTGAATCTTTTCCTTCGCGACCTTCTCGGTGCCAAACGTGTCGATCAGCACGGAAACCGGCTCGGCAACGCCGATTGCGTAGGAGAGCTGCACTTCGCAGCGGTCGGCAAGACCGGCGGCAACGATGTTCTTGGCGATGTAGCGCGCCATGTACGCCGCGCTGCGGTCAACCTTGCTGGAGTCCTTGCCGGAGAAAGCGCCGCCGCCGTGATGGGCGTATCCGCCGTAGGTATCGACGATGAGCTTGCGTCCGGTCAGACCGCTGTCGCCCGCAGGACCGCCGATGAGGAAGCGGCCGGTCGGGTTGACGTAGACGCGGGTGTTCGCGTCGAGCATGCTGCTCGGCAGCGCACGGGAGATGACCTCGTCGATGATGGCGGTACGCAGTTCGTTCTCGCTGATGGCGTCGGTGTGCTGGGTGGAAACGACGACGGTGTCGATGCGGATCGGCTTACCGGCTTCGTCGTATTCCACGGAAACCTGCGCCTTGCCGTCCGGCAGGATGTCCGGCAGAATGTGCATCTCGCGGACATAAGCCAGACGACGGGTCAGCGCGTGCGCCAGCTCAATCGGCAGGGGCATCAGGCTCTCGGTTTCGCGGCAGGCATAGCCGAACATCATGCCCTGATCGCCCGCGCCCTCGTTCTCTTCGACCTCGCGGGAGACGCCCATGTTGATATCCGGGCTCTGCTCGTGGAGATCGACGGTGATCTTGCAGGTATCCGCGTCGAAACCATGACCCGGTTCGGTGTAGCCGATGGAACGGATGGTGTCGCGGGCGATCTGCTCGTAATCGACCTTGGCGGTCGTAGTGATCTCGCCGAAGATGTGAACCGCGTCGGTGATGGCGGTTACTTCGCAGGCAACGTGGCTCATCGGATCCTGAGCCAGCAGCGCGTCGAGGATAGCGTCTGCAATCTGGTCGCAGACCTTATCGGGATGTCCCTTGGTAACGCTCTCGGAGGTAAACAGCGTGTGCATGGTTAGTCCTTCTTTCCGCAGCCTGCGCCGCAAGTCGAGCAGTCGTGGCTGCACGCCCAGAGGCGCTCAGCGGTAGCCTGCCAGTTCTTCGCATACTCGTCGCACTTTGCGCAGAGATGCTCCGCCGTCTCCGGAGACTGCGGATCCGTGGAGTGAGCGCCGGTCTTTTCAACCATTTCACGCAGCATCTGCGGGTTCTCCAGCATCGGGCAGGGACGCAGATGGTTCTCGTTGAACGGCTGACCCTCGTGATACGCCATGAAGATCGGGCTTTGCAGCGCTTCGAGCAGCGTGCAATTGCGGATGTTGGCGTTGGAATAGTGGATGAACACGCACGGATCGACGTCGCCGTTGGCGTTGATGTGCAGGTAGCGGCGGCCGCCGGCGATGCAGCCGCCGACATACTCGCCGTCGTTCTGGAAGTCCATCGCGAAGATCGGCTTGGTCGCGCGGATCTTGCGGATGCGATGATACATGTATTCACGCTGCTCCGGATTCGGCAGGAGCTGCGGAGCGGCGTCGTTGCCGACCGGCATATAGTGGAAGTACCAGATGAAGCGGGCGCCCAGACCGCAGATAAAGTCGATGTACTCATCGGACGCGATGGAGTCGATATTGGCGCTGGTGTAGCAGGCGGAGATGCCGAACGGCAGGTGCTTGTCATGCAGCAGCTTCATCGCGTGGGTCGCCTTCTCAAAGACGCCATTTCCGCGGCGGCCGTCGGTCGCCGTCTCAAAGCCCTCCAGGCTGATCGCCGGAATGAAGTTCTTCACGCGGAGCATCTCGTCGGCGAACTCTTCGTCGATGAGCGTGCCGTTGGTGAAGGAGAGGAACTGGCAGTCGGAATGCTTATTGCAGATGGCGATGAGATCCTTCTTGCGCACGAGCGGTTCGCCGCCGGTGTAGATGTACATGTAGACGCCGAGTTCCTTGCCCTGCGTGATGATGGAGTCGATCTCGTCGAAGGTCAGGTTCAGGCGGTTGCCGTACTCAGCCGCCCAGCAGCCAGTGCAGTGCAGGTTGCAGGCAGAGGTCGGATCCAGCAGGATCGCCCACGGGATGTTGCAGTTGTACTTCTTGCGCATCTCTTCCTGTTTGGGCCAGCCGATGATGTTGGCGTTGAGGAAGAAGTTCATGAACGTCGCCTTAAGGACCTCCGGATCGGTATCCTTCATGATGTCCATGACGAGCTTGTGCATGTTGTTGTCCTTGTCGTTGATGACGTTGCGGACAGCGGCACGCTGAGTCGGGAAGCTGTTCGGGCCATCG
Source organism: uncultured Clostridia bacterium (assembly GCA_934631055.1). Classification (GTDB taxonomy): domain Bacteria; phylum Bacillota; class Clostridia; order Christensenellales; family Aristaeellaceae; genus Ventricola. The sequence continues at coordinate 10,208 of CAKTXP010000033.1, read as the reverse complement.
CCCGCGAATTTATCTACCCACGCCATCAGCTTAGGCGCGTTGGTTTCAGGGTCTTTGCCGATGTAGTTCAGCGCGGTGCTGAACGCGACTTTCTTCATGGAATCTGCGATACCCATAAGACACACTCCTTTGTTGTTGTGGCGCAAGTATAGCCTTTAGGCGGAAAAAAAGAAATACCCAAAACGAAATCCCTGTCCCAAATTGGGATAGAGGGAAACGTTTTGGGTAAAAATGACACATTCGGTCGAATTTGTGTCAAGATTTCTTAATGCCGTTGTCTGTCCAAAGCTCGATAGGGGTATCCGCCGTCGCGAGGAAGCGCTGGATGATGCCGTCCAGACTGCCGCCGACCAGCCGATAAAGCTGACGGATAAGCGGATCCGGAGGAGTGAGCATATCGGTCGCGATCCAGCGAAGGAGCAGACCGGTGATGCCCAGACCATACATATTGACGATGAACTTCTGATCTTCATCGTTCAGAAGTTCAAAATTCGGCTGAGCCTTAAACAGCTCAAAAAGCAGCGGGGACAGAACGTTAAAGACTTCCTTTTCCAGCGTGTCCCGCTCCAAGCTGTGGAAAGCGTTGAGAATAAGCAGGCGGTTTTCCTGCATGTAATCAAAAAGCGCAGCAATGCTCTTCTGCCAGTCGCCCAGCTTGATCTTGCTTTCAAGCAGGTGGCGGCTGTCCTCGGCGAGCGTCCATTCAAGCAGATCGTAGATATCCTGAAAGTGATAATAGAAGGTTTTCCGGCTGACTTCGGCGTCGTCGGTGATATCCTGAATGGTGATGTTGTCCAGCGTAGTTTTCGTCAGAAGTTTCTTCAGCGAGAGGGACAGCATGCGCTTGGTCGTGTTTGACATTCGTGCACCTCATTTCTTTGGCGTTTATTGTACCTTGTTTTTCTGGTTTCGTCAATGAAAGTCATACGAAGAAAAATATAAAACGAGAACAATCCGACAAAATGCGCCAAAGAAAACTTTTTTTCGGATTGCAACTGCTGGATATTGGTCTTTGGCGGAGGAGGGGAGTACAATAAAGAAAAAACAAAGGAGGCGTGGATGATGCTGGATGGGCATACGACGCCGGAAGAATGGGCGCGAAGATTGATGGCGCGGGTATATGTGGCGTTTTCAGCGGTGCTTTCGCTGGATGAAGAGGGAAACGTGATCGAGCTGTTCCAATTCGATACGTTCTTTCCGGATGGAGAGATCGTGATCGCCAAAGACGCGGCGCAGGTCTGGCTGATGAGCAATCATCCGGAGGGCATGCGCATGATGACGCAGGAGGACTGGCAGAATCTGCGTCGAGTGCAGGAAGCGGCAGGACGGGCGCGCGTGCGCATGTTCTTAGCCGGTGAAGAGCTGGGCTGCATGGAGGTTGAAATTCCGCGTCAGGCATGATATACTGACGCAAAGATGCCTGTTTGTCGCTGCTTTTGATGGACGGCTTAAAACCGACGCGAAGCGGAGATGGGGTCTGGGGCAGCAGCCCCAACGCAGCTTCTCATTTGCTTCAATATAAAGGAGGACCGATGTCCTGAAAAAGATTGGAATGACAGTCTGCATGCTGGCGCTCATTTTGGCGCTTCTGGTTGCCGCAGCGCTCAGGAGCCGAGCCCTGATGAGGGTGGCGCTGGACGGCAGACGCACGGATACGCAGGAGGAGACCGCAGTCTCGCGGTTCGATATGCAGGCGGAAATGGCGATGCAGCAGACAAGACCGCGCATCAGCGGATGGCTCAGCGTCCTTTCGCCGGAAGACGCTGCCGTTCGCACGGAGCGCGGCATGCTCCGCGGGCGGGTCTTTCCGCCGCTGTCCGGTGAGACGGACGCGCCGTGGGCGATCCTCTTCCATGGCGGCGCGGGGACGGACGGCAGTCAGATGCTGGATGTCGCCTGCGAATTGTCGCTGGCAGGCTATCGCGTGCTTGTGCCGGATCTGTATGCGCATGGAAGCAGCGACGGGGCGCTTTCTTCCCTCGGCGCTGCGGATGCGCAGGATGTTCTGGCATGGGTGGATTGGGTGATGGGCGAAGAGATGGGCGCGCGCGTCGTGCTGATGGGGCAGGACGAGGGTGCGCTGGCTGTGCTGCTCGCGGAGGAAAAAGGGCTTCCGCAGGCGGTTGCCGCGGTTGCGGTGGACAGCCCGACGCTTGATATCCCGCAAAAAGCGCGGGAAATGCTGGAGGAAGCCGGAGAGAATGTCGGCGCGTTGGATGAAGCGCTGCTCGGCATGGCGTATCGGCTGGCGTTCGGAGAAAAGCTCGAACGAATCGGCGAACAGCGGTTTGCCAATGCCCATGTGCCGACGCTGCTTTTCGCGGGAACGCTGGATGAACAGTCGCCCGCGTATCTCGCGCAGGATATCGCCGACGCGATGAGCGGGCGGGCGCAGGTCTGCTTTATCGAGGGCGCGACGCATGGCATGGCACGCTATGTCGATCCGGAACAGTATTATGAAGCGCTGCTCACGTTTTTCCGTGAACAGCTTGAAGAAAATGAACCGTGATGAACCAAAAGGAGGTCGCCATGTCGGAAGAAGAAATCGAACGCCTGAGAAAAGAACTCAGTGAGCTTGAAGACGGATCCTACAAAGAGCTGCGCCGCCAGATGGATCTGCTTGCCGCGGATGAATCCATGGACGACGCCCAGAAGGAAGCTTTTTACGCGAAGATTCGCGAAGAGCTTGCCGAGATGACGAAGCACCGCGACGTCATCGCCAGAAAACTGCAAAAGACCAACGAGCTGATCGACGAGGTGGAAACCCGGCTCAAGGAAACCGAACAATACGACAAAAAGAAGAAAAAGAAGCTCCGTATCCTGCCGCCTGCCCCTACCAACGCGCAGATCGATTATCGGGAGAAGCAGGAAGCGCATTTTGCGCAGGGCATCACGTTTTATAAGCTGTTTTGGGTGTTCTTTATCGGCTGCTTTGCGGGCGTTGTGCTGGAAACGCTTTACTGCCTGATTCAGCGCGGACACTACGAGAGCCGTGTCGGATTGATTTATGGCCCGTTCAATCTGGTCTATGGCATCGGCGCGCTTTGCTTGACCGGCGCGCTGTATCGCTTTCGCAACCGCGGGCGCATTTTCTCGTTCGTCGGCGGTTTTGTGGTCGGTTCGGCCGTGGAATACGCCTGCTCATGGTTTCAGGAGACGTTTTTCGGCTCGACCTCGTGGGATTACAGCAATATGCCGTTCAACCTGAACGGGCGAATCTGTCTGCTGTATTCCCTTTTCTGGGGTATTCTGGGCATTTTCTGGATCAAAGATATCTATCCGCGCATGGCAAAGTGGATTTTGAAAATCCCCAATAAGCTGGGCAAGCCGCTGACATGGGCGCTGCTGGTGTTTATGGTGTTCAACTCTGTGATGACGCTGTGCACATCCCTGCGCTGGACGGCGCGGCGCGAAGGTGTTCCGGCGGGAAACGCATTTGAGGAATATCTCGACGCGCACTATCCGGATGAGCGCATGCAGCAGATTTTTGCGAACGCCGAATTTACGGAGGATCGCGAAGCGCGGATGCAGGAAGAAGCGGATTCGCAGAATAACTTCCGCAGACTCGAAGAGCTGAGCCGCAAAATGGGGCAGAAGACCGCCGAAACCATTGAGGACGCGATTGACTCCATGCTGGATGAAACCAAATAAAAGAAGGTGAGGATGGGATGAACCCATTCTCACCTTCTTCTGTTGTTGACGATAAAAATGCCATTTAGCCGTATTTCTTTTAAAGTAAAGGCAAACTATCATTTTGCATTGGGTGTAGCCTTAATCTCCGCTATTAAACTGAAGTAGTTTGTCCCAGTTGATAGAGCCATCTTCCTTGCAATAATTGATGGTGAATTCTCGAACCATCCTGTTTTCGGCTTTTGCGTATGCCGCTTCAAAGCTCTTTGCATATTCATCGGGACGTGTTCCCATCATACGGATAATTTTGGTATAAAACTCAGAATCTCCGGTTAACCACTCCCAAAAATCTTTTCCAGCCAATTCTTTATAGAATTTTTCATTTTCTGCTCTGACTTTTTTCTTGCCATAACCATATCCGACAACGGGAAAAAATGCTTTGTGTGCTTGTTGAGCACGTTTTTGCGCAGATTGGAAATTTTGTTCTTGTCGTTTTCTGCTATCAGCATTGAATACTGATGTTCCACTTTTTACTGCAATGCTATAAATAGTATTGTCTTTATCTACAGTAATGTCTACACCCTCTGTAACTGCCTTTTGTCCACCTGATACTATAATGGCAATGGGTTCAAAAAAGGTATTGCCAAATATAGTTTCTTCGCTTGAAGAAACATAAGCAGCCAAGATGCCATCAATGATTTGTCCAGCACTGTTTATGCCTTTAGCTCGATATAAATATGGATTTTTACGTTTTAATATTTTATTTACGTCTATATTGTCTAAAGTGTTTGTCAACGACGTGTAGAAATCAGTTAATGCAGTGCTTACAGCTTGAATCACTGCGTTTTCATCATAACCGTTGTTTAAAGGTTCAATACTTAACATGGTTCGATTCCTCCAATTCTGATTGCTTCTTGTATTTTTTCGTGTACGTTTGTTCCACGGACACGTTTAACAACAACTTCGTTAGAACCGGTCGCCACGGAAATAAGCATTTCTCCGATTGCTTTTGCTAAGCCGATTGGAACGGCATTGCCAATTTGCTTATACTTGCTTGCGGTTGTTCCGATAAATTTCCAATTATCGGGGAACTGCTGAATTCTTGCATATTCTGCAACACTCAGAGGTCTGTCTTTTTTTGGATGACACATCATAGTCGCTTTTTGTACAGGACTTGTTACAACTGTTGGACACGGTTGAGTATATGATAACCTTCTGTAAAAACCGACTTTACCGCCACCTGACATATAGGCTCCGCCCATAGCTTCTTGGAGGATGTCTTTAGGTAAATCTTTCCAATTTCCCCCCTCAGGAACCATTCGCAAATAATGTAAACGATTTTCACTGAATGTAGCACATTCGCCATTGACATTTTCTAAGTCTCGTATTGCATCGGATAATGTATTCCATCGGTATGCTGCATTTTGATGAATATGAAAATGCGTAGGAATGGGAAGAAAAATACTTTCATTATCACGACTTCCAATCAAAACAAAACGTTCACGGAATTGCGGAACTCCATAGTTTACCGCATCTAGAATTCCGTACACAGTTTTGTAATTTAGTTTTTTAAACTCATCGAGGATTATGTCTAGTACTTTAGTATTGGTATCTTCGCCCTTATCGTCTTTTAGCGTAGCACTCATTAGTCCTTTAACGTTTTCCATGACAAAGAAGCGAGGACGTATTTCATCAATCATTCTAACAAAGTCACGAAACAAACTCCCTCTTGGGTCGTTGATTCCCAATCTTTTTCCGGCGGTTGAAAATGGTTGACATGGTGGTCCGCCACAAATTAAAAAAGGCTCTCCGGCATTCATTCCAGTAGTTTCTAATAGTTGATTGGAAGAAATACTTCGGATATCGCCTAGAATGCCCGGATGACCGTTTGCTAACATAGTGCGCACACAATAGTCATCAAAATCCTGCCCTACTCTAATGTCAATCCCGGCATTCATTAGCCCGATATCAAGTCCCATAGCCCCGGAAAAGAGAGAAATAGAGCGGGTATCAATAAAGCAAGGTTCTAAGTCCTTATTTTCTATCATCAATTTGTCCCATCTTTCTGTATTTCTACAATATCATCAAACCCGCATTGCAACGCGGTTGTAATTTTTGCAAGGCTTTCCATTGAAATGGGTTCATTTTTCCCCATTTTAGCAATGATATTTGTACTTACGCCTGCGATATCTTTTAGTTCGGTTTTTGTCAGTCCACGGTCGATCAGCAGTTTCCACAGGCGGTTATAGCTGTATATCAAAAGAATACCTCCTTGCAATAGTCCAAATAACATCATATAGAATAGCATAATGATGGAGAAACTTCAAGATATTCTTGATAAATCGTGAAGTGATTCAGGCTGGAAGGTGGAAATTTCAGCAATGTGGGATTTGTGTCTGTCATATCCACAGATTGTCCATGAGGTTTGCTCGACAAAGATTTAGAAAATATATGGCAAAAAATGAACATGACCACCGGAAAACCAGCGGTCATACTTAATTTTATTCAACCCACCCCTTCATCAGCGCATTGTCGCTTTCGCTGTCAAACGCCCGCACCGATTCAACCGCGCCCGTTGCCGCGTTCAGAACGACGACGGCGGCGGGCTGAGCGGAAGGCGTATCGCCGGTGACTTCATCGGCAAAGCAGAAGACTCTGTATCGTGCGGTTCCGTCTGCTGCGGCACGCTCGCTGAAGAGCAGCGGATAACAGAAGGCTGTGTCATAGGATGCGGCGGCGTTTTTTGCGATCTCTGATGCCTGAGTAAAGGAGATTTCGCCATCCTTTGCATCACGCAGGGTTGCGCCCTCATAGCGGCGGGAAAATTCCGCCTGCGCGGCGGGCTGCCAAGTCAAGATACAGTTACCGTTCTTTTTATACCACGCCTGTGCTTTTTCGCTTTGAAGAGCGCTGAAGCTCGGGACGGTGGCATACTTCGGGTCGGAATGCAGAACACTGCCGTTCAGGGCATCGACGTAAACTTCAAAGGTGCAGCCGTTTCCGTATATGCTCTCCATGACGACGGTATACTGAGTATCGCCTTCCATTTCGGTGGGATACAGGGACGCGTCGAGCGTGCAGGTGACGGTGAATTCCTCAAAGGAGAAGATGCTCGTATCGCAGACCGCGTTGTAACAGTCCCGTGCCGCACGAATCGCGGCGCTTTCGTCAATCGTGCTGCCCAAAACGGGCGCGGCGGATGCCTGCGCAGTCGGCTGGGCGGAAGCGAGGCTTTCATTCGGCGCGTCCGATGAAAGGATGGGGTCGTCTGAGTTAGAAAGCGGAACGACGCGCTGCGTCCGCAGACTGCCTGCGCGCAGGGTGAACACGGTCAGTGGAATGACGAGGACGAGAACCATGCCCAAAGCAAAGGCGAAATCCAGCCGGAAGCCGCGCTTTTTGGCGCGCACGGGTGCTTTTTCTTCCTCACGCTGGGCTCGGACGCGCCGCAGGACGCTTCGCTCATCCTGCGCGTTGAAACGGACGGAGCAGAGGCTCTCGTCGATGGCGCTGCGGATAAAAGGATCTTTTTTCAATCGAACTCAGCCCCTTTCCTCAAGCTGTATGCGGAGTTTTTTCTGCGCCTGTTGAAGCCGCCTCGTCGCGGTCGGCGCGGATATGCCCAGAATCTGAGCGCATGTCCGCAGGTTGATATCCTGATAATAATATAGAAGCACGATCTCCCTGTATTTGGGCGCGAGCGCCATGATGGCTTGCGTCAGCGCCAGCCGTTCGTCGTTGTTGGGCGTGATGGATAATGGCAGCGCTTCGATCGCCTGATGCCGGTCGATGTGGCGCATCCAGGATGAGCGCAGCATGTCCTTGCAGGTGTTGATGGCGATGCGCATCAGCCAAGCTTTTTCGTTTGCGATCTCGCCGCCGAGCCATTTGTCGATGTGGTCGTATGCCTTGATAAATGTTTCCTGAGCGGCGTCGTCCGCTATGCCCAGGTCGCGCAGGTATACGCTGCACATGCGCTTGATGCTGTCGCCGTACAGGCGCATCAGCTGAACCAGCGCCTGCTCGCGCGTGTCTTCCGTATAGGACGCCATCGCCCGTCCACCTCCTTCACATGATAAGACGACGCGGCGCATCCAAAATTTCACTGAAAAAGCAGATTTTAAAAAATATGAACTGACTCCGCTGAGTTTTCACTTTTTTGCCCTTGCGTTTCTGCTCACAGCTCTTTACAATAAAGGAAACGCATCCGAAAATCAAGGGGTGCGGGTTAGTTTTCAGCAAACGAACAGAGGTTTTAGATATGAGCAAAGTGATTGGCATTGATTTAGGCACGACGAACAGCTGCGTCGCCGTTTTGGAAGGGGACGAGACGGTCGTCATCCCCAATTCGGAGGGCGGACGAACGACGCCTTCCGTCGTCAGCTTTACCGCGTCCGGAGAGCGCGTCGTCGGCGAAGCGGCAAAGCGCCAGCAGGCGGTCAACGCCGCGCGCACGGTTCTGTCCATCAAGCGAGAAATGGGCAGCGATTACCGCGTGAAAATCGACGGAAAGAGCTATACGCCGCAGGAGATTTCCGCGATGATTCTCCAGAAGCTCCGCCGGGATGCGGAGACGTTTTTGGGCGAACCGGTCACGCAGGCAGTCATCACCGTGCCGGCATATTTTACGGACAGCCAGCGCCAGGCGACGCGCGACGCCGGACGTATCGCGGGGCTGGATGTCCTGCGCATCATCAATGAGCCGACCGCGGCGGCGTTCGCCTACGGACTGGATCACGGGCAGGCGCAGAAGATACTGGTCTATGACCTCGGCGGCGGCACGTTCGACGTTTCGCTTATCGAGATCGGCGACGGCGTGATTGAGGTGCTTGCAACCAGCGGCGACAACCACCTTGGCGGCGACGACTTTGACGAGCGGCTGGCAGAATATCTTGCCGACGAGTTTAAAAAGACGGAGAAGGTGGACATCCGGCGCGACAAAGCCGCAATGCTCCGCGTCCGAGAAGCGGCGGAAAAGGCGAAGCGCGAACTCAGCGGGCAGATGAGTACGCAGGTCACGCTTCCGTTCCTGACACAGGATATGCACGGCCCGCATCATCTGGATGTGACGGTGACGCGCGCACAGTTTGAAGGACTGACCCGCGACCTCATCGAGCGGACATGCGGCCCGGTCAGTCAGGTGATGACGGACGCGGCGCTGAGCATGAGCGACCTGGGGCAGGTTCTGCTCGTCGGCGGAAGCACGCGTATGCCCGCCGTGCAGGAGATGGTCAAAAAGCTGACCGGCAAGACGCCTGCGCGCAACGTGAATCCGGATGAATGCGTCGCAATGGGCGCGGCGCTTCAGGGCGGCAAGCTTGCGGCGGGGAACGGCATGGTCGTATCCAGTGCGGCGCAGAACGTCATCCTGATGGATGTGACGCCGCTGTCGCTCTCTATCGAGACGGTCGGCGGCGTGGCGACGAAGATCATCGACCGCAACACGACCATCCCGACCCGCCACAGCCAGATCTTCACGACCGCCGCGCCGTTCCAGACGGCTGTGGATATCAAGGTTTTGCAGGGCGAGCGCTACTATGCGCGGGACAACAAACTGCTCGGCAATTTCCGCCTGAAGGGCATCCGCCGCGCGATGGCGGGTGTTCCGCAGATCGAGGTGACGTTTGCCATTGACGCGAATGGCATTGTGACCGTTTCGGCAAAGGATCTCGGCACGGGCAATCAACAGGAGATCACCATTTCGTCTACGACCAACATGAGCGAGGAGGAGATTCACCGCGCCATGGAGGATGCGCGCCAATATGAAGCGCAGGACAAGGCGCGCAGGGAAGCGGCGGCTATCCGCAACGATGCTGAAAAGCTCATCTACGAGACCGAACAGGCGCTGGGCAAAGACAAGCAGCTCAGCCACGAGGACAAAAAGAAGGTCAAGGAGAGCATCTCCGCGCTGAAAAAAGCCGTCAATAAGACGAAACCGGACAACATCACCCCCGAACAGGCGGCAGAGCTGAAACGGCTCAGCGAGGAATTGACGGAGAACGCGAAGGCTATCCATCCGGAAGGATGATGAAGAATTTCTTGCCTTATAGGAAATTGCATAAAGCTTGCTCGCGTGCGTAAAGCTTTGAATCTTTACGGACTGTGGCGGAAATGCAGGCGGGCTCAGCCCGCTTTTTTGCGATAGGTGCATAACCATATATAAAAAGTGTCTAAAACCACACTCTATAACCTTGTACGCCGTGGCATAATCCGTCTAAAAACGGCTGTACAATGCTGCGCGATTGCGCGGAGATATGAAAGAACAAGTATGCGATTTTTCTTTGCATTACAAGAAAAAATGAAAGGAACCCAGCGATTGCCAGGTTCCTTTTTTGGTGCAGCAGATGAAACCAAATCCGAACCAGAAGCGCCTGCTTCCGTGACTTGTCTTTCGATGAATTTTACACGCTGGTCATCGGAAAATAGCTAGTATATCTGCCAGCCTATATTATGGGCGAGTACAACAAACTGGAATTTTCAAATTAGTCTTTGCAAACAACATTTGAACCTTCACCATCAATTACAATTCCCTGACGGTTGTTAATTGGGCATAGATTCAAATCCGAAAACTCAGTCAT
>CAKTXP010000032.1 GCA_934631055.1 uncultured Clostridia bacterium | reverse complement strand
TTTTTTCTATGTTCCTCTTTTCTGCCGCAAGCACGAAATCAAAAAGGTCATTTCATCGCCCGATATACCGCGTCCATATCCAGCGCGTTCCGCACGCCCTCCGCCAGCAGGTCAAACTGCTTCTGCCGATAATCCTCCATCGACAACAGGCTCGTCTGCGTCAGCTCGACACCCTTGCGCGCGCAGAGGAACGCCGCCAGCTTCGCCGTCAATTCGCCGCTGTCAAACAGCCCATGCAGATATGTGCCAAATACACTGCCGCTGACGCATCCCTCCGGCGAACCATCCGAAAGGATGCAGAACGGCTGTCCGTCCACCTGCGTCTGTCCGTTATGAATCTCATAACCCGCAAGCGACGCACCCGCAAACGGTTCAGCCTGTACGGCGGCATCTACCTGCATACGCCGTTTCTGTCGGTTAAACACGGTCTGTGTCGGCAAAAGCCCCATGCCGGAGAGCGTCAGGCTGCGTCCGCTCTCCATGCCGTCCGGATCGCTCAATGCCTGCCCAAGCATCTGATAGCCGCCGCATACGCCCAGCACAGGCGTTCCCGCGTGCGCCAGCTTGAGGAGCGCCGCCTCCATCCCGCTTTGGCGGAGCCAGAGCAGGTCGTCCATCGTGTTTTTCGTGCCGGGCAGAATAACGAGATCGGGCTGTTTCAATTCCCGCGCGCGCTGCACATAGCGAACGCCCAGCAGCTCATGCTGCTCAAGCGGCATGAAATCCGTAAAATTGCTGATATGCGGCAGGCGGATGATCGCAACGTCAAGCGGCTTGACGGCGCGTCGGGTGTTCAGCCTGTCGGAAAGCGAATCCTCGTCCTCGATCTCCACGTTCAGATACGGCACGACGCCCAGCACAGGCAAGCTCGTCTTTTCCTCCAGCATCGAAAGCCCCGGCTTGAGGATATTCACGTCACCGCGGAATTTATTGATGATAAGCCCCGCGATGCGCGCGCGTTCCTTCGGTTCGAGCAGCTCCACCGTGCCATAAAGCTGGGCGAATACGCCGCCTCGGTCGATATCCCCCGCCAGCAGCACCGGCGCATCCACCAGTTTCGCCAGCCCCATATTCACGATGTCGTCCACCTTGAGGTTGATCTCCGCCGGACTTCCCGCGCCCTCGATGACCACGATGTCCACATTTTGGCTCAGGCTGTCAAACGCCGCGAGGATATCCGGAATGAGCTGCTTTTTCATCCGGAAATACGCCGCCGCGCTCATCTGCCCGCGCACCTCTCCGTTCACGATGACCTGGCTTCCCGTATCGCTGCTCGGCTTGAGCAAAATCGGGTTCATCCGCACATCCGGCTCGATGCCCGCCGCCTGCGCCTGCACGACCTGCGCGCGCCCCATTTCCAGCCCGTCCCGCGTGACGAAGCTGTTGAGCGCCATGTTCTGGCTCTTAAACGGCGCAACTCGATAGCCGTCCTGCGCAAAGATGCGGCAGAGCGCCGCGCACAGCAGGCTCTTCCCCGCGCCGCTCATCGTCCCCTGCACCATGATTTTTTTCGCACAGCTCATCCAAGCACCTCCCTCAGCGTTTGAAGCAGAATGTCGTTTTCCCTTCGCGTGCGCACAGCCGTTCGATACCATGTATCGTCAAGACCCGGATAATTGCCGCATCCGCGCAAAACCACGCCGCGCCGCTCCATCTCTTCCCCCAGCGTCCTTGTCGCGCGGAAGAGCAGGTAATTCGCTTTTCCCGAAATCACGCGCAAGCCGAGCGCCTGCAATCCCGCTTGAAGATACGGGCGTTCCTCCTCGATGAGCAAGCGAACCTGCTCGACGTATTCCGTCTGTTCAAGCGCCGCCATGCCTGCCGCCTGCGCAAGGGAAGAGACTGCCCACGGCTGACCCGCGTTTCGCATCCGCGCGAGCAGCGTCTCATCCGCGCAGAACCCATAGCCCAGCCGAACGCCTGCCATGCCGTAGAGCTTGGTGAATGCCTTGAGGATAAACAGGTTTTCTGCGCCGCCAAGCTCACGCATCATCGTATACGCATCGCCGTCCGGCAGGAAATCCAGAAAGCACTCATCCACCGCCAGCCACGCGCCCATAGCTTGGCATTTGTTTAGAATCTGCCGCATCAGCGCCCGATTCGCGACCTGTCCGGTCGGGTTATTCGGCTGGCAGAGGAATACCATGTCCACATTCTCATCGATGGCATTCGCAAACTCCGGCGTCAGCGCAAAATCATTCTGTTCCGACAATTCATAGCGGCATATCTCGCATCCGGCCGTTTCCAATGCCGCGGCGTATTCCGCAAATGTCGGCGCCAGGATCACCGCACGCCGTGGACGCACGGACAGCGCAAGCCTGAAAATCAAATCCGCCGCGCCATTTCCGCAAAGCACCCACTCCACAGGAACGCTTTCCGCCCGCGCAATCGCCGCGCAGAGTTCGCGGCAAAGCGGATCGGGATATCGGTCGGCATAATACGCCGCCTCGCCAATCGCCTGCGCAACAGCCGTCGGCATACCCAGCGGGCTGACATTCGCCGAAAAATCCACCGCATCCCGCCCATATTTTTCCCGATAGCCGACGTAATCTCCGCCATGAACCAATTTCATGCTCCCATCACCCCGCGCACCACGACCGCCGCCGCCAAACCCAGCACACTCGCCACGCGCATCATCCGGTTCGCCCGCAGGATGTCCTTCGGTTCAATAGGGCGCGCCGCGTCGCCAATGGTCGGCTTGTCGTAATATTTGCCGAAATACGTCGCCGGTCCAGCCAGCTGAACGCCCAGCGCGCCCGCGCAGGCGCTTTCCGTCTGCGCGCTGTTCGGGCTGGCGTGGTTGCGCCGATCGCGCTTCCAGATGCGCCATGCGCCCGCCGCGTCATTGCCCGTGAGCGCCGCCGCCGTAATCCACAGCAGTGCCGCGATGCGGCTGGGCAGATAATTCGCTGCATCGTCTAGCTTTGCTGCCGCGCGCCCGAAATGCAGATATTTTTCATTCTTGTAGCCGACCATGCTGTCCATCGTATTGACGGCTTTATACGTCAGTGCCAGCGGTGCGCCGCCCAGCATCATATAAAACAGCGGCGCAATCACGCCGTCACTCGCATTCTCGGCAACCGTTTCCACCGCCGCCTTGGTCACGCCTTCGCTCGTCAGCGCTTGCGTATCGCGCCCGACAATGCGGCTGACCGCCTTTCTCGCGGCGGGCAGATCGCCCTTGACCAGCTCACGATAGACATTTGTGCTTTCCTGCGCCAGTCCGGTCGCTGCCAGCGCCTGCATGCACCAGAGCAGCTCGACCGCAAAGCCCAGCGCCGGATGAACCGCCGACAGCACGCGGCAGACGCCGCCCGTCAGCAGCAGCGTTCCCACCGGCAGCGTCATCGCCAGAAACAGCCCGCCCATCCGTTCGCCCTTAGGCGTATTCGGCAGGTGCTTCCGCAGAAATGCTTCCAGTGTGCTGATGGCTTTTCCCATGATGACAACGGGATGCGCCAGCCACGCCGGGTCGCCGAATATCCAGTCCAGTATAAAGCCGCCGAGCATCGCCAAGATGATCCTCATGCCTTTTCCTCCGCATAACAAACCGTTTTAACCACCCGCAGAACCCGCCGCGCACGCCACTGTGACGCATCCAGCACAAAACCGCCCGCGTTCGGCGCGTTCCATTCATAGTAATCCCGATGCGGCAGAACGAATCGGCTCAGTGCCGCCATCTGCGTTCCGCCGTGCGCGACGATAACCAGAAGCGCTTCTCCCCGCGCCGACGCTTCATCGACACAGGCTTCAAACGCATGACAGACCCGTTCGCAAAACGCCGCCCTGCTTTCTCCGTTCGGGCAGACGGTTTCACAGCCCGAATCCAGCCATGCGCAGTATGCCGCGTCGTCCTTCATCTCGTCATACGTTCTGCCCTCGAAATCGCCGAAATCCATCTCCCGCAGGTCATCGCAGACGTTCTGCTTTGCGTTCGGGAAGAGAATTGCGGCGGTCTGCTTTGTGCGGCACAGCGGCGTCACGATGACCTCATCCGGCGCATTGTCATCTGCTCTGAGCTTCTCCCTGCCCCGTTCGGAAAGAGGCACATCCGATACGCCCTGATAACGATGCTGCTCGTTATACGCCGTTTCGCCGTGGCGCAGAAGAACGATCAGCATGGCAATTCCCCCTTGAGTGCGGTCGGAATGCCGCAGAACATCTCAACGACGATATCTGCCCGTGCCGCCAGCAGACACGCCAGCCGCCCCGCCGCTTCCCGCGCCGCACGCTGAGCCGTTTCCATCGGCACGATGCCGCCGCCGATTTCCGTCGCGATAACGACGTCATACCGCGCCGCCAGCTCATCCGCCAGCGCCGTCAAATCCTGCGCATCCGCGGCTAAATCCTGCACGTCGGCAATCTGCCGCCCGCCAAGCTGTTTCGCATACGTCCGCTTTCCGCTGTACAGCGCCCCCGTGATGAAAATCATGCGATCCACCTCCCGGAAAATGCCAGCGCGGCAAGCATGATCAGCTCTGCCCGCTGCAAAAACCAGCCCGCCAAATCGCCTGTGATGCCGCCGAACTGCTTGACCGACACGGCATGATACCGCCAGAACATCAGCAGCGCCGCCAAAGCAAGCAGTCCGCCGCCGAGCCAGACCATCCCCGCGCCGACGCAGACCGCCTCCACCGTGAGCATCACGCGCACGCGGTGTCGATCTGCCGCCGAAGCGAACGTATGCGCAAGCCCCGTGTTCTTCGCCATCGGAAACGACGCAACCGCCAGCCCTGAAAGCGCACGCTCAAACACAAGCGCCAGCGTCCAGACCGCGCCGACACGCGGCGTAAACCGTATGCAGGCGCAAAGCGCAAAGTACGCGACAAAATAGCTGCACAGGCGAATGACCGCAAACGCGCCGCAGTGCGGATCTTTGAGAATATCGAGCTTTTTCTCTCGGTCGCCATAGCTGGACAGCGCGTCGGATGTATCCGCATAGCCATCCAGATGAATGCCGCCCGTCACCGCGACGGGAATCAGGCAGAATCCCGCCGCCTTCGCCATTTCCGGAAGGGGCAGCAGCCCGCAGACGCACCACAGTGCGCCGATGACCGCGCCAATGAGCGGGAACGCCGCCATCGCATAGCGCATATTTCTTTCGTTCCACTCGATTTTCGGCACAGGCAGCGCGGAAAACATGGCAAACGCCACGCCAATCGTTTCAAGCGCGACCAAACCCATTTCCCCCTTTCATAAACTTGGGAATGCCGCAGACCACGCGGCAGACATTCTCCGCCTTTGCCGCAAGCGCATTGTTCACCTGCGCCAGCGCAAGCAGATAATCGTCCGTATCGCCCGCATAATCCGCGCCCCCGCGAAAAACCTCGTTGGATACGATGATAAGATGTCCGCACTGTCTGCTCAGGCTCTCCACGCCGCGCAAAATCGCCTGCGCCGCGTCCCGCCCTGCGCCTTCCGGGTCATACAGCTCGTTGGCAACGAGATTGCCCATATCCTCCAGCAGGATCACGCCTCTCTCTGGAACAATCAGCCCTTCCAGACGAAGTGGGCATTCCAGCGTTTCAAACCGCTTCTCCCTGCGCATCTCACGGTGACGCGCCACGCGCTTTTCGCTCTCCGCGTCCCAAACGCGCATCGTCGCTACATAATAGCGCGGCAGACCGCTTTGCATGGCAAGCCGTTCGGCGAAACTGCTCTTTCCGCTTGCCGAACCGCCGATCACCAGCGTCAGCATTGCGGCTTATACGGCTCGATGCCGCCCTCCGCAAACGAATAACAGCCTTGATAAACAGAAAGCGCCATATCCCACAGCGGAATCGATGCCACAGCGCCTGTTCCCTCGCCCAAGTGCATGCCCGCAGTCAGCAGCGGCTTTTTGCCCAGCGCGTCCAGCACCAGATGCGCCGCCGGTTCGGAGGAAACATGGCTGGCAAAAACCGCTTTTTTCGCATTTTCGCAAAGGCGAACCGCGCAGAGCGCCGCCACGCCGCTGATAAACCCATCCATGATGATCGGCACGCGATACAGCGCACCGCCGAGGAACACGCCGCACAGCCCGGCAATATCCAGCCCGCCGAGCTTGCTCAGCACATCCAGCGGATCATCCGCATTCGGCTGGTTGACGGCAATGCCGCGCTCAATGGCTCGAATCTTCCTTTGCAGCCCCTCGTCGGACAGTCCCGCGCCACGTCCGGTCATCGTTTGGACATCCTGATGCAGCAAAACCGACGCAGCCGCGCTGGATGTAGTCGTGTTGCCGATGCCCATTTCACCCGTCGCCAGCAGAGAAAAGCCCTTCTTCTTCCCATCGCTAACGAGGTTCATGCCGATTTCAATCGCGGACAGCGTCTGTTCGCGTGTCATCGCCGCGCCCTGCGTGAAATCCGCCGTGCCGGATAGGATGCGCCTGTCCAGAACACCTTCCACCTTTTCTCCTGCCATGCCGATATCCACCGGAACAACCTCGCAACGCGCCGCATCCGCCATGCGGCAGACGCTCGTTCGATGTGCCGCGAGGTTTTCCGCCACGGCACGGGTGACGCTTTGATCCGTCTGGCTGACGCCCTGCGCAACAACGCCGTTGTCTGCGCAAAGCACCAGAACGGCACGCCTGCCGACGTCAATCTCTTCGCGCCCGGTCAGCGCCGCCGCGTCCTCGATCATCGTTTCCAGCGCGCCAAGCCCGCCGAGGGGCTTTGCCAGCCTCGCCCAATGCGCATGCGCCGCGGCTCGCGCCGCCGCGTCTTCCGGAGATATCAAGCGAAGGACATTTGTTAGTTCTTTTTCTGTCATGTTATGCTCCTAAGAGAACAATTGGTGCTTTGCCCCAAGTGTATCCCGTCACGTTTCCGGAAAAAACACCTTTTCAAATCCCGTCCGATAATATAGGCTCAGGAGCTTGTTATACTCCGCCGCTTCCTCTCGGCTCATGCCATAGCGGATGATTTCAAAAAAGCTCTCAAAGCGCGATGTCGTCACGATATGGAGCAGCTCAGCCAGTCTGCCCAGACCTCTTCGTTCGACTCCATCTCGCTGACGTCCACCACTTCGGCATTTCTGCTGGCGGATACGAGATTCCGCCAATAGCTTCACCAAAGCGGAAGGCTTTAGAATATTGAAAAAGCAGACCCCTGCTTTCCCCTTTTCAGGCATTCAGCATATCATAGTAAGTAAAAAATGCCCTCACATCTTTTTTCGATGCAGGGCTGTATAAAATATCACATTTTCAGTTCCGCGACGACTTCATCAACGCTCTTGCCGCTCTCTTCGATGGCTGCGAGCAGAGCGTTGAGTTTTTCGCGCTCCGCCTTCTTGGCTTCGCGCGCCTTTGCCAGAGACTCTCTGCGCTTAGCGGCACGCTCTTCGGGCGTCAGCTTAACGGTCTGCTCTTTCTTCGGGCGGTTCATGACGCTGATGATCTTTTCCTTCTTCGCCTGCGCCTTCAGCAGCATATCCTCGCTGCGCTGAAGCGCAACTTTGCGCTCAGCAAGCTTCTCTTCGGTCTTTTTCACCAGCTCGACGCGCTCTTCGTTCAGCTTGGTCAGGCGCTCGATATCCGCATCGACAGCAGCCAGACGCTCTTCATGCGTCGGATACGGCTTACGGGTCTTTACGGTCTTAGCCGCTTTTTGGGTTTTTCCGGAACCTTTCACACCACGAGGCATATTCATCTCTCCTTTATCGAATATGTATGATTTTAATATCCAATTTTATTATACACAAAGATGAGCAAAAAACAATAGTCTTTACATCTTTTTTTCTCATAGATTTCGATAGAGAGAAACCGTATTCGTTATATTCCTCTTTACCTCAGGCATTTACACGGATATCAATGGCATCAAACTACCCGTGCATAACCGATATATAAAAACACGGACGCACAGCGCACGTCCGTTAGAAGAATACAAATTGTCTTTTACGCTTCCTGACGCTCTTTTTTGAGCGCTTCATCCAGCGTATGCCAGCCAAGAACCGCGCATTTTACGCGCGCCGGCATATGCGCGACATCGCGCAGAGCGGACGCTTCTTCCAGCTCGTCGATCTCTTCGTCGCTCGCCTCGCCTTTGATCATCCGCAGAAAGAGGTCGCCCAGTTTGAGCGCATCTTCTTCCTTTTTGCCGATAATCATGCCGAGCATGATATCCGCAGACGCCTGCGAGATAGCGCAGCCATCGCCAACGAATGCGCCGTCCTCGATGACGCCGTCCTTTGTTTTGAGCTTGAGCCAGATATGGTCGCCGCAGCTCGGATTGACGCCCTCCATCGTGATGTTGGCATCCGGCATATCGTGCTTGAATTCGGGGCGCAGATTATGCTCTGTCAAGATCTCATTGTAAAAGCTTCTACGCTCCATAGCCCATTCTCCTTCTGATGCTCGCCACGGAAGCGGCCAGCGCATCCGCTTCTTCCGTCGTATTGTAGAACATATAGCTCGCGCGCGTCGTCGCCGGCAGACCAAGGTGCATGATGAGCGGCTGCGCGCAGTGATGTCCCGCGCGAACGGCAATACCGTCCGCGGCAAGGATCTCGCTGACGTCATGCGGATGCACGCCGTCGATAGTAAAGGACACGATGCCCGTGTGATTTTCCGGATCGGCGCTGCCCAGCACATGCACATGCGGCACGGCGGCAAGCGCATCCATCGTGCGGCGAACCAGCGCGGCTTCCTGCTTCTGCATGGCGTCAAAGCCGATGCTCTCGATATAGCGGATGGCTTCCGCCAGACCGACCGCACCCGCGGCGTTGACCGTACCGGCTTCAAACTTATGCGGCAGCTCGGCAAACACCGCGCCCTCGCGCGTCACGGACTCGATCATCTCTCCGCCCGTCAGGAACGGAGGCATGGCGTCCAGCAGCTCTTCCCTGCCGTAAAGCACACCAATGCCCATCGGGCCCATCAGCTTGTGACCGGAGAACGCGAGGAAATCCGCGTCCAGCGCCTGTACGTCGATGGGCATATGGGGCGCGCTCTGCGCCGCATCCACGACGGCGACCGCGCCGACCGCGTGCGCCATGTCAATGATCTTCTTCACCGGATTGACACAGCCCAGCACATTGGATACATGACCAATGGCGACCAGCTTCGTTTTTTCGTTGATCTTCTCCTGCAGCTCGCTATCCTCCAGCGTGCCATCCGGCAGGCAGTCCATATAGCGCAGCGTCGCGCCCGTCTGCTGCGCAGCCATCTGCCACGGAAGCATGTTGCTGTGATGCTCCATAATGGAGACCGCGATCTCGTCGCCCGCATGCAGATGATGCAGCGCGTAGCTGTACGCGACCAGATTCAAGCTTTCGGTCGTATTGCGCGTGAAGATGACGCAGCGTTCGCTCGGCGCATGGATAAAGCGCTGGACGGTCTTGCGCGCCTGCTCGTACTTTTCCGTCGCTTCCAGGCTCAGCGGATAAAAGCCGCGCAGAGGGTTGGCGTTCGCCTGCTCATAAAAGGCCTTGACCGCCTCGATGACGCAGGCGGGACGCTGCGCCGTCGCCGCGTTATCCAGATATTTGACCGGATCGTGCATCAGCAGCGGGAAGTCCGCGCGTCTGCTCTCAATTGTCGCTTTCGTCGTTTCCATCGTTCATCACCGTCTTCAGCAAATTCTCCACTTCGTCTCGGGACTGTTCGTCCGGAATGCGGCGGCATATGCGTTCCAGCTTGGCGCGGGTCATGATGCTCTCCGCCTGCTTCTCGTCGATGCCGCGGGCGGCAAAGTAAAACAGCGTATCGTCATCCAGCGCGCCGACCGTCGCGCCGTGGTTGCCCTCGACGTTCTCCTCCGCGCAGAGGATGAGCGGGATGGTCTTGTTCACCACGTCGTCGCCCAACAGAAGAACCTGCTCAGTCTCCTGTCCCTTGGAACCGGCGGAACCATTCTTAAAGTCGATCGTTCCGCGGAAGATCTTCTGCGCTTTGTCGTCCAGGCTGCCGTCCGCTTCAATGACGCTGGTCGTCTTTTTGCCGATGTGGTTGACGATCAGGTTGATATCCACCTTCTGTTCGCCGCGCGCCAGATAGCCGATAGCGCTATCGAAATGCGAACCGTCGCCCGCCAGATCGACGCGCGTGCCGTTGCAGGTGATGTGTTCGCCGACGATGAGCTGCACCAGCTCGATCACCGCGCCCTCTTCGCAAAGACCGCCGACGTCGCTGATAAGCGTATGCTCTGCGCCCTCGGCAAGCAGCTGAACCAGACAGATCTTCGCGTTCTTCTTCGCGTAGAGCTTGGTCTGAACAGCCGTCGCGCCCCCGCCTGTCGGGAGGATCTGCTCGACGACGGTCACAGTCTTGCCCTCGTTCGCCTGAACGCGTATCATGCCCGCGCTCTGTGCGCCGCCGTCCGCGGCAATGCGCAGACGGACAGGCTCTTTTCCGTCGGACGTGACCTTCGTCACCGGCAGCTTCGCCGCTTCGAGCGCCGCGGCAAGCTGCCCGCCCGCGCCGGTCTGTATCGTTTCAAAAACGGCGTCGTCCTGCGCGCCGGAAACGGCATTTTCCGCAAGGATCACGCAGGGCTTCGTTTCATCATGCCAGCGGATATTCGATTCGTTGAGCTTCAGCCAATACCACGTCTTGCTCGGCAGATGGTTGATGGACAGAATTTCGTTATCGCTCATCTCTTATTCCCCCTCTCAGCCGATGCTGCCTTTCATTTCAAGACGGATGAGGTTGTTCATCTCGACCGCGTATTCAAGCGGCAGTTCCTTGGAAACGTTGTCCGCAAAGCCGCTGACGATATAGGCGCGCGCATCCTCTTCACTCATGCCGCGGCTCATCAGATAGAACACCGCTTCGTCGCTGATGCTGCCGATCTGCGCCTCGTGGCCGACGTTGGCATCCTTGGTGCGGATATCCATCGCCGGGATCGTATCCGAGCGGGAAATAGAGTCGAGCATCAGCGACTGGCAGGATACGGAAGACTTCGCGTTCTTCGCGTCCTTGCCGACGACGACGCTGGAGCGGAACGTGCTGATGCCTCCATCCTTGGAGATAGAGCGCGTATTGATATACGAGCTGGTATCCGGCGCATTGTGAACGACTTTCGCGCCGGTATCCAGATTCTGTCCTTTGCCCGCGAACGTAATGCCCGTGAACTCCATGCGGGAGCCTCGCCCCTTGAGGATGCTCATCGGGTACAGATAGGACACATGCGAGCCAAACGAGCCGGAGACCCATTCAATTACGCCGCCTTCTTCGACAACCGCGCGCTTGGTATTCAGGTTATACATGTTCTTCGACCAGTTCTCGATGGTCGAATAGCGCAGACGCGCGTTCTTGCCGACGAACAGCTCCACACAGCCCGCATGCAGGTTAGCGACGTTGTACTTCGGCGCGGAGCATCCCTCGATAAAGTGCAGGTCTGCGCCTTCGTCCACGATAATCAGCGTATGCTCGAACTGACCGGCGCCCGGCGCATTCAGGCGGAAATAGCTTTGCAGCGGGATCTCCACCTTGACGCCCTTTGGCACATAGACGAACGAGCCGCCCGACCAGACTGCGCCGTGCAGCGCGGCGAACTTGTGATCCGTCGGCTTAACCAGCTTCATGAAGTGCTTCTGCACCATCTCGGCATACGGACCGGTCAGCGCGCTTTCCATATCGGTATAAACGACGCCCTGCGCGGCGACTTCCTCACGGACATTGTGATAGACCAGCTCGGAGTCATACTGCGCGCCGACGCCCGCCAGGCTCTTGCGCTCCGCCTGCGGGATGCCCAGACGCTCAAACGTGTTCTTGATATCCTCCGGAACATCGCTCCACTTGGCTTTCATGCCGGTATTCGGGCGGACATAGGTCACGATGTTGTCCATGTTCAGCCCTTCGATGGAGGGGCCCCAATCCGGCACGCGCATGTTCTCGTAGATTTGCAGGGATTGCAGTCTGAACAGCTGCATCCACGCGGGATCATGCTTTTCTTTGGAGATCTGCTGGACGATCTCAGGCGTCAAACCCGCTTTGAGCTTGTAGGCGTCCTTTTCGTCGTCCTTAAAATCATATATGCTGCGGTCTACGTCTTCAACGTAGGTTTTTTCTTCGCTCATCGTTCGACTCTCCCTCAGCGCTGCGCATGCTCATATTCGCCAAAACCGCTTGCGTTGATCTCATCGACCAGCGACGCGTCGCCGTTCTTGATGATCGAGCCTTCGACCATGACGTGCGTCGCGTCCACATGCAGCGATTCCAGAATCTTGGTGCTGTGCGTGATGATGAGCAGGCTGCCGTGGCAGTCCTCCTGATACTTATGGATGCCCGCGGAGACCGTGCGCACAGCATCCACGTCCAGACCGGAATCGGTTTCATCCAGAATGGCAAGGGACGGCTTGAGCATCAGCAGCTGCAAGATCTCCGCCTTCTTCTTTTCGCCGCCGGAGAAGCCGACGTTCAGGTCGCGCTCAGCGTAGGAAGGATCCATATCCAGCAGCTCCATCGCGCGCTCAAGCTCCTTCTTAAAGCTCCACAGGCGCAGACGGCTGCCGGTCTGCAATTCGACCGCGTTGCGGATGAACGCGCCAAGCGTCACGCCCGGAACCTCCAGCGGTGCCTGGAAGGAAAGGAACATGCCCATCTTGGCGCGCTCGTTTGCCGCCATGCCGGTAATATTCTTACCCTTGAAGAGGATCTCGCCGCCGGTGACATGATAGCGCGGGCTGCCCATCAGCGTATAGCCCAGCGTGGATTTGCCCGTGCCGTTCGGCCCGAGGAGGACGTGCGTTTCGCCTGTTCCGATATTCAGATTGACGTCTTTCAAAATTGACTTATCTTCAACGCTGACGCAGAGATTGCGGACAGCAAGCAGCTCTTTTTCCATGAATCAAACACCCTTTCTTCTCCCTGTATGGGCACCGGTATATTCTACAATTCCCAGCGGATTATTAGGATATGAATAGAAAAAGGGGCAAGGACAAAGCAGGCTTGCCCTACCCCCTGTAAACAGCCGCATTATACGCCTATTTTCTTTTCCTGTCAAGATAATTTGACCTCAAAACCCGGCAAAGTCAGTAAAGTTCCGCATCAAAAAAATCTATATTACTCCGTCCGCGATATGTCGGGCAGCATGCCGTTCTGTTTTTGAAGGGTGTTTAAGATGATCCCGACCAGCGCGTCACGCTCGATTGGCTTGCTGATATAGGCATCCATACCCGCTTCGCGGATATTCTGCCAGATGTCGCTCCATGTGTTTGCCGTCATGGCAATGATCGGAATGTACGCTTTATCCGCGCTTTTTTCTCGAATGACCTTCGCGGCTTCCAATCCGTTCATGAACGGCATTTGAACATCCATTAAAATGATATCGAATTTCCCATTTTCTTCATAGCGCTTGACTGCTTCCCTGCCGTCCGCCGCGCATACGCATTCCGCGCCGCATGATTTCAACTGTTCCGCGATAATATCCGCGTTGATCTCGCTGTCCTCCGCCATCAGGATACGAATACCCGCCAGCGGCTTCTCTCCCGTCTCTATTGTAGTTTCTGTCCGCATGAATTCCGTCAGTCCGGTTCTCTCACGCCTTGAAAGGGCTTCCCCATTCTCGATTTTTCGGAGATCCAGTACATTGTCGATAACACCCAGCAGATGCCTGCCGACCTGATTGATCTGCGCGGCATACTGCCGCATCTCCGCCGGGTCGTTTTCAGGTCGGTCAATCAATTCGGCAAGCCCTACGATTGCGTGAAGAGGCGTGCGCACGTCATGACTGACTGTGGAAAGGAATCGGGTCTTTGCTTCATTCGCCTGTTCAGCTTGACGAACCGCCTGTTTCAGCGCGTCATTCTCCAGCGTAAGCCTTTCCTTCTCTTCCTTTTGAATCTGCGCGTCCTGCACGGCATGCCGAACCTCGCGGCGGGCATCGACCAAACGAACAGCGCAGTCATTCATCCACAGCACAACGACACTCAGAACGGCGAACACCGTCCATGCCATACGGGCTGCGTTCTCCATCTCAGGGGCTGAAAAGCCATACGCCAGCAATCCGCCCATGAAAAGGAGCAACGCCATGCACATCCCGTTCATGGCAAGCGCGCGCCGCTTTTTCTTATTCAATACCTTCATGGTTTAAAATCCTCTCTTTCGCTTCACTGACCCAAGGTATTAGTATATTTTACGCGCTTGCAGGGTATGATATGATAAATATAAAAAGTTTAAGTTTAAAAAGGAACAGTTGGGGTTCCACCCCAAACCCCGCCAGGAACCTGAGGTTCCTGGACTTCCCGATTCGCTTCGCGGCGCCTTGAATCGTTTTTATCGAACGACGCACATGCGCGTCGTATGTCTAAGGCGAGTAAAACCAGCGCGAAGCGGAGAAGGGGTCTGGGGACTGATCCCCAGACAGGTTTGGGATTGGAGTCACGCGCCCGCTGTGCGGGATTCAGCGTGACGGAAATCGGAAATCGTAAGAAACGCTTTGCGTTTCTATACGAGTTTCCCGGATCGGCAGCCCCAACGTAACTCTTTATACAGATTGATTAAGGAGGTTTTTTTAATGTGTACTGCGGCAGCGCTCTGCTCAGGCGATTTTTATTTCGGGCGTAATCTGGATTATGAATTCTCCTATGGCGACGAGGTGACCGTCACCCCGCGCCGCTACCCGTTTTCTTTCCGAAAGATGGGCGAAATGCGCACGCACTACGCCATCATCGGCATGGCGTATGTTCAGGATGATTATCCGCTCTATTACGACGCCGTTAACGAAAAAGGTCTCGGCGTTGCCGGACTGAATTTCGTCGGCAATGCGGTCTATCAGCCTGCCGCGCAGGGGCTTGACAATATCGCGCAGTTTGAACTCATTCCGTGGATTCTGGGACAATGCGCGACGCTCGCGGAAGCCCGCGCGCTCCTTGAACGGATGAACCTGCTCAACGAGCCGTACAGCCCATCCCTGCCCCTTGCCCAGCTGCATTGGCTGATTGCCGACAAGACCGGCAGCATCACCGTGGAAGCCACGCGGGACGGCTTGCATATCTACGACAATGCCGCGGGCGTGCTGACCAACAACCCGCCTTTCCCGATGCAGATGTTCAACCTCAACAACTATATGGCGCTCTCCGCCAAATCTCCGGAAAACACGTTTGCCCCGAATGTTCCGCTGGCGACGTACAGCCGCGGCATGGGCGCGATGGGGCTTCCCGGCGATTTATCGTCGCAGTCGCGCTTTGTCCGCGCGGCGTTCGTGCGCGCCCATTCGCTGTGCAAGCCGACGGAAGAGAGCAGCGTCAGCCAGTTCTTCCACATCCTTCATTCCGTCGAGCAGCAGCGCGGATGCTGTGAGCTGGACGGCGGCAAATATGAAATCACGCTCTACACCAGCTGCTGCAACGCGACCCGCGGCGTGTATTACTATACGACCTATGAAAACAGCCAGATTACGGCGGTCGATATGAAGAAAGAGAACCTCGATTCCGATGAGCTCATCCGCTATCCCGCGATTCAAACGCCAAATATCTTTCATCAGAATTGATTGAACCAATTTGCAGCCTGACCTGTTCTGTGTCAGGCTGCTTTGCGTTACAGCGCTAAAGCGAATTCAAGCTGCTCAGCGTAACCCGCATAACCTTGACCTTGTTCTTTCCATAAATGATAGAATACTCGATATCCTCTGGAAAAGCCTAAAATCTTTTT
Source organism: uncultured Clostridia bacterium (assembly GCA_934631055.1). Taxonomy (GTDB): domain Bacteria; phylum Bacillota; class Clostridia; order Christensenellales; family Aristaeellaceae; genus Ventricola. The sequence goes on along the minus strand of CAKTXP010000032.1, from coordinate 1,433 downwards.
CGATTATTTCCTTGCAATTGTGTTGCGTCTATTTTATAATACCTCTATGACCTGTTGTGTCTTTTTTCGCTTTTATCCCTTCTGAATTTCCGTTATATGATTGATTCTGCGTGGGGATAAGCTTTTATACGGAGGCGAAATCTGCCCATGGATGGAAAGCAGAAGATTCTGATCGTTGACGATTCGGAAATGAACCGCGCCATACTGACCAGCATTCTGGGCGACGGATACGAATTTGTTGAAGCCGAAAACGGCGTTCAGGCTGTCAAAATCCTGTCGGAACAGCGGGATATCAACCTTGTTTTGCTGGATATCGTCATGCCGGAACTGAATGGGTTCGGCGTTCTTTCCGTTATGAACCAGAATCATTGGATCGACAACGTGCCGGTCATCACGATCTCCTCCGAAAGCGATTCCGTCTATGTCGAGCGCGCCTATCAGCTGGGCGTTACGGATTATATCGGGCGTCCGTTTGATAAGGCAGTCGTCTGCCAGCGCGTCAACAATACACTGATGCTTTACGCCAAGCAGAAGCACCTGATGCGGATGGTCACCGAACAGGTCTATAAGCGCAAAAAAAGCAACGGTCTGATGCTCAACATTCTGAGCCGCATCGTCGAATTCAAAAACGGCGAAAGCGGGCTTCATATTCAGCATATCCACACCGCTGTCGAGCTGCTGCTCCGCCAGTTGGTCATAAGAACCGACAAATATCCGCTGACCGAGGACGATATCTCCCTCATCAGCACGGCTTCTGCCCTTCATGATATCGGCAAGATCAACATACCGGATGCTATCCTCAATAAGCCCGGCAGGCTGACGCCCGAAGAATTTGAGATCATGAAGACCCATACCACCATCGGCGCATCCATCTTCAAGAGCTTTCCTTCCCAGCAGGATGAACCGCTGGTTCGGGTCGCGTATGAGATTTGCCGCTGGCATCATGAGCGTTACGACGGCAGCGGCTATCCGGATGGGCTTTGCGGCGACAAAATTCCGATCACCGCGCAGGTCGTTTCCCTCGCCGACGTTTACGACGCGCTGACCAGCGAACGCTGCTACAAGAAAGCATACAGTCCGGAAGAGTCCATTCAGATGATCCTCAGCGGCGAATGCGGTCAATTCAATCCCCTGCTTCTGGACTGCCTGCTCGCCATCAAGGATCAGCTCTATGTCAAGCTCAATACCCCGCCGACGGAGGGCTGCTACCGCGCGGGTGCGCAGCGCATATCTGACCATATGTTTCATGAGGACGAGCTTCCTTATGCCAACAGTACGCAGTATCAGCTTGCCTGCGAACGCGCGAAACGCGATTTCTACATGCGGCAGGCGAACGGCATGGTTTTTGATTACGACGCAACGAAAGGCACGGTTTCCGTCAGCGATTATACCGCCGTTCCGCCCTATGAAAACCAGATATCGGACATCGACAC
>CAKTXP010000031.1 GCA_934631055.1 uncultured Clostridia bacterium | reverse complement strand
CAAGAATCAGGGAGCGAAGCGAAACCTGATTCCGCTAACCCGCGGGCAGACATTCCCATCTTCATTTGTATCGGTTTTAGTATACCATACCCACCCTTCCCCCGCAACGTCCCGACCGATTCTTTCTTGACGTATAGGAAATGGCGAAAAATCGTCCGCGTGATCAAAGATTCCGTATCTGGGCAGACTGCGGCGGAAACGAAGGCTGCTATGTCCGCTTTTTTGCAGGATTGCTTTTCTTTTTATTCAAAATGTGCTACAATACGTCCATCAAACCTTTCCATCTGAATTCCTCTCATTCTCGCTTTCGAGTTTAAAGGAGGCTGACTATGACCTACGTTCCTTCCCCCGCCCGCTACGACACGATGAGCTACCGCCGCTGTGGAAAGAGTGGTCTCCTGCTCCCCGCGCTGTCGCTGGGTCTATGGCATAATTTCGGCGATATCACGCCGTTCGGCACCCAGCGCGATATCCTGCGCACGGCGTTTGACAACGGCATCACCCATTTCGATATGGCGAACAATTATGGGCCGCCCTATGGCGAAGCCGAGCGCAATTTCGGCGTCCATATGCAGCGGGACTGGAAGCCGCATCGCGACGAGCTTGTCCTCTCGACGAAGGCAGGCTACGACATGTGGCCCGGGCCTTACGGCAACTGGGGCAGCAAAAAATACTTGATCGCCAGCCTTGACCAGAGTCTCAAGCGGATGAACGTCGATTACGTCGATATCTTCTACCATCATCGTCCCGACCCGAACACGCCCATCGAGGAGACGATGGGCGCGCTGGATCAGATCGTGCGCAGCGGCAAAGCCCTGTATGTCGGCATCTCCCGCTATACGCCGGAACAGACGGAGGTCGCCATCCGCACCCTGCGCGAGCTGGGAACGCCGATGCTCATCCATCAGGAGAACTACTCCATGCTGAACCGGAAGATCGAAAGCGGTCTGACGGATGTGCTGACGCGCGAGGGCGTAGGCTTGATTGCATTCGGGCCACTTGCGGGCGGACGGCTGACGGGCAAGTATCAATCCGGCATTCCGGCAGACAGCCGCATCGGGCACGACCCGCGCTATCTGAAAGCGGACATGCTGACGCCGGGGCTTCACGCCGCCATCGACGCGCTCAGCCAGATTGCGAAAGCGCGCGGCGAATCGCTTGCTCAGCTCGCCCTGCAATGGACGCTGCGCGACCCGTCGGTCACTTCCGCGCTGATCGGCGCAAGCCGTCCGGAACAGATTACGGAAAACATTGCGGCGCTCGATTTCCCTGAGCTGACGGCAGAAGAGCTTGCCCAAATCGACGCGGCGCTTGCGCTTGACGCGGAGTGACGAGAGAAACGGGGAAACGTTGAGGGCTTTGCCCCAAACCCCAGCAGGGAACCTTGTTCCCTGCACCCTGACTACGCTATCGCTTTCGCGATAGCTGAGACATATGAAAAACCGAATCGTATCTTCTGCCTTCCCCTTTGGGGAAGGTGGCTGAGCGAAGCGAAGTCAGATGAGGTCCCCGGACGCGCCCCGCAGGGCGGTTAGTCCGGGCGTAGCCCCCCGTTCCCGGGTGCAGGGTGTCCCTGCTCGTTTCAACAGGGGTGACGGGGTTCTTAGGGGATTTAGGGGGAGAAATCGAAATCTTAGGAATCTCGCATAGTCGCGCAAGCGCTCCTTGCGATTTCCGATTTCCGCCATGCTGTTTCCCGCACTGCGGGCGCATGGCTTCAATCCTCCTAATCCCCTAAGCCCGCGGAGCGCGTCCCCCTGCTCACAGCAGACCAAAAAACTATAAGGGAGTGAATGTCCATGATCAACGAAGCCTACAAAGCCATGCTGACCGGCAAATCCGTTATCCGAGAGCTGAACGAATATGCCAACGATATCGCCGCACACCCCTATCTCCGTCCGGAAGATATCTTCGATTTCAGCCTTGGCAATCCGTCCGTTCCCGTTCCCGCCGCGTTCAACGCGCGCATCAAAGACCTGCTCGACCACGGCGACCCGATGCTCGTCCACGGATACAGTCCGAGCCTGGGTATTCCTTCCGTCCGCGAAAAGATTGCCGCGTCGCTGAACCGCCGTTTCGGCATGAACTACACGATGAACGACATCTTCATGACCAGCGGCGCGGCGGGCGCACTGGCGCATGCCTTCCGGCTGGTCACGAAACCCGGCGACGATATTCTGACCTTCGCGCCGTATTTTCCGGAGTATAGACCGTATACGGCGGGCGCGGGACTAAACCTGCGCGTCGTTCCCGCCAACACCGAGAATTTCCAGATTAACTTCGAGGAATTCGATCGCATGCTCACCCCGTCCGTTCAGGCGATTCTCATCAACACGCCCAATAACCCGTCCGGCGCGGTCTATTCCGAGGAAACGCTCAAGGACATGGCGGCGCTGCTGGCGAAAAAGGAGCGCGATTTCGGGCATGAGATCTGGCTGATTTCCGACGAACCCTATCGCGAAATCGCCTTTGACGGGCATCAGGTTCCCTATGCGTCGCTGTATTATCCGCGGACGATCTCCTGCTATTCCTTCTCCAAGAGCCTGTCCGTTCCGGGCGAACGCATCGGCTATGTCGCAGTCAATCCCGCAAGCGGCGTTTCCGCGCTGCTGGTCAACATGTGCGGGCAGATCTCCCGCGGCATCGGGCATAACTGCCCGTCCTCCGTCATTCAGCTTGCCGCGGCGGATTGCTGCGATATGACCGCAGACCTTTCCGTCTACGAAACCAACATGAACATCCTCTACGATGGCTTGAGCAGGCTCGGCTTTGAGATTGTGCGCCCGGGCGGCACGTTCTATATGTTCCCCAAGGCGCTGGAAGCCGACGCGAATGCGTTCAGCAAAAAAGCGCTTCCCTACGGGCTGATTCTCGTTCCGAGCGATTCCTTCGGCATTCCGGGCTATTTCCGCATCGCGTATTGCACCGACACGCAGAAGGTCGTCCGTTCGCTGGATGCGTTTGAAAAGTTCGTCAAGGCGGAATACTGATTCCTTTTCATTCAGCCTTCTCAGTCCTTTCAGGTCAGCCAGCTTTGAAGGCGGCGCTTGAAGAAGCTGAGAGGGCTTTTGTTCTGTCGTTTTTTCCATTTCCGTTGAAACATTGCTGCATTTCGACATTTTTCGCAGGTTCTCCAAAAAACCGCCTTGTATTTAATCACTTTATGCTGTATAATAAATCAAATTGATTGTTTTGTGCATCGTTTATGTTGTAATCGCGGTTTTATCCTGCGTTTTTCTGTCCGTTTGGGGATTCATGAGCGAGCGCAGACCGATCTCTCCGGCAAAAGGAGGTGTCCGTATCGTGTCTATTCACGCGGACGAAAGCAAGCACATCAATCTCTCTTTAAACGAGATCGAGCGTCTCTGTCCGGTCGCTAAGGCGCTCTCTTCCCCGCTGCGCGTCAGGATGCTGGCGCTGCTGTCCTCGCGGTCGATGAACGTCAACGAGATCGCCGACGCGTTGAGCATGCCCGTTTCCACGGCGGCGCTGAACGTGCGCCAGCTTGAGGAATCCGGACTCATCTATACCGAGATCCAGCCCGGCATCCGCGGCGCGATGAAGCTCTGCTCCCGACGCATCGACTCGGTCAGCATGCGCCTTGTCCCCGAATTACAGGACGGCGTCAGCGCGCTGACGCTCAGTCTGCCGATCGGAAGCTATTCTTCCGCGCAGGATATCCGTCCCGAATGCGGCATCGTGTCCGAGCATGCGTGGATTGGCGAAAGCAACGCCCCGCGAACCTTTTACCATCCCGACCGATTCAACGCGCAGATGCTCTGGTTTGAATCCGGCGAGCTGGAATATCGCTTTTCGCTCGGCGAGATCTCTCCGAATCAGGTGGAGTCGCTGGAATTCACGATGGAAGTCTCTTCCAATGCGCCGATGTACCGCGACGATTTCAAGAGCGACATTTTCGTGAGCGTATGCGGGCATGAGCTGGGCGTATGGACAAGCCCGGGCGATTACGGCGGGCGGCGCGGGCGGTTCAATCCATCCTGGTGGAGCGACACGTCCTCGCAGTACGGCTTGCTCAAGACCTGGCGCATCGACGAATACGGCAGTACGCTCGACGGCACGGCGCTTTCCTCTGTCAAGCTGTCCGACCTCCATCTGGATCAGCAGGACTACATCTCCCTGCGCATCGGCGTTCATGCGGACGCGCAGCACGTCGGCGGACTGAATCTGTTCGGCGAAAAATTCGGCGATTTCGCGCAGGGCATCGTCGCAAGGATCGGGTACGCGAAATAATAAATTCAAATCAAAAGCTGTATTCAGCCCTCTCAGTCTCTTCGGAGCAGCTTTCTCAAGGGGAAGCCGCTCAAAGGGACGCGGATGGCTGTTATTCAGCTTTTTCTTTTCTCTTTTTCCCCGTTTTCTTGACACGTCCAGATACGCATGATATAGTTATAAATTGGATTGATTTGCTTTACCGAAACCTGTTGACAGGAAAGAGAAAGAGGAATTTACGCATGTCGCTTTTCACACTGATCGCGTTCGCCTTTCTGTGCGCGGCGCTGTATTACGTCTGCCCGCTGCGCCTGCGGTGGATTCTGCTGCTGCTGGTCAGCTATGGCTATTACGCCTACTGCGGGCTGTCTGCGCTGCCCTATATTCTGACGACCACGCTGAGCACATGGGCGGGCGCGCTGCTCATCGGCAAAATTGGCGAACAGAGCAAGGCTTATCTGCGTGAGCATAAAACCGAACTGGATGCCACCCAGAAAAAGGCGCACAAGGCAAAGACGCGGTCGCGTCAGCGCGTGCTGTTCTTCGCCGTGCTGCTGCTCAACTTCGGCATCCTTGCGGTTCTCAAATACATGAGTCCGCTGCTCTCCTGGGGCGCGTCGCTGGCGGGTAAAACCGCTCCGGCGCTTAACCTGCTTCTGCCGCTGGGCATCAGTTTCTACACGTTCCAGTCGATGGGCTACCTCATCGACGTATACAACGGCAAATATGCCCCGGAAAAGAATCCGGCGCGCTTTGCGCTGTTCGTGTCCTTCTTCCCTCAGCTGATTCAGGGACCGATTGCGCGGTTCGATCAGCTTGCTCATCAGCTTTACGAACCGCATCGCTTTGACCTCGGGAACATTGAGCGCGGCGCGCTGCTGATGCTCTGGGGCTTCTTCAAAAAGAAGGTCATCGCCGACCGTGCGCTTCCGCTGGTCGAACAGGTCTTCGGCAACCAGAGCCAATATGGCGGCGCGGTCATCGTCGTGGGCGTACTGTTCTACTCCCTCCAGCAATACGCGGACTTCTCGGGCGGCATCGATTTAGTGACCGGCATCGCTCAGCTTTTCGGCATCGAGCTTGCGCCGAACTTCAAGCGTCCGTACTTCTCCGTATCGCTGGGCGACTTCTGGCGCCGCTGGCATATCAGCCTTGGCGCGTGGATGCGCGACTATGTATTCTATCCCTTCGCGCTGACCAAGCCGATGGCGCGCATGAGCAAGGCGCTCAAGACGCGCGTCAATCCGCAGATCGCCCGGGCGCTTCCCGCCGCGCTGGGCAATGTGCTGGTGTTCCTGCTGGTCGGCATCTGGCACGGCGCGCAGATGAACTATGTGCTTTGGGGTCTTTACAACGGCTTGATCCTCGCCTTCACCTCGCTGGTTGAACCGGCTTACAAAAAGATGAACGAGCGCCTGCCGCGTCTGACCGCCTCCAAAGGCTTCCATGTGTTCCGCATTCTGCGGACGTTCCTGGTGGTCAACATCGGCTGGTATTTTGACCGCTGTGTGCGCGCGTCGGACGCGTTCGCAATGCTGCATAAGACGCTCTTCTCCTTTGACAGCTGGCAGCTCTTTGACGGCACGCTGGGCTCCCTCGGTCTTGCCGCCAAGGATTACCGCGTCCTGCTCATCGCAACGCTGATTCTCTTCGCGGTCTCCCTGCTTCAGGAGCGCGGCGTCAAGATTCGGGACGGGCTGTTCTCCATGCCGCTCGCCCTGCGCTGGGTCATCCTCTATGCGTTCATGCTCTTCGTTCTGGCGACGTTCGGCGGTTCCAATGTCGCGGATGCGGGTTTCATGTACGCGGTATTTTGATGAGGAGGCGGCGTTTTGAAAAAGAGAATTATCCGCCTGTGCGTCTTTCTGCTGGGCTTTGTCTGGCTGGTCATCTTCGCCAACACGTTTCTCATCAAAACCGATACCTATGCCCGCCTGACGCTGGCGGAGCTTCAGGAACGCGATGACATTCAGGTCGCTTTCGTCGGCTCTTCCATCGTGCGTGATCACTTCAACGCCGAAATGATTTCCGAGCAGACCGGCTTCACCTGCTTTTCCGTCGGCATCCCCTGCGCGGCGCTGCAAGCCGATCTCGCCGTCACCAAGGAGCTTTATCGGAAAAACAGCCCGGAATGGACGATCCTCGTCGTCGAGCCGTTCACGTTCAACACCGTGCGCGAAGGCATCGAAGCGCAGTATGAGCTGATGCCCTATCTTTCCTCCCCCATCGAGCAGATCAAGTATTACCTGCGCCTGTGCCGCGAGGACGGCTGGTATTTCGACCGGCTGTTCATGTTCCGCGACTTCGGCGTCGAATCGTTCCGCGACTTCGCCAAGACGGTCGGGCTGCACTTCTTCCCGTGGCAGACTTACGAATCCATGAAGCACACGCTCGACAAGCGCATGACCTACGCGGGCAGCGGCTTCGTCCGCTATAATACCAAGGACCGCGCCGACAAGGTCGTTCGCCAGCAGATCATCCGCGAATACACGGGCTACGAATATGAATTGTTTCCCCATTCCAAAGAGATGCTGCTGGAATACCGCGATCTCGTCGAGCAAAACGGCTCGAAACTCATGGTCTTTATCTACCCGAATATGACGGCGCATAATCTCGCCATTCCGGGCTTTCTGGATTACAATGCCAGCCTGATGAGGTTCTGCGCGGAGAACGGCATCGAGTGCGTCAATTTCTCCCTCGCCAAGCCTGAGCTGTATCCCCGCAAGACGGACAGCTATTATTTCGACCTGTATCACATGGTCGGTTCCGGCGCGGATATCTTCAGCGCCAGCTTCTCCAAATTCTTCAACGCCTATCTCGCGGGCGAGGACACGAGCGGCTGGTTCTACAAGGACAACGCGGAGTATCTCGCCTCGATTTCCTACATCACCAACTGCTGGATATCGACCTACGTCCCCGGCGAATGGAACAGGGCATGGGAACAGGATGAAGCGGTGGTCTCCGCTGCCGCCGACGGCAAAGACGTTTACCTCGCCAACTGCAACCACGGCACATCCGTCACGCCGGAATACCGCTTCGCGCTGCTGGATGAGGCTACCGGCGTGGAAACCGAGCTGACCGACTGGCAGACGGAAGGCGTTTACATCTGTGAGCCGAGCGCGATGCAGGGCAAATGCCTGCGCGTCTACGCCCGCCCGCAGGGCGGCGAGCAGGATCGGGACGTGTACTTCGATTTCCGCCCCGGCAAGGACGAAGAACCCTGCCTGCAAGTTTAGGAGGCATGCTTTCGTGAAACATTTCATACGGCTGGCGGTCTTTCTGCTCGGTCTGGTCTGGATCTCTGTCGTCGCGGATAAGTTTCTCATCCAGACGGATACGTTCGTCGCGCTGACGCTTTCGGAGATGAAGTCCCGCAGCGATATCGAGCTGGCGGTCGTCGGCTCTTCCATCGTCCGCGACCACTTCAACGCCGAACTCATCAGCGAACAGACCGGAAAGCAGGCGTTCTCCGCTGCTGTCCCCGGGCTTTCGCTTCAGGGCGAGCTGGCGCTGACCCGCGAGCTTTACCGGACGAATGATCCAGAATACACCGTGCTGGTTCTGGAGCCTTACAATTTTGATACTGCCAAAGAAGACCCAAACGCGCAATATAAGCTGATGCCCTTTCTGAGCGAGCTGGGCAATCAATTCGATTACTACATGGACGTCAGCCGCGAGGACGGCAAATATCTCGACCGGCTGCTGATGTTCCGCGAATTCGGCGTCGAGTCCCTTGCCGACATCCGCAAGACCGTCGGGCTGCACCTGAACGCGCAGAAGGAATACGCGCGTCTGCTCCCGACGATGGATGGCACGGTCGCCTACGCGGGCAGCGGCTTCCTGCGCCATACGAGCGGCGAGAGCGCCGAAACGCTCATCCGCGAAACCGTTCTCCGCGAGGAGGATCTCGGCTATTCCTACGAGATTTTTGATGCGTCCAAATCGCTCCTGACGCGCTACAAGGCGCTCTGCGAACAGAAGGGGAGTAAGCTCATCGTCATGCTCTTCCCGAATCTGACAGCGCACGCGCTGGCTGAGCCGGGCTTCCTGCCCTATGGCGAGAGCCTGATGAAGTTCTGTCGGGAAAACGGCATTCCCTGCTTCAACTTCCAGTATGCCAAAGCCGAGTTCATGGAGAACCTTGACGGCTACTATTACGACCTTTATCACATGAACGGCGACGGCGCGGATCTTTTCAGCGAAGCGTTTTCGCGCTTCTTCAACGCCTATGCTGCCGGTGAGGACGTCAGCGGCTGGTTCTATGAAAACAGCGCGGACTATCTGGCGTCCATCGACCGCATCACCAATGTCTGGCTGAGCGTCGGCGAAAATGAGTGGATTGCGGACTGCAACCGCGGCACACTCGTCACGCCGCTGTATCGGTTCGCCGCCGTTTATGCGGACGGAAGCGAAACGCTCCTGCGTGATTACAGCAAAGACGGCGTTTTCCCCGCCGAATCCGTTCCGGAGGGCGCGACGCTCAAAGTCTACGCCGTCCCGCAGGGACAGGAAGAAACGGAGCCGGTCTGGTATCTCGTTTCCGAGCGTTCGCCGAAGCTGTCCGGCTCTTGAACAATGCGCGGCAATCGGGTATAATAGAATAACGCAAAGCGGGACGCGCTTATCGTGCGTTCCGTTTGTTTTGTATGAAGGACAGCAAGAGGATAACATCATGAAAACCCTGATCTTAGACTATATGGAAGCGACGGCGGCGCGTCTGCCGGAAAAGACCGCCTTTGCGGACGAAAACGCGTCCGTGACGTTCGGCGCGCTCGTTGCCCGTGCGAAAGCCGTCGCCAGCGCGCTATGCGCGTATGTGCCGCCGAGGAGCGTCATCGGCTTTTACATGGATAAGGGCGTGGATACCGTCGTCGGCTTTATGGGCGCGGTGTACGCGGGCTGTGCCTATTCGCTGCTCAACCTGCGCCATCCCGCCGCACGCGTCCGCGCAATGCTGGAAACGCTGGATACGCCAATTGTCGTAACGGACAGGGCGCATCTTGCCCAGCTGGAGGCGCTCGAAGCGCCCGCCCGCATCCTGCTCATCGAGGATTTGCAGACGACCGCCGTTGACGAGTCCGCGCTTGCATCCATTCGCGCGGGCATGATCGACGCCGACCCGCTGTATGTCAACTTTACCAGCGGCTCGACCGGCACGCCCAAGGGCGTCGTCGTCTGCCATCGCAACGTCTGCGACTTCATCCCCTGCTTTACGGAAACCTTCTCCATCGGCGAGGAGGACGTGCTTGCCAATCAGGCGCCTTTCGACTTTGACGTTTCGGTCAAGGATATTTACAGCGGACTGTTCACCGGCGCGACGGTTGAAATCGTTCCGACGGCATATTTCACCAACCCGACCAAGCTGATGGATTTCCTCTGCGACCGACAGACGACCGTCATGGTTTGGGCAGTCAGCGCGCTGTGCTTCCTGACGACAATGAACGCGCTCGCCTACAAGACGCCCGACAAACTCCGCGCCATCCTCTTTTCGGGCGAAGTGATGCCCATCAAGCATCTGCATAAACTGCAAAAGTATCTGCCGAATGCGCAGTATGTCAACCTCTACGGCCCGACGGAGATCACCTGCAACTGCACCTATTACGTCGTGGATCGGGATTTCGCGGAAAACGAGAGTCTGCCCATCGGCGTGCCGTTTGCCAACGAGCGCATCCTGCTGCTCAAGCCGGACGGCGGCGAGGAAGCCGCGCCGGGCGAAATCGGCGAGCTTTGCGTCAGCGGAACTTCCGTCGCGCTGGGCTATTACAAAGACCCCGAACGCACCGCCGCCAGTTTTACCCAAAACCCGCTCAACCGCGCCTACATCGAGCCGATTTACCGCACGGGCGACCTTGTGAAGCTCAATGAGCGCGGCGAAATGGTGTATGTTTCCCGAAAGGATTTCCAGATCAAGCACATGGGACACCGCATCGAGCTGAGCGAAATCGAGGTGCAGATGACGGCGATTCCCGGTGTTGACCGTGCGCTCTGCGCCTATCTGGAAGACAAGGGCAAGATTCTCGCCTTCTATACCGGCTCGGCAGAGAAAAACGACATCGTCGCCGCCCTCCGCGAACTTCTGCCCGCCTATATGATTCCGAACCTGTTCATGCAGGTGGACGCCATGCCGCTGAACAAAAACGGCAAAATCGACCGCGCCGCGCTGCTCGCGCAGTACGCCGCCGCGAAAGCCGCCAAAAAGGAGAGCCGCCATGGATAATCAACAGCTTGCCGCACTTGCCGGGCGTTTCGGCACGCCGTGCTTCGTCTTTGACGAAACCGCGCTGGAAAAGCGCATGCGCGCCGTGCGAGAGATGCTCGCGCCGAGCGTCGCGCTCTGCTATTCGATCAAGGCAAACCCGTTCCTCATTCCGACCATGCGCAGCCTCGTCGGCACGCTCGAAGTTTGCAGCCCCGGCGAGCTGGAAATCTGCATGAAGCAGGGCGTCGCGCCCGAGACCATCCTCTTTTCCGGCGTCAACAAGACGCGTGAGGACATCGAGCGGGCGATGGACTGCGGCGTAACGCGGTTCACCTGCGAATCTCCCCTGCACATCCGGCTCATCGACGAAGCGGCGCAGAAACGCGGCAGAATCTACCCCGTTCTGCTTCGGCTGACAGCCGGTTCTCAGTTCGGCATGGACGAACGCGACTTTTTTGCCGCGCTGAATCATCGGGCGGACACGCCGGGCATCCGCATCGAGGGCGTCCACTACTTCTCCGGCACTCAGCGCAAGAAACTCGATGGTCAGCGCAAGGAGCTGACGATGCTCGCCGAGCTTGTATCGCGGCTGAAAGCGGAATACGGCTTTGAAACCGTCCGCGTCGAATATGGTCCCGGGCTGTACTTTCCCTATTTCAACCATGAGGATCACAGCGACACCCTCGCGCCCCTGCGTGAGCTTGCGCCGGATCTGGAAGCGCTGGCAGCGGTCTGCGAGCTGACCATCGAAATGGGACGCTTCTTCGCTTCCGAATGCGGAACCTACCTGACGCGTGTGGTCGATACGAAAACGAACTGCGGCACGTCCTACGCCATCGTGGACGGCGGCATTCATCACGTCAACTATCTGGGCGGCAACATGGGCATGCGCGTGCCCATCATCGTGCATATTCCCGAGCGGGAAGGCGCAGAGCCTGCGCCGTGGGCGCTATGCGGCAGCCTTTGCACGACGGCGGATGTACTGGTTCGCAAAGCGGAGTTCGCCGGACTTGAGCAGGGCGACCTGCTGGCGTTTGAGAATATCGGCGCATACTCCGTGACGGAAGGCCCCGCGCTGTTCCTGAGCCGGCTCATGCCGCGCATCATCCTGCACAGCGCGGACGGCGACCGGCTTGCGCGCGGCGCTGTCCAGAGCTGGGAGCTGAACTGCGAAGGGGAACGTTGAGGGCTCTGCCCTCAAACTCCCGGCAGGGAACCTTGTTCCCTGCACCCTGACTACGCTATCGCTTCGCGATAGCTGAGTGCTTTCAGCTTCGCAGCATATCACAAAGATTGAACAAAGTCATGCAACCCCTGTTCTTTCGCCCGTTATCGCAACGCGATAACGATGTGGAGGGTGTCGGGAACTCAGTTCCCGACTGGGGTTTGGGGCAAAGCCCCAATCGTCACCTTATGCCTACTAAAAAACATAGAAGGAGAAATCACCATGAAAAACACCATTCTGGAAATCCTCGCCGAGATCGTCGAGGACGTAGACTTCGATACCTGCACGACCCTCATCGACGACGGCATCCTCTCCTCGCTGGATATCATCCAGCTCATCGGCGCGCTGAACGATGAGTTCGACCTGTCCATCCCCGCGACCGAGATCGTTCCGGAAAACTTCAACAGCGTGGACGCGATGGTCGCCATGGTCGCGCGCCTGTCCGAGGAGTAAGAGCATATGCAGCAGGAAGTCGAACAGTTTCTTGATTTCGTCGCCCATTCCCCAACCGTGTTTCAGGCGGCAGAACAGGCTTGCCGCATGCTCGAAGAAGCGGGCTTCTCCCGCCTTGCCGAGCATGCGGCATGGAACATCGTTCCCGGCGGACGCTACTATGTGACGCGCAACCGTTCGGCGGTCATCGCCTTCTCCGTCCCGGAAAAAGGCGCGGCGCATTGCCAGATCGTCGCCAGCCACGGCGATTCCCCGACCTTCAAGCTCAAGCCGCAGGCGGAGAGCGAAGCCGCGGGCGCGTATGTCCGCCTGAACGTCGAGCGTTACGGCGGGATGATCATGTCCACCTGGTTTGACAAGCCGCTCTCCATCGCGGGGCGCGCGCTCGTCCGCGAGAACGGAAAGCTCGTGACCAAACTCGTCGATCTGAACCGCGACGCGGTCCTCATCCCGAACATGCCGATTCACTTCAACCGCGACATCAACAACGGCTACGCGTATAACCCGCAGGTCGATATGCTCCCCGTCTTTGGCGACCTGAGCGCCAAGGGCGCACTCGCGGCGGAGATCGCGGCGAAAACCGGCGTAAAGGAAGAGGACGTCGTCGCCTGCGACCTGTTCCTCTATAACCGCACGCCCGCAAGCGTCTGGGGCGCACACGAGGAATTCTTCTCCTGCCCGCGCATCGACGATTTGGAGTGCGCCTACACTTCTCTGGCGGCGTTCATCGCCGCGCCTGCCCAAGCGCACATCAACGTCTGCGCCATCTTCGATAACGAAGAAGTCGGCAGTCTCTCCAAGCAGGGCGCAGACTCTACGCTGCTTGAGGATGTGCTGACGCGCGCGTTGTCCGCGCTGGGCATGTCGGATGGCGAGATCCGCGCGGCGATGAGCGCCAGCTTCATGGTCTCCGCCGATAACGCGCACGCCGTCCATCCCAACCATCCCGAAAAATACGACGACCAGAACCGCACGTTCATGAACCGCGGCGTAGTCATCAAGCATAACGCCAACCAGAAATACACAACCGACGCGGTCTCCGACGCCATCTTCGCGGAGATCTGCGCAAAGGCGGGCGTTCCCGTTCAGCATTTTGCCAACCGCTCGGATATCCTCGGCGGCTCTACGCTGGGCAACCTTTCCAATGCCCATCTGTCCATGAATACCGTGGATATCGGTCTGGCTCAGCTCGCCATGCACTCTTGCTATGAGACTGCGGGCTGCGCCGACGTCGCGTATATGATCCGCGCGCTGAATATGTTCTATCAAACGGATATTGTGACCGAAGCGGACGGCGCCTATCAGCTGGTCTGATCCTCCGCCTGTTCGCGCTTTCTGCGCTCCGCATCCTCCTGCCATTTGTCCGCGCGCGCGGATACCCGGCAGAGCGCCAGCGTCAGCAGCAGGATAAGCGCGATACCCACGACGATGATAAATCCTACGATCATCTTTTCACCCCCCTCGCATTATCCTATCCGAAAGTACGCCTTCCGTTGCATGCAAATCCGCGGAAGGCGCATTTTTTATTTGAAGCGTTATGAAAACCGCCGCGAATCCTCCCCTGACGGCTTCATGCCGCTCAGGCTGATTTGAATTTTTCCCTCTTGATTTTGATGGATTCCATCACGAAATATTCAAAATAACGGCACATACCCGCTTGCTTTTTCCTTTTCATGCATGTATAATGGTGCCGTTATTGCATGACTTTTTATTCTGTTTCATGACCGCGAAAGGACGATGACTGCTATGAACCGTGACGAACTTGAAAAACGCAACGTAGGCGAAAACCTCGATTCCCTGATGAATCTCGATCCGCGGGGCTACGGCGTCTGCCGCATCCTCTACGCGGGCAGCCGCAAGGCGACCGGCGAACCGCTGACCATGCACGCCGCTCAGGCGCTCGTCGATACGGTCAAGGCGGGCGATGTGGTCTATATTCTGACCGGTTTTGTGCTTCTGCCGCATAAAGTGCCGGAGATGGACGGCATGGTCTCCTCCATGCTGTTCGCCCGCGCGCTCGTCCTCGCCTTTGACGCAAAGCCCATCATCATCTGTCCGGCGGACAGCGTTCAGGCGATACGCAGTTGCGCCTGCGTCGTCGGTCTGCATGTCTATGAAGATATCGACACCGTGCGCGAAATGCCGATGAGCATGGGCGTCATCAGCTTCCCGAAAGATCTGACGCAGGCGCCCGCCGCCATCGACGAGTTGCTCGCTCATGGAACGCCCGCCGCGGCGGTCTCCATCGAAGCGCCGGGCGCGAACGAGCTGGGCGTTTACCACAACGCGGGCGGCAGGGACGTCTCCGCGCTGGAAGCCAAGACCGACCTGCTCTGGGCGAAACTGCGTCAGCTGTCTGTTCCGACCGTTTCCATCGGCGATCTGGGCAATGAGATCGGCATGGGCAGGATCGCCGACCACATCCGCGCCTATGTGCCTTTTACCGACAAGGGCGAATGCTCCTGCGGCTGCAAGGGCGGCATCCTCGCGGCAAGCACGACGGACTGCATCATCACCGCGACCTGTTCGGACTGGGGCTGCTATGGGCTGATGGCGGCGATCGCCTATCTGAAGCGTGACATCGACATCCTCCATACCGAAGAGATGGAAGCCGAGCTGATGCGCGCCGCCGCCCGCTGCGGGCTGATCGACATGACGGGTTCGCTCCTGCCGGGCATCGACGGATTCGACACCAAGCTGAACGTCTCCATCCTCAGCCTGATGCGCCAATGCACCGACTACGCGCTGCGCTATTCGCACAACTCCGAGCGCTGGTTCGCACCGGTCATCGAGAAGAAGTTCTTTGGCTAAAGGAGGAACGTTATGATGGAGCTGCATCCCGTCGGCGTCAGCGGCGTTCTCGCCGTATTGGGCGACGCCATCAGCGAGGAGACCGGCGCGCGCGTCGCCGCGCTTTCCGCCGCCGTGCGCGATGCGCATATACCGGGCGTAACGGAGATGATCCCCGCCTACGCTTCCCTTCTTATCAAGTATGATCCGTTCCTGACGGATTACGCGCTGCTCTCCGACCGCGTCCGCGTACTCGAAAAGAGCCTTGCTTCCGCGTCCGCGCAGGAAGGGCGCATAGTCGATATTCCCGTATGCTACGGCGGAAAATACGGCGAGGATCTGCCCTTCGTCGCCAATCACGCCGGATTGAGCGAAAAGGACGTTGTCGCGCTGCATGCCGGAAAAACCTACCGCATCTATATGCTGGGCTTCCTGCCCGGCTTCCCGTATCTGGGCGGGCTGGATAAGCGCCTGTTCACGCCGCGGCTGGATACGCCGCGCACGCGCATCCCCGCCGGTTCCGTCGGCATCGGCGGACAGCAGACAGGCATCTATCCGATGGAATCCCCCGGCGGCTGGCAGCTCATCGGGCGCACGCCGCTGACGCTCTTCGCGCCGGGTCAGTCTCTGCCCTATGCGGCGGGCGACCGCATCCGGTTCGTGCCGATCGAGGAAAAAGAGTTCGAGGAAATCCGCCGCAAAGAGGAGGCGCGTGTGCATGGCGCTTAAAATCGTTTCCCCCGGGCCACTGACCACCGTTCAGGATTTCGGGCGGCTGGGTCATCAGGCGGAGGGCTTCCCCGAATGCGGCGCATGCGACAAGTATTCCCTTGCGCTGGCAAACCTGCTGGCGGGCAACGGCGACGCGCCGCACATGGCGGGACTTGAATACACGCTCGCCGGTCCAACCGTTCAGGCGGACGATTATACGCTCGTCGCGCTGGCTGGCGGTGTTTCCCATCCCAAGGTCAACGGCAAAGACGCGCCGATGTTCGCGCCCATCCTGCTTGCGCCGAACGATACGCTGGAAGTCGGCATGCTGGAAAGCGGCCTGCGCGGCTATCTGGCGGTGTTCGGCGGGCTGGATATCCTGCCCGTCCTGGGAAGCCGCTCGACCGATTTAAAATGCCATATCGGCGGCATAGAAGGACGTGCGCTCCGCGCGGGCGACGTTCTGCCCGTCCTGCGTGCATTCCATCTGCCGCAGGAACAGTATACGTGCATGCAAAAGACGTACAAGCCGCTTGAGCCGTGGGCGCTGTCCACGCTGACGCCGCGCGGCTATCTCGGCGATACCGCTCTGCCGCTGCTGCGCGTCGTAGCCGGTCCGCAGGACGGCATGTTCGCCGAATCGGCATTGCGCAAGTTTTCCCATGCGCTGTATACCGTCACGCCGGATTCCAACCGCATGGCGGCTAAACTGAGCGGTACGGCGATGGAAGCCAAAAACGGCGTCGATATCCTGTCGGACGGCATCGTCGAGGGCTCGGTTCAGATCTCGGCGAACGGACAGCCCATCGTCATGCTCGCCGACCATCAGTCCACCGGCGGCTATGCCAAGATCGGCACGGTCATCAGCTGTGACATTCCTGCGATGGCACAGGTGCGTCCCGGGCAGAGCGTCGGTTTCCGATTCGTGACGGTCGAGGAAGGACTTGCCGCCTGCAAACGCGAAAAAGATAAATGGAATAAAGTCAAGGAGCAGCTTTATGGAAAATAATTACGCTCAGATGTCCCCGTCACAGGTGCGCGCACTCATCCGCGAGGGAAAAATCGCGCAGCCGACGACCGGCATGTGCGACGGCTATGCGCAGGGCAATCTTGTCGTCCTGCCCAAAGAGCTGGCTTGGGATTTCCTTCTCTTCTGCCAGCGCAATCCCAAGTCCTGCCCGCTGCTGGAAGTCGCGGACGCAGGCAGCCGAACCTTTCCGGTATTCGGCGCGGGAAGCGATATCGCGCGCGACATTCCGAAATACCGCGTCTATGAAAACGGCGTGATGACCGGCGAATACACCGACGTTTCCAAATTCTTTGACGAGCCGGGACGCGAGCTGGTCAGCTTCCTGATCGGTTGCAGCTTTTCGTTTGAAAGCGCGCTGCTGGAAGCGGGCGTTCCCGTCCGCCAGATCGAGGAAGGCGTTAACGTACCGATGTACAACACGAACATCCCGTGCGCGAGCGCAGGCGTATTCTCCGGCAACATGGTCGTCAGCATGCGTCCCATCCCGCACGAGCTTGTGCCTGCCGCGGTCGCCATCACGGCGCAGATGCCGCGCGTTCACGGCATGCCGATTCAGATCGGTTATCCGGAACACATCGGCATTCACGACCTTGCGCATCCGGATTACGGCGACGCGGTCACGATCCGCGAAAACGAAGTCCCCGTATTCTGGCCCTGCGGCGTAACCCCGCAGGCGGTCGTCATGCACTCCAAGCCGCCGTTCGTCATCACGCACGCGCCGGGACACATGTTCATCACGGACGTAAAGAACGCCGTCTTGAAGCTGTAAGGGCGGGGAGGACGATTGGGGCTTTGCCCCAAACCCCACCAAGAACCTGAGGTTCTTGGATTTCCCACTACGCTATCGCGAAGCGATAGCTGAAGTAAAGTATATTTAAACCGCCGCGAA
>CAKTXP010000030.1 GCA_934631055.1 uncultured Clostridia bacterium | reverse complement strand
TTCCCCCCTTGCGCAGATTTGCCGCACATAATAAAAAGCCCCGCCATCTCTTATCCAGAGACGGCGAAGCCGCGGTTCCACTCTGATTAAGCATGTCTCCATGCCTCCCTCATTCCGCCGTAACGCAGCGCCTGCGCCGAAGCCTATGCCAAGCAGTCAGCCCCGAAGCTCGCGGATGCACTTCCCCCTGACGCCGCCCAAGCGCGCTTACAGCCGATGGCGCGCTCTCTCTTCCGGTCGCAGACAAGGGTACTTTTCCGTTCATCGCCTTTAGCACTATTATATGCACAGCCGCAGGAGAAGTCAAGCCTTGACCCAGCCAAAATTTCCTGCGTCTTCCCCCTTTGCGTATAGAGAAATCTGTGCTATAATACAGTCAATCACAAGGATTGGAGGACGATTCCAATGGCTTCTAAGACCAATAAGAAGGCTGAGCAGAAGCAGAAGATGGTGCGCATCGTGGCGATTGTCGCCTGCTGTGCGCTGCTGCTCACCGCCATTCTGCCCTACATTGCATCGAGCCTGCTTTACTGAGCAAAGCATGAAGCCCGCCGCTTTCCAATAGGAAGGCGGCGGGCTTTTTTGTTTTAGTTTTCCCTTACGCCGCCGACAAATCCATCCTGTCAAGCAGCCGTTCCATCACCTTGACGCAGAGCATCAGCAGATCCTCGCGGTTCAGGGTCGGGTCTTTGAGCGTCAGCGTGACCGGCGTCGCGGCGTTGAGCGTCAGCCGCTTATCAAAGCCCGTCAGCGCTTTGAACAGCTTCTGACCGTCTACCTGCGCGTTCGGCGCAAAGCGCATGTCGATCCTGCCGTCCATCTGGGCGACGCGGTCAATGCCCAGCTTGGTACACATCGCCTTGAGATAGGCGACCGACACGAGGTTCGCCACGCAGAGCGGTTCGTCGCCGAAGCGATCGACCAGCTCCTCCTCCACGTCGTCGCGCTGCGCGGCGGTCGTGATGGACGCGATGCGCTTGTAGACCTCCAGCCGCTGCTTGTCGCCGGTGACGTATTCGCCCGGCAGATAGGCGTTGACATGGACATCCATGCGCGTCTCGATATCGCGGTTGAGCTTGGGCGCTTCGCCCTGCGCTTCCAACACGGCTTCCTCCAGCAGCTTGCAGTAGAGGTCATAACCGATATTCGCCAGATGACCGCTCTGCTGCGGTCCGAGCAGGTTGCCCGCGCCGCGCAGCTCCAGATCGCGCATGGCAATGCGGAAGCCGGAACCGAACTCCGTAAACTCGCGGATAGCGTCCAAACGCTTCTGCGCCGTTTCGGAAAGCACCTTGCCCGGGCGCACCGTGAAATACGCATACGCCAGACGGTTGGAGCGCCCGACGCGTCCGCGCATCTGATAGAGCTGACCCAGACCGAAGTGATCCGCGTCGTAGATGATGAGCGTATTCGCCATCGGGATATCCAGTCCGGACTCGATAATAGTCGTACAGAGCAGGACGTCAAACTTCTGCTGGCTGAAATCAAGCATCACGTCTTCCAGCGCATGCTCGCGCATCTGTCCGTGCGCGATGGCGATGCGCGCCTCCGGCACGAGCTTGGAAAGCTGGCGGTAGCACTGGTCGATGGAGCCGACGCGGTTATACAGGAAGAAGACCTGTCCGCCGCGCCCCAGCTCGCGCAGGATGGCGTCGCGGATAACGCTGTCCTGATACTCCATGACGTAGGTCTGGACAGGATAGCGCGCCTGCGGCGGCGTTTCCAGCAGGCTCATGTCTCGGATGCCGACCATGGACATATGCAGCGTCCGCGGGATCGGCGTCGCGGACATGGTCAGCACGTCCACCGTCTTTTTCATGTTCTTGATGGTTTCCTTATGCCCAACGCCGAAGCGCTGCTCTTCATCGACGATGAGCAGCCCCAGCTCCTTGAACTTGACATCCTTGGCAAGCAGGCGGTGCGTGCCGACAATGATGTCGATCTCGCCGTCCTTGAGCCGGCGCAGTGTCTCCTTCTGTTCCTTAGCTGAACGGAAGCGGGACAGCACATCCGCATGCACGGGAAAACCTTCGACGCGGCGCATCAGCGTATTGTAATGCTGCTGGGCGAGGATGGTCGTCGGCGCGAGGATGGCGACCTGTTTGCCGTCCATGACGGCTTTGAACGCCGCGCGCAGGGCGACTTCCGTCTTGCCGTAACCGACGTCGCCGCAGAGCAGGCGATCCATCGGCTGGTCGCGCTCCATGTCGCGCTTGATCTCCTCCGTTGCCTGAAGCTGGTCGGGCGTCTCGTCATAGGGGAAGTTCTCTTCAAATTCCTGCTGCCACGGCGTATCCGGTCCGTAGGCATAGCCCTTGTTCTTCTGCCGCTCGGCGTAGAGCTTCACGAGGTCGAACGCCAGCTCCTTCAAGCTCTCGCGAACCTTGGTCTTCTGCTTCTCCCAGTCCTTGCCGTCCAGCCTGGACAGCTTGGGCGCGGTTCCTTCTCCGCCGCCGATGTATTTCTGAATGCGGTCGAGATGATCGACCGGAATATACAGCTTGTCGCTGCCCAGATACTGCACGACCAGATAATCGCGGCTCGCGCCCTCGCTGGTCAGCCGCTTGGTTCCCTGATAAATGCCGATGCCGTGCGTTTCATGAACAACGTAATCGCCGACGTTCAGATCGGTAAAGGACTCAATCTTGCTGCCCTGCTGCTTTTTCGGCTTACCCTTAGCGCTCTTCGCGCCGTATACGTCGCCGCTGGCAATGATGGCAAGCTTAATCTCCGGATATTGGAAACCGCTGGAGAGCGTCAGCGGATAGATACGGCATTCGCCCGGCTTCGGCGCTTCTGCGCCCAGCTCGTCGAACGCCGCCTTCACGCCCTCGTCCTCAAACGACTGGCTCATGCGTTCGCCGCGCGCCGTACCGCCGGAAAGGACGATGATGCGCCATCCGTCCTCCTGCCAGCGGAGGAAATCGGCGCACATGTCGTGCGTGCGTCCACCGTAATTGCCCGCGCCCATGCCGCCCATCTGCGTGAGCAGCGTCGGCTTGAGCTTATCGACCGGACGCAGGATGGTCGTCATCGCAAGGATGGTCGTCTGGCGGACAGCCTGAAGCATCTGCTCCTGCGTGAGCATCAGGTCATGCTGTTCGGGAAGCGCTTCTCCGCGTTCAAGCGCCGCGGAGAACGCCTGATCGAACTCGCCGCTCCGGCTGTCCATGCGCGTAAAGAGCGCTTCCGGCTCATCCATCACGACGATCGGGCGAACCATGTAATCCAGGATCGTTTCGGTCTGCTCATACAGCAGATCCATGTATTTTTCAAACGCGCGGTTGCTGACGCCGTTTTCCATCTGGGCGACGGCGGCGCGAAGCTTTTCGCCAAAGCGCTCCATCGTGCGGTTTTCGCGGGTGAACGCCGACGGGATCGCCACTTCGCCATCCTCCAGCGGAAGATCGGCAAGCGTCGCCTCGCCGTCCTTCTTCTCCTGACCGCGGGTGACGACGGCTTCCTGACGGGCAAGCGCTTCCAGCAGCATTTTTCCGAGCGCCTCCGCGCCCTCCTGCGGAACGGGCGCTTCGCTTGCGGGCGGAATGACCACCTCCTGCATATTGCCCTGACTGCGCTGGCTCATGACGTCGATGGCTCGAATGGAATCCAGCTCGTCGTCAAAAAACTCAATGCGCACCGCGCTGAGCGCGTCGGCGGGATAGATATCCACGATGCCGCCGCGCACGGAGAACTGTCCTTTGCCCTCGACCATGTATTCGCGCGTATAGCCCGCCGCCAGCAGCCGCTCGATGAGCTGGTCTGTCGGCAGCACATCGCCCACGCGCAGGGAGATCGTGTTGGCGTTAAAGACCGCGCGCGGCATCACGCGGTGCAGCATCGCGTCCGCAGGCGCGACGATGGCGCGAACCTCGCCGCTAACGAGCTTGCGCATCGCTTCGATGCGGCGGTATGCGACCTCGCGGCTCGCCGCCACGTCCTGATAGAACGTGATCTCCCTCGCCGGAAACAGGCAGACACCGCCGCCCAGCAGCGCCGAAACATCCTCCATCGCCTGCGCGGCGCTCCGCTCGCTGTCGCAGAGAAAGACCAGCGGTCTGCCCGTCTTTGCCGCCAGCGCGCACGCCAGATGCGCTTTCTGCGCCCCCGCCAATCCGGAAGCCGCGATGACCGCGCCTTCCCTGCGGCTTTCCTCCGCTATTTGCTCAAACGGCTTGTAGCCTTCAAGCACATCAAAGAGAAAATGCGTTTGCATGATTGCTCCTTTACCCGTTTCACACCGGCGCGTTCGCCATGCGCATCGCGCTCTCCAGCCCGTTCTTCATCAGGTCATCCACGACGTCCGCGGCGCGGAGGAACGCGTTGAACTGAACTTTTCTATCTTCTTCCGTCTGGTAATGGCTCAGCACCCAGTCCGCAAGCTCCCAGCCTTCCGGCTTTTTGCCCACGCCGACGCGCAGCCGCGGAAAATCCTGCCTGCCCAAAAGCCCGATGACCGAGCGCATGCCGTTATGCGTACCGGCGCTGCCCTTTTCGCGCATGCGCAGTTTCCCCAGCGGCAGGTCGATATCGTCATAGACGACCAGCAGCTTGTCCATCTCCGGCTTATACCACGAGACCAGCTCCGTGACGCACTGACCGGAGAGGTTCATAAACGTCTGCGGCTTGACAAGCACGAGCTTCTCGCCGCCGACAAAGCCCTCGCCGATGAGTCCGTGCATGGCGTTTTTAGTCAGCGCGATACCGTGCTTTTCGCTAAGCACGTCGATGACGTCAAAGCCGACGTTATGTCTTGTCCTTGCGTATTCCTTACCCGGGTTTCCGAGTCCGACCACGATAAGCATATCTTCCTCCGTTTCCCAAAACAGCCTATGCGGGAACGCCGTTCAAGGGCGCTCCCGCTGACTGAATCTGATTGTTCGTGTTTTTGGGGATGGGGTACGACTGAGGCGCTACCCCAGACCCCGCCAAGAACCTGAGGTTCTTGGATCTCCCACTACGCTTTTCTCTTCGAAAAAAGCTGTATTTATTCTATCGTTTATTATAATTTCTGCTTTATCGTTCTACGATAAAGCAGGATACGGAAGGTGCAGGGAACTCAGTTCCCTGCCGGGTGTTTGAGGGATTGGAATCACGCGCCCGCTGTGCGGGATTCAGCGTGATGGAAATCGGAAATCATAAGAAACGCTTTGCGTTTCTATATGAGTTTCCCGGGTCGGCACCCTCAACGTCCTTTACGCCTTCCCCTTCTCCGCCGCCTGCACCAGCCAGCTGGCGGGATGGATGTTCGCCGTTCCGTTGCTCTCGTCCGTGCCTTCCATGACAAGCAAGGATTTAACGCCGTCCAGCCGCTTCTTTGCCGGTTCCTGTGTAGAAACCAGCACGCATACGCCGACGACCGTC
This sequence comes from uncultured Clostridia bacterium, assembly GCA_934631055.1. Classification (GTDB taxonomy): domain Bacteria; phylum Bacillota; class Clostridia; order Christensenellales; family Aristaeellaceae; genus Ventricola. The sequence continues at coordinate 12,490 of CAKTXP010000030.1, read as the reverse complement.
ACCGCGAATTCGCGCATCATATCCACCATGCCGCGCGCCGTTCCGCCCGCACGCATGAAGTCGTCCACGATCAGCGCGCGCTGACCTTCCTTGACCGCGCGGCGGGACAGGCTCATCGTCTCTACCCGGTTGCCCGAGCCCGACAAATAATTGATATTCACCGCCGGACCTTCGTAGACCTTGCTGTCCCTGCGGACGATGACCATCGGCACGCCCAGCGCGCGCGCGGTCATCATCGCGATCGGGATGCCCTTGGTCTCCATCGTCAAAACAAAATCCGGCTCCGCGCGGTAGAACTGGGACGCGATGATCGTACCCATGCGCTCCACGACGTCGGGCATCGCCAGAATGTCCGCCATATAGATGAAGCCGCCCGGCAGGACGCGCCCCGGCGCAGCCAGCATCTGCGCCAGATCCTTGACGCTGCGATAAGCGTCCTCCGGCGCAAGCACCGGACGATAGCGGACGCCGCCCGCAGCGCCCGTCACCGTATCGAGCTGACCGAGATGGAACTGCGCAAAAACGCCGCGCAGAATATCAATATCTTCGCTGAGCGTGGATTTCGCCGCGCCGAACATCTCGCAGAATGTGCCGAGCGTAAAGATCTTATTCGGGGATTCCACCAGAATCCGTGTCATGGCGGCAAGGCGCTCGTTGCGGCGGATGCGGTCCATGTTATTCCCTCCTGAATGACGAATGTTAAAGTGATTTTGCTCTATTATAATTCAGGTTTTCAAATAAATAAACCCCTAAAACGAACTTTTTTCAGTTTTTTGCGGCGTATGGTACGGAATATTCGTCTTTTTTGTCCGCCCGCCGCTTTTTTTGCGATTGCGGTTGATTGCGCCGCGCCCTCTGTCGTATAATAAGAGTGACTATTTTTCCCTATCGCAAAGGAGGCGCACTATGCCGCATATCAAAGATTACACGGGCAGGCGCGCGCACATGATCGGCATTGGCGGCAGCTCCATGAGCGGGCTTGCCGGCATGCTCGTCAAGCTCGGCGTGCGCGTAACGGGTTCGGACTCCGCCCGTTCCTATATGACCGACGCGCTGGAAAAGGCGGGCATCCACGTTTTCATCGGTCAGCGCGCTGAGAACGTGGACGGCGCGGATATCGTCATCTATTCTGCCGCCATTGCAGCGGATAACCCCGAACGCGCCCGCGCCGCCGAGCTGGGCATCCCCCAGATGGAGCGCGCGACGCTGCTCGGTCAGCTGATGGAGGGCTATCGCCACGCCATCAACGTCTGCGGCACGCACGGCAAGACGACAACGACGTCCATGATTGCCGAAGTGCTGCTCGACGCGGGCTTTGACCCGACCGTGCATATCGGCGGACAGCTGGATTATATCGGCGGAAGCACGCGCGTCGGCGGGCATGATACCTTCGTCGTGGAAGCCTGCGAATTCAACGCGAGTTTTCTCCAGTTCCACCCGACCATCGCCGTCGTCACCAACATCGAGGAGGATCACCTCGACTTTTACAAGGATATCGACGACATCGCGCATGCGTTCGCGCGCTTTACGGCGCTCCTGCCGAAGGACGGCGTCTGTATTGGCAACGGCGACGACCCGCGCGTAGCCGCCCTTTTGGGCAGTCAGCATTGCCGCACTGTCAGCTACGGCATGGGCGAGGCGAACCAGTGGCGTCCGCTGAATCTCGTCTACGACGAAACGGGCTGCGCGGCGTTCGATTTCGGCTTTGAGGGCAAGCCCCTTGCGCATATCCACCTGCGTGTGCCGGGCGAATTCAACGTTATGCACGCGCTGGCAACGATGGCGGCTTGCGTCGAAGCAGGCGCGCTTCCGGAAGCGGTCTGCGAATCCCTTGCGCGCTTTACCGCGCCGCACCGCCGGTTTGAATACACCGGCACGGTCTGCGGCGTCAAGCTCTACACGGACTACGGGCATAATCCGGCGGAGATGCACAGCGCGCTGGAAAACGCGGTTCATCAGCCGCACAAGCGCCTTTTCGCCGTCATGCAGCCGCACACCTATTCCCGCGTTAAGACGCTGTTCAAGGACTACATTCACTGCTGTGATCTAGCCGACGAAGTGCTGGTCACGGATATTTTCGCCGCGCGCGAAAAAGACCCCGGCGACATCCACGCGACGATGCTTGTCGATGCCATGCAGAAAGAAGGCGTTCCGGCGCACTATACGCCAACCTTCGACGACGCGGAAGCCTATCTGCGCGCGCACTGGCAGCCGGGTGACCTCGTCATCACGATGAGCTGCGGCAATATCAACCTGCTGAACGCGCAGATTCAAGAGCACGGAAATTGACGGAAGAACGATCGAGCTTTAATTCCAATTCCCGGCTTTATTTCCTTTGTCTCATCATCAGTAAGCTTAGCACAAATAACCAACTTCCACCGGCTGAGCCGGTGGCAAACTGTAGACAAAAAGCTATTCTCCCCCGAAGAGGGGGAGAATAGCCCTTTCCGCAAATGAAAGAATAGCTGAATTTCTTAATATCGCTATTCAAGCCAAGTTTGCTTATGTCAACAAGCTGCCGCCGGCTGAGCCGGTGGTTTATTTTTTTCAACAAAAGATGCGAGTTGGCAATACCTTCTCGCATCTTTTGTTATTCTTTTTTCTCGGGTTTAGCCAGACATTCCCCCGTTTTTATGCACATTCAGCATGCTTTACAGCACCCTAATGTTTACCCCCCCCCCGCACGAAAATTGGTTATCGCGATTTTCAGCTTACTCATATCCAGCGGTTTGGAGATGTGTCCATTCATGCCCGCGTCCAGCGAATGCTGGATATCCTCAGAGAACGCGTTTGCGGTCATCGCGAAGATGGGGATGGTCTTACCCAGCGGGTTGATGCTGCGGCGGATGGCGCGGGTCGCCGCGTAGCCGTCCATCACCGGCATCTGAACGTCCATCAGGATGATATCGTACTGCCCCGGTTTGGAATGCTCGAACTCATCGACGATGACCCGACCGTTTTCGCAGATCTTGCATTCCGCGCCTTCCAGATGCAGCAGCTCGACAAGGATCTCGGCGTTGAGCTGGTTATCCTCCGCGCAGAGGAACTTCATCCCTTCCAGCGATATCTCTTCCGCCTGCGCGGCTCCATGCGCCAGACCGCCCGGCTTCTGCGCAGGAGCGTCGGCGATTTCCAATTCCAGCATGACCTCGAATGTGCTGCCCCTGCCCTGCTCGCTCTGGACATGGATCGTGCCGCCCATCAGATCGACAAGGTTCTTGACGATGGACATGCCCAGACCCGTTCCCTGTATCGCGTTAGTCACGGAGCGCTCCTCGCGCGTGAACGATTCAAAGATGTGCCTCTGGAATTCCTCGCTCATGCCGATGCCCGTATCGCTGATGCGGAAAACAAGCGTGTTGTATTTATGCGATTCTCTGGGCTTTTCCTCCACCTCCATGCGGATCGTTCCGCCGTTGGGCGTGTACTTCACCGCGTTGGAAAGGATATTGTTGAGGATCTGCGTCAGGCGGACGCTGTCGCCGACCATCCACGGATAGGCGAATTTCGGCGCGGAAACAGTGAATCGCTGATGACGCGCATTCGTCTGCGGGTGGAAAGCCATTTCGACCTGATCGAGCATCTGTTCGATGTTGAATTTGTCACTGTTGAGGACGGTCTTGCCGCTTTCGATCTTGCTCATATCCAGAACATCGTTGATAAGTCCCAGCAGATGATTGCCGGAAGCTTTGACCTTCTGCACGTACTCCAGCACGCGTTCGGGCGAATGGGCGTTGCGCTCGATAAGCGTCGTCATGCCGATAATGGCGTTCATCGGCGTGCGGATATCGTGGCTCATGTTGGCAAGAAAATCGCTCTTGGACTGGTTGGCGGCTTCAGCGGATTTGAAAGCTGTCAGCGCCGCATCGACCGCGGATTTCAATTCCGTATTGGCTTGGTCGAGCTGCGTATTCATCTCTTTAAGCCGACGATTCGCTTCCTTCATGCGCATTTCGTTTTCCGTTTTCAGCCGAAGAACTTCCTGATCCTTTCTGAACCGCGCAACGAGGAAGAACGCCGCCACGCACGACGCCGCCATAATGAACAGGATGACGATGAACAGCCGCACCATCTGGTTGGTCATGCTGCGCGTGCTGGACGCAACCTCGTCCACCGGAACGAGGAACATCATCGACCAGTCATAACCGCTCAGCTTTTTCAGCGTCAAATAATAGTGCCGTCCGTTGGCGATAATATCCGTGCAGTAGAACGTCTTTGCCTTGACTTCTTCCCAGCAGGCGTCGAAGCTGCCCGCGTGCGGATACGTCTGCTCGCGCAGGGCGTAGAAGATGTTGCGTCCCGTAAAGCGCAGCCCCGGCAGAACCATATCTTCAAACATCTTCGTTCCGTTCGCGTCGATGACAAAGGTCGTATTCTGGCTGCTGAACGCGCTGCTGCGAAAGAACGACGCCATGTCCTCCATCGGCTTGATGAGTACGAAATCCGTGATGGGATAGCCGTCCACCGTCAGCGGATTGCGCAGTTTCCAGACAAACACCATCTGGTTGTCGTTGGTGACCCAGTCCGTCGTCAGATAGCTCTGCCGCTGCGCATCCGTCAGGTTCATTGCGCCCGACCAGATGCCCTTCATGCCGTCGCTCGTATAATAATAGCCTCGGCTGTCCACAGCGTAGAACGTCAGCTGCTGACCGACGGGGCTCAGCCCCTCTTCGCATCGTTCCAGAAACGTGACCATCCCGTCCTTATCGTTGAACGAATAGTTTTTCTGAGCTTCATCCATCTGTTCCAGATAGCCCCACTGGGTGTTGAGCTGAACTTCCAGCTTTTCAAAGAGCTGATTGCTGATCTCCGTCAGCTGACCTATGGATTCCTGATAGAGCTGTTCCTGCGTATAGCTGTTGAAAAACGCAGCGCTCATCACCAGCGTCGTCAGCAAGACCACCACGACCGCTGCCATCACCAGCTTCGAGGAAAAGCTCGCTTTCTCTTGTCGTCTCTGTTCTGTCATGAATTACTCCTGCGGCAGCCGCTTTTCAGCGGCAGAAGAAAAATGTCACTCCACATGCTGAACGAGCGACTCATCCAGCGTCTGGCTGGAAAGCTCGTCCACATGCTCCAGATAAGCCTTGGCGGCGTCCAGACCAACGATGCCGGTATCCTGAAAATTCACTTCATCCCTGTGCGCTTTGGAATATCCGCAGATGACCACCGTATACTCCGCGTCGTCCTCCAGCGGCTCGCCGTCCTTCGTCATGAACACATAGGGATAGGGATGCCCGTTGTCGCGCAGGTCGCATCCAACTTTCGCCAGTTCCTTAATTTTTGCGCCCGACAGCGTCGCGACCTGCAAGGTGTCGTACCAGCCGGTCGGCAGGAAAATAGTGATATCCTCTTCGCTCATCTCGCCAATAAGGATGCGCCCGTTCGCGCCATATCCATTCTCCATGTTGGAAAGCACTTCTGGCTGATAGATGTTGTAGGAGATAAGCGCGGCGTCCGCGCCCGTCGCTTCGAGGAACATCTGTCCGCTCAGCTGCGCCGCCTGTTCGGTATTCAATTCTTCTGTTACAGTCGTATAGATCTTCACGCCCTGCGCCAGCTTTTCCCGTTTCGTATTATCCAGTATCTGAAGCGCCTGTTCTCCTGTCGATTCTCCCAAAACCCATGAACAGACTGCCTCTCCAAAAGGCACAAGGTAATCATCCCAGCCCACATAAATCAGCGGGGCACAATATCCGTCGTTAATTTCTGGAATTGCGCTCGCATAAGCCGAATCTTCCGGCAGCTTAAATTCTTTAATCGCACACATACTGCTGGAAATATCGCCAATAAGCGCCGCATATCCTTCATTAGTAGACATGATTTCCAACACATGCAGCGCATCTTCGAGCTTCTGCTCGTTACCGGGTTTCTCAAGTTCTTTGCTCAACCCGTACGCTCTGGAAATCTGCGTAATATATACATTATGTGTGCCGTCTTCCGACAGATACGGCATCAATGCATATTCGTCGCCTGTTCCATCGCTGTTCTGCGTAAAGCGGGATAACATACCCAGCCAAAACGCTGTGTTTCCCTGAGCAAAATGTTCTGTCAAACCGCGGTATTCCATCTTTCCGTAGTTCATATTGACCATGCCACAGTCAATCCACTTCTGAAACAGTTCTGCGCTTTGACGCAACCCTTCTGCCGCAACCGCATCACCGTTTACAAAATTCTCAAGCCAAGCTCGTCCTTCCAACGTATTGGTATATTCTGTCCTACTGATTTGGAAGAAAAACTGAAACATGCTGCCGGGCAGGTTTACCAGGCAATTGGAAATCTCAATACCCGCCGCGTTCAATGCCGGGATAGTTTCATCTCGAAGCTGCGCGAAACTTGTCGGCACAGCAATATTATTTCTCTCCAGTAGGCTTTTATTGTAAGTGATTCCGATGATATTGTAATCATACGGCAGAAGATAGATGCCGCCTTCCACGTCGTATTCATTCAGGCGAACCTGATTGTATAACTCCGATACCGCGTACTGTGAAAGGTCAACCAGATGCTCTTTTTGCAATTCATTATCCCACGCCTGCGTTGTGCAGTAAATATCCGGCATACTTCCGGTTTCAAGCTGCCTTTTCATATAGGCGCTCGTGTTACGCCCCTTGTAGGCTTCGATCTCGATGTTAATCTCCGGATATGTCTCATGAACCAGCTCAATAAGCTTGGTATAGTCCCGGTTTGCGTCCATGATGGTAATCGGTTCATGTTCCTGCGCAAGCGCCGCTGTCATCCCGCAGGAAAGGACAGCCGCCGCAGCCGCCAGCAGGGATAGCATCTTCTTCATTCCGTATTTCTCCTTTGCCCATCTTTTAAGTATATCATACGCAGCCTAGTCTTTGTGACCTGCTTTTCCAGTATCCATTGCTTTTTATTATACAGGATATTACGCAAAAAGGCTTGAAAAAATGCGAAAAAAGTTAAAAATATGTGGATGAACGCAAAAAGCGCCGATTCATCATCGGCGCTGAACATGCAAATCGTAGAATGCTCGGGGCAGAAAATTCCCACGGCACACACGATACAATGCTTATTGCTGCTGCCTTCCGGCCCTGACAAGGTTCACACCCTCGCATTGCATGAGTTCCATCCGTCATCACATTCTACTCATCTATTGTACTCGATTTAGTCTGAAAAAGCAAGAGCGATTTTTCGGAAATTAAAAACCCGTTTTTTTCCATTCAGTATTCATCATCCCGCTTCGGGTCGTGGTGCGGGCGTCTACCGCTGACGCGCATCATATGCGACAGCTTTTCCCCGTTCCACAGCTCAACGCCCGTCGATTCCGCCAATTCCTGCGCCGGTATCGTGAAATCTGTCGGGCAGACGACCACCGGAATGTCGCAGCCGTAATACTGCGCGCCTGCATAGGCTTCCTGAACCGCCTTGTTGCCAACTAAGTCGGTGTAATTCTTGCATTGTATCGCGTAGGTTCTGCCGTTTCTGACCGCAAGGATATCCACGCCCTGATCGCCGCATTCGACCGTGACCTCGACGTGACGAAAGCCGTTATCCTTGAGAACCTGCGCCATATACTCTTCAAACTCGAATCCCGTCAGCCGCATGCAGCGCGCCGCGCGGTTCCGCCTGCCGACGAGCAGCCGCCAAAGCCTGCCGAATGGATAGAAAATCCCCTTGAGGAGCAGCAAAAGCAGCATGCCGACGCCTTTGAGCAGCAGCAGAAGCAATTGCCCAACGCCTTTGAGCAGCGCGACAACGCCCGCCGCGAATCCCTCCAGCAGCCGGTCAAGCAGCGTCAGCAGCCCATCCAGCAGCGCGATTACAGGATTCCGTTTCTTTTTATATCTCGATTTTTTCGCCATCTTATTAAATGGGGAACGATTGGGGCTTTGCCCCAAACCCCACCAGAAACCTGAGGTTTCTGGACTTCCCGGCTCGCTTCGCGCCGGTTTAAATAGGCTTAATACACGACGCGCATGCGCGTTGTTCGATAAAAATGATTTAAGCCGCCGCGAAGCGAAGATGGGGTCTGGGGACTGGTCCCCAGACAGGGCTTGGGGATTGGAGTCATGCGCCCGCTGTGCGGGATTCAGCATGACGGAAATCGGAAATCGTAAGAAACGCTTGCGTTTCTATACGAGTTTCCCGGATCGGCAGCCCCAACGTCTCCCTCCCTCTCAACCTCCAGCGCTTACCGCTTCTCGATGCACGCGACCGCGTGGCTGGAAATGCCTAACCCTTCGCCCTCAAAGCCGAGCTTCTCCGTCGTCGTCGCCTTGATGTTTACGCAGTCCATGTCTACCTTCAAATGACGCGCAACGTTTTCGCGCATCTGCTCGATGTAGTCCTTGAGCTTGGGACGCTGACAAATGATGGTCACATCCACATTGCCCACCGCATAGCCCTTCTCTTCCAGCAGCGCCACAACATGATCCAGCAGCTTTCCTGAATCCGCGCCCTTGTACGCCGGATCGGTGTCCGGAAAATGCCGTCCGATATCGCCCAGCGCCGCCGCGCCCAAAAGCGCATCCATCAGCGCATGCAGCGCTACATCCGCGTCGCTGTGACCCAAAAGCCCCAGCGTGTACGGCACTTCCACGCCGCAGAGGATGAACTTCCGCCCTTCTACCAGACGATGCACGTCATAGCCATGCCCGATCCGCATCATTGTGCGTTCCTCCTTCTGTCCTTCCCTGCGCAGAATGACCTGCCGTGCGAGCAGCATGTCCTCCGGCGTCGTCAGCTTGATGTTCTCTACATCGCCCTCCGTCAGATGGACGGCAACGCCCATCCGCTCGACCAGCGCCGCGTCATCCGTCGCACGTTCGCCATGCTCAAATTCCGCATGCGCGCGCCAGATGAGTTCGGCGGAAAACATCTGCGGGGTCTGCACCGCGCGAAGCCTGTCCCGCGGCGGCGTGTCGATGACGACGCCCTGTTCGTCCACGCGCTTGACCGTATCCTTGAGCGCGACTGCCGCAACGCCGCTGCCGAACCGCTTTGCGCTGTCCAATGTCCGCTCAATGACCGCTTTCGTGACCAGCGGACGCGCACCGTCGTGAATCGCGATATAGTCCGCTTTCGGATCGACCGCCGCCAGTCCGCGGCAGACGCTTTCCTGCCTGTCCGCGCCGCCGAGTACGACCCTTGCAGAAAGTCCGGCGTCTTGAAGGATACGCGTCATATCCTCCATGTCGCACTCTCCCGTCACGACAACGACGCCGCCGTCGAACGACCCGCTTTCTTCAAACGCGCGGACTGTCCGCACGATAACCGGCTCGCCGCAGAGCTGCGCCAGCACCTTGTTGCGTTCCATCCCCATGCGCGTGCCGCGTCCCGCCGCCACGATGACCGCCGCATTCATCACATTTCCTCCCCTTCAAGCATCTCATACATCGCCGCCGCGTCGTTCTTGCGAACCGTTTCCGCAATGGAAAGCACGCGGAGCTTGGCGACCTTTTCGCCGAAACGGATCTCCAGCACGTCGCCCTCCTTGACCTCGCTGGAAGGCTTGGCGACCTTGCCGTTGATGCTCACGCGCCCGCCCTCGCCGGCTTCTTTGGCGACCGTGCGCCGCTTGATGATTCGGGATACCTTCAGATATTTATCCAATCTCATGTTGATTCCTCCATGTCGTCCGTGATTACAAAGAAACGATTGGAACTCCGTCCAGTCCGGAAAACTCGCATAGGGGCGCTGTCCTCTGCCTGCGGCAGACGCGCCCGCTTCGCGATAAAAGCATTTCACAGGGATACATTTCACTTATCCCTCAAAGTCCATATCACGATAGCTGATTGAACACATCCGAATAGCGCGCTTCAATCTGCTTCTGCATCTCTTCAAATGCAGGAATATAGCTTTCAATCACGCGCCGAACCAATCTTTCCGCTTCCTCGCCATCGTAAATATGCGTACACGTATTCCTGTCTCGCAGCATGTCCAGCCATATCTCTTCATTCATGAACGGATAGATGCTGTATGCCGCCTTGATGATCTCGCGCGGCGAACCCGTCGCCGCTTCTGCGCGTCCTTCATAACGCAATAGCTCCTTGAGCAGTTTCCAGCTCAGTTCAAATTGCAAACAGAACTTATCTTTGATTCCGCTGATGATGAATTCATTATCCAGCGGCTGCTCATTTGCCTTTTTCAACACCGCCAGATGAGAAACATAGTTGTCATACTTCTTCATAAAGCACGATTCCTTCCTTCTCGATCGACGCCCGAAACGCATCTGCCAGCGGACGGTTTAAATCCACCACGTCGAATTGAAGGAGCGTCCATGCCTTTTCATTGACATCGTCCGTGAATCCGCCGATATCGCCGCCCGAAACCGCCAAATCAATATCGCTTTTGGGCAGATTATCCCCTCTTGCGCGAGAGCCGAACAAAATAAGCTTGCGAATCTTTCTTGCTTTCGCAAAACTGCGCAATTCATTCGCCAATTCCGGCTTTAACTGCACCTCATTCACGCTTTCCGCCTCCTTCATCCAGCGGCTTTCCCGCCGCCACCGGCAGCGCGCAGACGAACGGATAGATATACCGCCCCGCCATCACAGGGCCGAGCAGGAACGTCCCCCACAGGAGTACCGGCAGCAGGAACACGCCAAGGCGTTTCCATCTGCCCCAATACAGCTCACGCAGGACGAAGAAGAACAGCGCCCAGATGATGACCCCCATGTTGAACGCCCAGCCGATAACGGGAATCTGCATCGCGCCCTGCGCGCCAAAGCGCCACGACAGCGACGCCAGCACGCGTGGGAAAAAGCTCCTGCTGCTTGGCGGCGCAAAATCGCACCAGCTTTCGTCATACGCTTCCGACATGCCCATCTGCACATAATAGCCCGATACGCCGTATCGGCTGTACGGATAGAAGAAGGAATACGTCTGCATCAGCAGCGCATCGAGATAGGCATTCGGGCATTTCATGCCGACCGAAAGCCATATGCCGGCATAATGCCCGACATCCGCGCGGAATGTTTCCGTATCAAATTCAAACTTTACCGGATCGGATATCGTCGGGTCATACAGCCGCCATGCCTCGTCCGGCATCAGCTCGTCAATGGCTGTCCGTTCCTCCTCCGACAGTCTGCCGCTCTCCAACAGGCGGGCGCGCGCCATCTGCTGAATCGGAATAGACAGCATCTCGCTCATATCGCCATCGACTGCATGCGTCGCCGCCTTGAGCGCGGCATTTCCGCCTGCGCCCAAAGCCAGCGCAAGCGCCATGGCAAGCGCCGCCGTCCTGCCTTTTTTTCGCGTCATCAGCAGCCACAGCGCCAGCCAGACGACCGCCGCATACGCCATGTTGTTGCGCAGCATCGCCGCCAGCGCGCCGCAGACCGCCGCAGCAGCCGCCAAGCGCGGCGTCGGATTTTCCGTCGCTTCGCACAACAGCGCCAGAAGCAGCGCAAAGCAGCCGGAGAACAGCACATCCTTCGTCGCGTTGACCGCCATCACCATGTGCAGCGGATACAGCGCGAAAAAGACCGCCGCCCGCCTGCCCGAGCGCGCCCCGCACTGCCGCGCGATGGACGCGCAGGTCAGCGCAAAGCAGCCCGCAAGCAGCGCCATTTGCAGTCCGGTATACAGCGCCGCGCCGATATTGATATCGCCCAGCGCCCGCCCAAGCTGCAACAGCCCGCCCAGAAGGAGCGTATGCAGCAGCGGATGATGGGTGGAATACTGTCCGGTAACGACCTGCCTGAGCTGATACGGCACATCGTAGGCAAACGATCCGGGGAACGCGACGAGCATCATCGGCACATAGCACGCCAGAATGAACCCATACGCTCTACCCAGCCTGAACGGCTTTTCTCCGCTAAGCGCTTTCCGCGCCGCTCCCTTTTCAAAGAGCCGCGCCAACATCTCCGCCGCGGGCAGGAACATCGCCGCAGCAGCAGCCAGCGCAAGCGCCAGGTTACAGCCGCCGTCATGTTCCGCCTGCCAGCCAAACGCCGCAAACAGGGCGTACATTCCTCCGCCGAGCAGGCACGCCGCCCGTTTTCTTCCGCAAAGCCGTTTAAGCATCTCTGTTTCTCCTTTAGGGGAAGGGAGCGTGTGGGGTTCTGCTCTACGCTCCGACAGGAAACCTACGGTTCCTGTACTTCCCGCTTCCATTTATCGCGTTGCGATAAATGGATAGTAAGCCAATTAAAACCGCCGCGAAGCGGAGTGGAAAGTCCAAAGAACTCCGTTTTCTGGTGGGGTTTGGAGCAAAGCCCCAACGTCTCCTCCCATACCTTGTAGTGTATCACATTCCGCCCAAAAGGGCAACGCTTCCGACAGCCGTCCGCCACTCCGGCAATTTCATGCGCTATGTGACCCTCTGCGACCGGATATCCCATCAATTTACGTTTTTCATCATATTCTTGCCACATTCCGGCGTTATAATCTTTCTTGTAAAGGTTGAATCCCATCCGCCTTTACGAAAATGCCTTCGCATCCTTTCTCCCCCTCCACCACACGCGAAGGCAAGTATCTTCCTTTTTTCTTCCCCTTCCTCATTTATTTCCCTTCCACATGAAAA
>CAKTXP010000029.1 GCA_934631055.1 uncultured Clostridia bacterium | reverse complement strand
TTTCCGCCACAGTCCGTAAAGATTCAAAGCTTTACGCACGCGAGCAAGCTTTATGCAATTTCCTATAAGGTAAAAAAGCTAATTTGCTCATTTATAGTTCCGATTCTTTTTGGGGCAAGGGCTTTTACCCCTCTTTTCCACACGTTCTCCACAGTTATCCCCTCATTATCCACAGTCTTGTCCACAAAGTTATCCACATTGTCTGATGTTTCTTTCAAAATTCGCAGCGCTCAAGCGGGGTATAACGTGCATATTTCTGTCGAAATCCCTCGCATTTGGGTTTCTTTTGGGATTGCCGATTTTATACGGTTATGCACAAGTCTACACGAGTTATCCACAGTTATCCACAGAAATCTCCACAGGTTCTCAACAGTTTTCGTTTTGAAAAACGGATGGACATACAAAAAGCGGCTGTCTCCCGAAAAAGAGAGAGCCGCTTTTTTACGCGCCTTCCAAGCAGAACTCCGAATATACTTTGACCTTTCCTAACAGCAGATAAACGCCACCCTTCACACAGCGGCTGAACACGCTTCCGCCCCGAGCTTCTCCCTCAAAACCTTTTTCATCCGCACATCATAACTTCCTTCGCACGCCGGAACGGCTTCCTCCTTGACATCCAGAAAACGCGTGCCGTCCATGCAGAGCGAAAGGCTGTCCAACGGCCAGCCGGGACGGCGGCGCTCATCCACCGTATCCGTCAGATAAAAAGCGTTCTGACGCGCTTCCTGACGCGTCTGCGCCAAAACGGTCATCTTTCCATCCTGCATGATGGCCACAGCATTCATATAATACGCCAACGCGTGCCCGCCCAATTCATGCGCCAGCGCGGCATAATGCGCGATCATCTGCTCGTCGTCGAGCCGTTCGCACCCATTCGGTGTGCGCACATGCAATCCCGGCTGACGCGCGTCATCCAGCTCCAGCGCATCCAGATACAGTCCGGAATCCATGCAGATCACGTTATCCGCATACCGCGCATAATACGCCGCTTTGATCTCTGCATTTTCTTCAAGCGTGCTTCCCGTTTCCGCCGGTTCGCCGCAGATCTCCAAATCACGAAGCGTAAAGAGCTGCGTATGCGTTCCGTCCAACTTACCGGCAAACATCGACACCTTGGACGGGTTCGTCGTCCCGATGAGTACGCGTGTCGGGGCGCTTTCCAGATAGGCAAAGAGCGTCTTTGTGATCGGCGGATAGGTCAGATCCTCCGGAAGCGCATCAAAGCAGCGGGTCTGCGCCATCTCGCTTTCGGGCATATCGCCCAATTTGCGAATATTCGCGGTGAACACCATACCGCTCTCTCCGCGCAGACCGTCCTCGCTGCCCGCCCAGTAATCGCACAGCGGCATCAGCGTATATTCCTCCGCACCCGATTCCTCAAAAAGTTCGCGGTGCGCCGCCTGCAAAGGCGTTTCACCGGATTCGATATGCCCGCCCTGCGTTTCCCATGTCGTCCGCTGCTTATGGCGGCTGAGCAGGATATGTCCGTTCATATGGGACAGAACAACGACGTATTTATAAGACCCCTCCAGCGCATGAAGGGGATAGGTCTTGCAGATCATGCTTTTCCTCCGCTGTGGATTTGCATACTTCAAATGAGCAAATTTGAAAAAATGCACAAATAAATAGAGACATTCCAACGTTGATATGTATCCCCCATACTGGACACCCAGTATTGGGGGTACATATCACAGCGCAGTCTCGAATTTCGTTTTTCGAGTTCCTGCCCTATAAGGAGCATATTGAAAGACCGGACGGTTTCCTTTTCTCTTTATCCCCGAATTCACAGCCCCATCTTTTCCACATATTCTTCAAGGCACCAATCGTTCTGGGTCATTGTTTTTGCCGCTTCAACGCCCACATAGCGGAAATGCCAGCTCTCGGCGACAAAGCCGGTGAGCTTTTGTTTTTCTGCCGTAAAGCGGACGATAAAGCCATATTCCGCGCAATGCTGATGAAGCCATTTCTGCTGTTCGGTTCCGGTGAAGCTGACGCCGGGAACGGTAATGTCAAACGCCAGACCGGTCTGATGCTCGCTGGAGCCTGCGGGGGCAACGGTCTGATAGGTCGCAGATAAGCATCGGTCACGCGACCAGCTGGGGTTATTCTTCTGATATTTGGCAACGGAGTTATCGACCAGCTTCTGCTGTTCGCTGTATGTGCGGTAGGCGGAAGAGATCTGGAAATTGGAAATGCCTTCGCTGATGGCGGCGGAAAGCATCTCGCCCAGCGCCTCGACGGCGGTGCGGTTGGCTTTCGTTCCGGAATACTTGACCTTTACGATATCGGAGGACAGCACGGAAGCGATCTCAACCAGATCGGTCGGCACATCCGTCTTGCTAAGCTTGTGGCTTCGGTTGACCAGCATGAGAAAATCGGTCGGCGGTGCCTGATCCGCGGAGAGCGCCGTGCCGCTGAACAGGAGCGCCTGCGTTTTTGCGCCCGCCAGACCGTCCGCGTCCAGACCGTTGACCGCCTGAAAGAGCGTAACGGCGTCCTGCGTCTTTGCGCCGTATGTGCCGTCCGCGGTATCGTCCAGATAGCCGAGGTCGATAAGCGCCTGCTGAAGCTTTTTGACGTCCGCGCCGGTCGAACCTTTTTTCAGGGTGCGTGCGGTTTCGGGGGTTGGCGCCGAGGTTGGCGCGGCTGTCGGAATCGGCGTGTTTTGTGCGGGGTCGGGCGTCGGCGTTTTGGGGATGAGGTCTGCGCCGCCGTAACCATACTGTGCGCCAAAGGGCGCATAGACTGCCGGGGTCGGGGTGGCAGTCGGCTCAGGCGAGGGCGTCGGTTCAGCGGTCGGGGCACTGTCCGTCGGCTCGGCAAGCACGCCGAGGTTTGGCGGCTGCAAAAGGGTCGTCATGCCTGCGCTGAGCGCCACGATGGCGCAGAGTGCCAGCGCGGCGAGCAGGACGCGCATGAGCCCATTCGGCAGAGCTTTCTTTCTTTTTTTAGACGAGGGGCGCATGGTTGATCCTCCTTTCAGGGCGGAGTCAGAAGATCCAGCCGCCCGCATCGATCTGCATATCCGCCCATTGGCGGAGCTGCCGGGTCGCCGCATCGAGCGTTTCGCGGGAAGAAACGATCGATTCGCCGTCCGCGATGCAGGCGGTGATGGCGTCGTTGATCCACTGTCCGTAATGCAGCGTGTCTTTGTAATTTTCCAGATGAAGCACCCAGTCCTCGCGCGCCGAAAAATCGTAAACAGTGACATTGGGATAGGCGCTCAGCGCATCATAGCAAAGCCCGCGCAGGGTCAGCATGGCTTCAAGCGTGCCGCGGCTCTTCATCGTCGCCCACTCCGCGGCGGAATAGGGCGGGAAGAAGATGTCGAACTGCGTATCCGGATGCGCCTCAATATAGGGGAGCAGGTGCATGTCCAGATTTGCCTGCGCAGCAGAAACATAGCGGTCGGCGGGCTGCTCACTCTGCGGCGCGGAAAAGCTGGCGTTGTACAGCGCGGCTTCGCCGTATTCATCCCGCCCTGCCCAGCAATACATGCTGTCGCGGATGGAGTCGTCCTGATGCTGTCCCCATGTCTTCAGGCAGCGCGGCAGGAACGAAGCCAGCACGCTGCGGTTGAGCCAGTAGGAAACGTCGTTGAATGGATTATCGTCGTAGAGATAGAACGGAACGGCGCTTCCGGTCTTGTCCGTCGCGCCGATGAAGGAATAGACGTCCAAGCCGTAGACGATGCGCTTGATGTCGTGCGTGCGGAATGCCAAATCCATCAGCAGCGCGTGGTTATATGCCGTTCCGGACTGGGTGCAGAGCTTGATAAAGCGCCCGCCAAGCAGCTCGTCCATCTGGGACGGACGGAAATTCTCCGTTACGGACGTACCGACAACCGCGCTGTCATAGTCATAATTACGGGCGATACCAGCGTTGGCATAGACCTGCGTTGTATTGTCGATCGGGGGCATATAGAGCGCAGCAAGCCGGTAGACCTGAAACGGGTCTACGAAGATGACCAGCAGGCTGGCGCAGGCTATTGCCAAGGCGAGCATGGCGCAGGTAAGGAGCGCCCAAGTTTTTCTTTTCATCATGCTTTATAAAAGAAAGAGGACGATGGGAGGGAACGGTTGGGGCTCTGATCCGGGAAACTCGTATAGAAACGCAAGCGTTTCTTACGATTTCCGATTTCCGTCACGCTGAATCCCGCACAGCGGGCGCGTGACTCCAATCCCCAAGCCCCGGCAGGGAACGATGTTCCCTGCACCCTTTCTCCGCTTCGCGGCGGCTTGAATATACTTTATCGAACGATGCGCATGCGCATCGGCGCTGATGCTGATTTAAACCGGCGCGAAGCGAACCGGGAAGTCCATGAACCTCAGGTTCCTGGTGGGGTTTGGGGCAAAGCCCCAATCGTTCCCCCGTTTCCCTTTCGTTAGAAGTTAAAGTATAGGAAAACGCTGACGCTCGACAGGGACAACGTGCAGTAGAGGATCATCAGAACGGTCGAAAGCGAGTTCGCAACCGTCGGATGGAATGCCATCGTCTTTTCGTAGGTGTTGCGCATACCCAGACACGCGAAGAGCGACGCCGCATACCAGATCATCATGTATACCGCATTGTAGCCCGGATGGAAGCCTCCCGGCAGAGCGAACGCCGAGGTGATTGCCGAACGGATGGGCGCGAAATCCATCATGAACATCGACTTGACGATGGCGAGTGCGTCCGTCAGGCTCGCTGCACGGAAGAACACCCACGCGATGACGATAAAGCCAAAGTTGATAATCCATTGCAGCGCCGGATGCAGCGCGTCATACTGCTTGCGGAACAGGCGGTAGAATACGCTCGCAGCGCCGTGCATCAAGCCCCAGAGCAGGAACAGCCAGCCCGCGCCGTGCCACAGACCGCTGACAAGGAAAACGATCATCAGGTTGACGCAGGTGCGAACCATGCCCCTGCGGCTGCCGCCGAGCGGAAAATAAATGTAAGTCGTCAGGAAACGGGAGAGCGTGATATGCCATCTCTGCCAGAATTCGCGGATGTTCAGGCTCTTGTACGGCGAATTGAAGTTGATGGGCAACTTGATGTTGAACATCAGCGCGACGCCCGTCGCCATATCGCAATAGCCGGAGAAGTCGAAATAGAGCTGAAGGGTGTAGCCGATGGCGACGAACCACGCTTCCGCCGTGTTGAGCGTCAGCGCGGAAGCGAAGCCCGCATCTACCGCAACAGCAAACGTATCGGCGATGACGACTTTTTTCACCAAACCGCGCGCAAAAGCGTAAAGACCCGGCGCGAAGTTGTCAAAATTGAATCGGCGGTTTTCCGGGTCGGCGAACTGGGGGACGATCTCGCTGTGCAGCACAATCGGACCGGCGATGAGCTGGGGGAAGAACGTGACGAACAGCGAGTAATCCAGAATGTTATAGCGCGGCACCGTGCGCCGATAGCTGTCGATGACGTAGGAAAGCTGCTGGAAGGTGAAGAACGAGATGCCCAGCGGGAGCGCAACACGGTTGAGCGTCAGGTTCAGACCGAAGGCATGGTTCATGTTGTCGAAGAAGAAATCGTGATACTTGAAATAGAACAGCACGCCGAGGTTGAGCGCCAGCCCCAGCAGCATCAGCGGCAGGCGGACAGCCTTTTTTTCCTGCGAGAGCATGAGCTGGCTGAGCGCGTAATTGACGAGGATGCTTCCGGCGATGATCGGCACATAGCTAGGATTATTATAGCCGTAAAAGACGAACGACGCCAGCACCAGAAAGACCTTGTTGAGCTGCACGCGCTGAGGCAGTTTGCCCAGCAGGAAGTAGCCCAGCAGCGTCAGCGGCAGGAAAGCCAGCATAAAGACATAGGAATTAAACAGCATATCGAGACTTCTCCTTAATAAAAGAGTACGATTAAAAGGGTACGATTGAAAGGGCACGATTGGGGCGCTGCCCCAAACCCCGGCAGGGAACTGAGTTCCCTGCACCCTCACTACGCTATCGCTTCGCGATAGCTGATGAAAACACAATTTGGATAGCGGGAGTATCCTGACCATAACCCCAGCCTTCCCCTTGGGGGAAAGCGGCACCCGCCGGTGCCGGATGAGGTTTTTGGAGCGCGTCCCCCTGACACTCTAATCAAACACCCATTTCCCAGCTTCCACCAACTGCCCGACAAGCTCTTTCAGCACCGCATCATGTTCTGCAGCCTGCGCGCTGTCCGTGATCCGGCAGTTTCCCGCGGCGATATCTTCCGCTATCGCGGCGTTGATATCCGCACCGTAATGCTTGGCGTCGATATAGTGATCCAAATCGAGTATCCATTCCGTCCGCGCCTGAAAATCGTAGACCTGCACATTGGGATAGGCGAGCAGGATCTCGGTCAGCGCTTCCTTCTGTTCCAGATGATAGTCAAGCGAACCGGCGGCATAAAACTGATACCACTGAGCCAGAGAATAAGGCGGGTAAAAAAAGAGAAACTGAGTATCCGGATGATCGACGATATAGGGAAGGATGTTGTATTCGACGTTCAGCAGCGACTGCTGGGAAAGTGTGGCAGGAGTGGAGACCGGCGTCTGCTCCACAGGCGTGGAAGAAATGAACGTATCGGCAAGAGCCGCGTCTTTGCCGTAGTCGTAAAGGTCGCCCCATGTATACATGGTATCGCGCTGGTCGGGGTCGGTCTGCCCCAGCGTGCTGAGACACTTGGGAATATATTGGAACAGAACGCTTTTATTGAACCAGTAGGAAACGTCGTTGAACAGATCGTCGTCGTAGAGATAATCCGGCATTTCGCACTTGGGCGATTTATAAAAGTAAGTCAGCGCCTCAATATCCATGCCGTAAAGCACGCGCCGCACGTCATGGGTGGAAAACGCCAGATCCATCATCTGTTTATGGTTGAAGGGCGAGCCGCCGTTGATGGGCAGTTTGACGAACTGCCCGCCGAAAAGGCGGTCGAGCTGACTGGGCGTAAAATTCTCGGTCATCGACGAACCGATGACGACGCTGTCATATTCGTAGTTTTTGGCGATGCCCGCGTTGGAATAATTCTGTGTGCCGTTGGTGATCGGCGGGATAAACGCCGTCGCTTTATGGTACACTTCAAACGGATCGACGAGGGCAACAGCGGCAATGATGCCGCCGATGCCCGCGCCGAGCAGCGAGAGCGAAAGCGCCGCCCATTGTTTTCGTGTCATTCGGGAATCCTTTCTTCGGAAGGGGCAAACAGTGCGTATACGGCGTCGCGCAGCGCATCGACACGGCTGTCGATCTGCGCCGCGTCGGAAACGAGATACGTTCCTTCGGCGATGGCTGTCGCCATGGCGTCGTTGACAGGCGACGTGTAATGGATGAGGTCGTAATACAGGTCATAATCGGCGACCCATGGCGCAAGCTGAAAATCATGCACGCGGACGTTCTCTTCGCCGACGAGCAGCTTCAGGAGCAGGCGCTTTTGCGCCATACCGGTTTCAAACTGACCGTTTCGCGCCTGCTCTGCCCAATACAGCAGCGAGTACGGCGGGAAAAAGACGTCGAACGTCGTCTCCCTGTGCGCGCGGACATAGGCGAGCAGGTTGTTTTCCGCGCACCCCTGCGCGAATTCGAGCATGCGCTCGTCGATATCCTGCGCGGGAAGCGGAGAGGAGAGGTCTACCGATGCCAAAAGCGCATCGCGCCCCGGCATCTCCGGCGGCGACCAGTAATACATTCTGTCTCGGTCGTCGTCCTCGTCGGGCGCGCCGATCTCAGAAAGCGCTTCCGGAATCTGCGTAAACAGGACGCTCTTGTTGAACCAGTAGGAAACGTCGTTGAGCAGGTCATCGTCGTAGAGATATTCCGGAAACGGCGCTTTCAGATTGCTGTAATACTGCGAATAAGCGAACAGGTCAAGCCCGTAGACGACGCGGACGAGTTCTTTCTGCGAAAACGCCGCATCCAGCATCTTGGCGTGGTCGCCGGAAAGCCCGCCGTTCATGCAGAGCTTGACGAACCGCCCGCCGAGCGCCGCGTCGTAGACGCTGGGCGTACAATTTTCCGTGACGGAGGAACCGATGATAACGCTGTCATAGCGAAAATTCTTAGCGACGCCCGCGTTGGAATAGACCTGCGTCCCGCTGTCATACGGCGGGGAATAGAACAGCGCCCGATGATAGATCTCAAACGGGTCAATGACGACCACTGTCAGCACGAGCAGCAGAGAAAGCAGCGCAAGCAAGATTGCGCAAAGCACGCACCATCGCTTTGCAGCCATCGGAAAAAGCCCTCCGAATCAGAAAAAAATCATATCCATCCATTACAGAATTATACACCAAGCGGCATGGGTTTGCAAGGAAAAGCCCTCCCGTGTGGAGAGGGCTTTCGCAATCAGCTCGTTATGCGCTCGACGCGTCCGCCGACGGCGCTGAGCTTTTCCTCAATGCGGCAGTAGCCGCGGTCGATATGCCCGCCTTCGTCGTCCACGAGCGTTTCGCCCTCGGCACAGAGTCCGGCAAGGATGAGTGCCGCGCCCGCGCGCAGGTCGGTCGCGCGGACGGGCGCACCGGTCAGATACGGCGTACCTTCTACGACGGCGACGCGGTTTTCTACGCGGATGTGCGCGCCGAGCCGCGCGAGTTCGGCGGCGTGCATGAAGCGGTTTTCAAAAATCGTTTCCAGAAATACGCTGGTGCCGGGCGTTTTGCAGGCGACCGCCATCATCGGCGCCTGTAAGTCCGTCGGGAAGCCGGGGTAGACCATCGTCCGGATCTCAAAAGGCTGCTTGGCGCGCCCGAAGATCATCAGTCCGCCCGGCGTATCCTTGATATGTACGCCCGCTTCGCTGAGCTTGAAAAGCAGCGAACGCAGGTGTTCCGCCCGCGCGCCGGCGAGAAGCAGCTCGCCGCCCGTGATCGCGCAGGCGCAAGCCATCGTGCCCGCCTCGATGCGGTCGGATATCGGCTGCCAGCTCGCGCCGTGCAGCGCGCGCACGCCCTCGATGACGATGGTCGATGTGCCTGCGCCGGATATCTTCGCGCCCATCGCACTCAGGAACGCCGCCAGATCGACGATCTCCGGCTCCTTCGCCGCGTTCTCGATGCGCGTCGTGCCGCTGGCGAGCGTCGCCGCCATCAAGAGATTCTCCGTCGCGCCGACGGACGGCATATCCAGATAGATGACCGCGCCGCGCAGCCGTCCGGACAGCGTGACGCCGCCATGGTCGAACCGAACCTTTGCGCCCAGCGCGCTCATGCCTTTGAGATGCTGGTCGATCGGGCGCTGACCGATGGCGCAGCCGCCCGGCAGCGGTATGCGCGCCTCGCCCAGCCGCGCCAGCAGCGGACCCAGCACAAGAACCGACGCGCGCATCTTGCGGACGTCCTCCTCATCCTGCGGTTCTTTGAGCGCTTTTGCGTTCAAAACAAGCGCATGCGCTTCTCTTTTGACGCTGCATCCGCAGGCGGTCATCAGCGAACAGAGCGTCTTGACATCCGTCAGGTCCGGCGGGCGCTCGATGCGCACGTCGTCTCCGGTCAGCAGTGCGCCGCACATGATGGGCAGCACCGCGTTCTTGGACGTGCTGATGGGTATTTCTCCCCGCAGCGGCGGGCTTTCGCGTACCGCATATTGCGCCATGACGATCCCTCCGATTTTTTTCGGCTTTGCGGCGGCGAACCCGCCTGATGGCAGATTATGCCGCGGCGGGGCGATGTGTCCGCGTCGCCGCAAGAGGATTTTCTCCCGGCGCGGCGCGCGGCATGCCGCACCGCAAATCAAGGCGTGCGCGGCATTTTTATTTTATGCTGGAAGCGCGTCGGGCTAAACAGCCCGAAATACAAAAAGCGGCGGGGCAGAAAGTTCCACAGGCAGATTCCGCCGCAAAAACCAAAGAAAAAAGGCAAAAAAGCCGAATAATCGAAACCGATTTGGGCGAAAAGCTTTTCTCAATTGCATTTTAAGGTCGAATGGTGTATGGTAGTACAGTATGAAATTCCGCCCACGCCGACGAGGGCGCGGGGAAAACGCAAAGGGCAAGGAGAAAACGCATGAGCGAATATCTGGATATCCCGGCTTTGTACGGAAGCGATGTCTTTGGCGAAAAGGAGATGCGCGAGCGTCTGCCTAAGGACGTATACAAGCGCCTGAAGGCGAGCATGGCTTCCGGCGAAGAGCTTGACCCCGCCGTCGCGGACGCGACCGCCGCCGCCATGAAGGCATGGGCGATCGAAAAGGGCGCGACGCATTACACGCATTGGTTCCAGCCGCTGACCGGAACGACCGCCGAAAAGCACGACTCCTTCATCAGCCCGCAGCAGGACGGCAGCGTCATCATGGAGCTGCGCGGTAAGGAACTCATCCGCGGCGAGCCGGATGCTTCGTCCTTCCCCTCCGGCGGCATCCGCGCAACGTTTGAGGCGCGCGGCTATACGGTTTGGGATATCACCAGCCCTGCGTTCATCTACGATAACGGCGACACCAAAACGCTCTGCATCCCCACGGCGTTCTGCGGCTACAACGGCGAAGCGCTGGACAAAAAGACCCCGCTCCTGCGCTCGATGGAAGCCATCAGCCGTCAGGCGGTGCGTATCTGCCGCCTTTTCGGCGATCAGGAGACGGCCAAGGTCACCACGTCCGTCGGGCCGGAGCAGGAATATTTTATCGTTGACCGCGAAACCTATTTGAAGCGCAAGGATCTCATCTTCACCGGCAGAACGCTTTTCGGCGCGATGCCGCCCAAGGGGCAGGAGATGGAGGACCATTATTTCGGCGCCATCAAGGAACGCGTCAGCAACTACATGAAAGATCTGGATATCGAGCTTTGGAAGCTGGGTATCCCCGCCAAAACGGAACACAACGAGGTCGCGCCCGCCCAGCATGAACTTGCGCCCATCTATAACACCACTAACGTGGCGACGGACGAAAACATGCTGGTGATGAACGTCATGAAGAAGGTTGCCCTGCGTCATGGGCTGGTATGCCTGCTTCATGAGAAGCCGTTCGCGGGCGTCAACGGCAGCGGCAAGCACAACAACTGGTCGCTGAGTACGGACACCGGACGCAATCTGCTTGAGCCGGGTAAAGAGCCGCAGACGAACTGGATCTTCCTGCTGATGCTGGCGGCGATGATGAAAGCGGTCGATGAGCATGCGGGACTTCTGCGCATGAGCGCCGCCAATCCCGGAAACGATTACCGTCTCGGCGCGAACGAAGCGCCGCCCGCCATCATCTCGATGTTCCTGGGCGATCAGTTGACGGCGGTCGTCGATCACATCATCCGCGGAAGCAACGAGGATGTGCCGTCCACGTCCATCCTGCGCGTAGGCGTTTCGACGCTTCCGTTCATCCGCCGCGACGCGACGGACAGAAACCGCACCTCGCCGTTTGCCTTCACCGGCAACAAGTTTGAATTCCGCATGGTGCCGTCCTCCGGCTGCATCGCCGACGCGAACATCGTCCTCAATACCATTGCGGCGGATGCGCTGGAATCGTTTGCCGACGAACTGGAAAAAGCGGAGGATTTCGACAGCGCGATGCGCGCGCTCGTCCGCCGCGAGATGACCGCTCATCAGCGCATCGTATTCAACGGCAACGGCTATACCGACGAATGGGTCGCCGAAGCCGCGCGCCGCGGTCTGCCGAATATCGGCAGCATGGTAGATGCCGTGCCGGAGCTGGTCAAGCCCGCGTCCATCGGTCTTTTTGCCCGTCAGGGCGTCTACACGGAGAAGGAGCTGCGCGCCCGCGCGGATGTTTCCTACGAGCTTTACGCCAAGACGGTCAATATCGAGGCGCTGACCATGATCGACATGGCGGGCAAGGACATCATCCCTGCGGTCGTCGAATATGCCGGAAAGCTGGCATGGTCCATCAATCAGGCGACGCAGGCTGGCGTGGATGCCTTTGCTCAGCGGGAGCTGCTCTCCCGCGTCAACGTCCTGCTCAAGCAGGCGTATGCCGCGCTGGGCGATCTGCGCGTCAAGCAGGAAAAGGCGGCGGTTCTCTCCGGCGCGGAACAGGCGAAGTTCTATCACGACGAGGTCTGTCCGGCGATGCAGGTGCTGCGTGCGCCGGTGGATCATCTGGAAATGATTGTGGACGGGAAGCTCTGGCCGATGCCGACGTATGGAGACCTGCTGTTTAACGTATAAGAACATCGGGACTGTCACAGAAGCGGAATAAAAAAGCATGGACAGTCCCGATCCTTTTTACGGACGGTTATTTACAGGATTATATATTTTGATTTATAATTGAAGAAAGACGCGCGCCGCAGGCTTAGGGGATTAGGGGGAGATTTCGATTTCTCCCCCTAAATCCCCTAAGAACCCCATCACCCCCATTGAAACGAGCAGGGACACCCTGCACCCGGGAATGGGGGTACGACCCGGACTAACCGCCCTGCGGGGCGCGTCCGGGGGCTAAGGTTACGATGCGGAAACAAAACTTATCAGCTATCGCTTTGCGATAGCGCAGTGGGAAGTCCAAGAACCTCAGGTTCTTGGTGGGATTGGAATCACGCGCCCGCTGTGCGGGGTTCAGCGTGATGGAAATCGGAAATCGCAAAAAACGCTTGCGTTTCTATGCGAGTTTACCGGATGTTTGGGGCAAAACCCCATACGTCCCCCTAAAACAAGGAGGAAGATACCATGTGCGGAATCGTTGGATATGTCGGCGTCAAACAGGCGGCGCCCATTTTGCTTGCCGGACTCTCGAAACTGGAATACCGCGGATATGACTCCGCCGGTATCGCCGTGCGCGATGAAAACAACGACCATGTCGAGGTCGTCAAGGCGAAGGGCCGCCTCAAGAACCTCATGGAGATGACCGATTCCGGCAACGCCGTCCGCGGTCTCTGCGGCATCGGTCATACCCGCTGGGCAACCCATGGCGAACCCAGCACCGTCAACGCGCACCCGCAGTACACCAGGGAAAAGCGCGTCGTACTCGTCCATAACGGCATCATCGAAAACTATCAGGAGATCAAAGAAGCGCTTGCGCGCAAAGGCTATACCTTCTCTTCTCAGACGGATACCGAAGTCGCCGCCGCGCTGCTGGACAGCTATTACGTTGAAGCGGGCAAGAAGGGGCTTTCCCCCTGCGAACGCGCGCTCGACGCGATCCGCAATATGATGATCCGCGTCCGCGGAAGCTATGCGCTGGGCATCCTTTTCGGCGACCAGCCCGGCGTCATCTATGCGACCCGCAAGGACAGCCCGCTCATCATCGGGCGCTGCGACGGCGAGTATGAGGGGCATATGATCGCCTCCGACGTGCCTGCCGTACTGAATTATACCCGCAACGTCGTCTATATCGACAATCAGGAGATCGCCTGCCTGACCCGCGGCGAACTTCACCTGTACAATATCGACTGCGAAGAGATCGAAAAGCCGTTTGTGGAGATCAAATGGGATGCCGCCGCCGCGGAGAAGGACGGCTATGAGCATTTCATGATGAAGGAGATCCACGAGCAGCCGCGCGCTATGCGCGATACGCTCTCCCCGCGCATCAAGGAAAACGAAGACGGCGAAAAAAACATCGACCTGAGCGAGACCGGACTAACCGACGAGGATTATGCCGATATTTCCCGCATCTATCTCATCGGCTGCGGCTCGGCGTATCACGTCGGCATGGCGGCGCGCTATGTCATCGAGAAGATGGCGCGCATCCCCTGCGAGGTAGAGCTGGCGAGCGAATTCCGCTACCGCGACCCGATTTTGGAAGAAAAAGCGCTGGTCATTATCATCAGCCAGAGCGGCGAGACGGCGGACAGCCTTGCCGCCCTGCGCCTGTGCAAGGAGCGCGGCGAGCGCACGCTGGCGATCGTCAACGTCGTCGGCTCGTCCATCGCGCGCGAGGCGGACAGCGTGATGTATACCTGGGCGGGTCCGGAGATCGCCGTCGCAACGACCAAGGCGTATTCCACCCAGCTTGCGGCGGTCTATCTGCTGGCGGTGCATCTGGCGGACGTGCGTGGGCTGCTGAGCGCGGCGCGCCGTCAGGAACTCATCGAGCAGCTGCTTGCCCTGCCGGATCAGATTGAGCGCGTGCTGTCCGACAAGGAGCGCGTGCAGTGGTACGCGAACAAGATGGCGGCATGCAAGGACGTATTCTTCATCGGGCGCGGGCTGGATTACGCCATCAGCATGGAAGGCAGCCTGAAGCTGAAAGAAATCAGCTACATCCATTCCGAAGCGTATGCCGCAGGCGAATTGAAGCACGGAACCATCAGCCTGATCGAGGACGGCGTGCTTGTCGTAGCAATCGCGACCCAGCCGGAGCTGTTTGAAAAAGAGGTTTCCAACATGGTCGAGGTGCGCAGCCGCGGCGCGAACCTGTTCGGGCTGACGAGCTACGGTCAGTACGCCATCGAGGACACGGTGAACTTTACGGTCTATGTTCCGCGGACAGACCCGCTGTTTGCCACGTCGCTGGCGGTCATCCCGCTTCAGCTTTTGGCGTACTACATCAGCTGCGCGAAGGGCTTGGACGTTGACAAGCCGCGCAACTTGGCGAAAAGCGTAACGGTGGAGTAAAAGGGACGAGCGGGGCTTTGCCCCGCACCCCACAAAGGAACTGAGTTCCTTTGACCTTCCTCTCCGCTTCGCGCCGGTTTAAACAGGCTTTATCATTCATGTATCGCAAAGCGATACATGAAGAGTGGGAAATCCAAGAACCTCAGGTTCTTGAAAGGGGATTGGAATCATGCGCCCGCTGTGCGGGATTCAGCATGATGGAAATCGGAAATCGCAAGGAGCGCTTGCGCGTTCGCGAAGCGGGCGCGTCTGCCGCAGGCAGAGGACAGCGCCCCTATGCGAGTTTCCCGGACTGGACGGAGTCCCAAGCGTCTTCCCCGCCGCTTCTTTCGGGAAGCGGTTTTTTTGTTCCGTTTATATTGACGGTATATGCCGAAAAGTGTTACAGTAAGCTATAATGGCTGGATATACCGAATTGAGCCGGCCATGAGGAGGAACACCATGACGCTGCTGGAATACCGCATCTTTCATACCGTCACACAGCAGGGAAGCTTTGCCCGCGCCGCGCAGATTCTGCATCTGACGCCCAGCGCCATCAGCCATGCCGTCAGTTCGATGGAAGAGGCCTGCGGATTTGCGCTTTTTGTCCGCGGAAAGGGCGGCGTATCGTTGACCCGAAGCGGAGAGGCGCTCTACCCTGTCATCCGTCAGGTGCTTTCCGCCGACGAAGCGCTGACCCAGACGGTCGGCGAGCTGAAAGGCGTTCAGCGCGGCAAGGTGCGCATCGGCGCGTTCAACAGCGTCTGCGTGGCATGGCTTCCGCAGCTGGTGACGGAATATCGGGCGAAGTATCCGGGCGTGGAAATTGAAATCGACCAGGGAACGTATGACGACGTTATCGAATGGATTAAGACGGGCGTAGTCGATTTAGGCTTCCTGTCCACGGAATCGACGCGCGACCTGACCGTCCGCCCGCTGTACCGCGACCGGCTGATGTGCGTTGCGCCGCGCGGATTCAGGACGCATACGCCGGGCGTCATCACGCCGGAAGAGATGCGCGCGGAAACGTTCGTCGCGCAGGGCGATGCGACGGATGCGGACGTACAGGCTTTTTTGGCGAAATACCATATCACGGTGCGCGCGAGCTGCCGCGTGGTGGACGATTTGTCCACGATTGCGATGGTCGAAAGCGGATTCGGCATCTGCATCCTGCCGAGTTTGACGCTTGAGCGCATTCATGGCGACGTAAACACTTACGCCATTGAGCCGATGGAATACCGCGAGTTTGGCATCGCGGTACTCAATCCGCAGATGATGGCGCCCGCCGTTCGGCAGATGGCGATGTTCATCGAGTCCTTTGCGCGTCAAAAGCGCGCGGAAGCGCCGGCGACGAACGCGGGTTTTGACCCGGAGAGCGTGTTTTAAAATAGGGGAACGATTGGGGCTTTGCCCCAAACCCCACAAGGGAACTAAGTTCCCTTGACCCTCCACTACGCTATCGCGAAGCGATAGCTGAGGGAAAGCGTATTTAAACCGGTGCGAAGCGAAGAAGGGAGTCTGAGGGGATTGGAATCACGCGCCCGCTGTGCGGGGTTCAGCGTGATGGAAATCGGAAATCGTAAGAAACGCTTGCGTTTCTATACGAGTTTCCCGGACTGAAATCCCTCAGGCGGGGTTTGGAGCGCAGCCCCAATCGTACTCAAAAAGGAGAGATTCGATGTTTTCGACTTTGGATATGCACATTTTGGAGATCCTCTGTGAAGATGCACGCGTGACGCCGAAGGAGATCGCCGTCATGACCGGCAGCAGCGAGGAATCGGTTCATGCGGCGATCGACGGACTCCGCCGCGCGGGCGTGCTTGTCGGCTATCAGGCGCTTATCAATTGGGAGCGCACGGACAAGGCGTTCGTCCGCGCGGTCATCGAGGTCAACGTCCAGCCCCAGCGAGAAAAGGGCTTTGACGCCATCGCGCAGCGCATCATGCAGTATGACGAGGTTAAGTCGCTGTACCTGATGAGCGGCGCGTATGACCTGATGGTCGTCTGCGAAGCGGCGACGCTGCGCGAACTGGCGCAGTTCGTTCACAGCCGCCTGTCCGTCATCGAGGGCGTGACCGGCACGGCGACCCACTTCATGCTCAAGACGTACAAATACGGCGGCGCGATCTTTGAAGGCGGCGCGGACGACAGGCGTCAGGCGGTGATGCCCTGATGGACTTCCAGAAGGTCATCAATCACCGCGTGGCGGATGTGCCGCCCAGCGGTATCCGCAAGTTCTTTGATATCGTCAAGCAGATGCCGGACGCCATCTCTCTGGGCGTCGGCGAGCCGGATTTCGTGACCCCGTGGGCGATACGCGACGCGGCGATCCAATCCATCGAGGAAGGGCATACGCAGTATACGTCCAACTGGGGCATGGAGCCGCTGAGGGAGAAGATATCCGCGTATCTCCGGATGCGCTATCATGTCGCCTATGACCCCAAAGATGAGATCCTGGTGACGGTCGGCGCGAGCGAGGGCATTGACCTGGCGCTCCGCGCGCTGGTCTGCCCCGGCGACGAGGTGCTTATCCCCGAACCGAGCTATGTCAGCTATGCGCCGGGTGTGACGTTTTCGGGCGGCGTGCCTGTACCGGTCGTCACGCGCGCGGAGGACTGCTTTGCGCTGACGCCGGAAGCGCTTCGCATGGCGATCACGCCTAAGACGAAGGCGCTCATCCTGCCCTATCCCAACAATCCGACCGGCGGCGTCATGTCCCGCGAACAGCTCTGCGATATCGCGCAGGTGCTGGAAGGCACGGATATCGTCGTCATCTCCGACGAGATTTATTCCGAGCTGGTCTACGGCGGGCATAAGCACACGTCGTTCGCGTCCATCGAGGGCATGTGGGAGAGGACTATCACGCTCAACGGTTTTTCCAAGGCGTTTGCCATGACAGGCTGGCGCGTAGGCTATGCCTGCGGACCGAAGGAGCTGATCGCGCCGATGTTCAAGATCCATCAGTATACGATGCTCTGCGCGTCCATCATGGGGCAGACGGCGGCGGACCGCGCGCTGGGACGCGCGTTTGAAACGGATTTTGAGGATGTCAAAACGATGGTGCGTTCCTATGACCGCCGCCGCAGGCTGATGGTCGAGCGGCTGAACGGCATGGGGCTGACCTGCTTTGAGCCGAAGGGCGCGTTCTATGTTTTCCCATCCATCGCGTCCACGGGACTGACGAGCGACGAATTCTGCACACGGCTGCTGAAAGAAAAGCACGTCGCCTGCGTACCCGGCACGGCATTCGGCGCATCCGGCGAGGGACACATCCGCTGCTCTTATGCGACGAGCGTAGAAAAGCTCAGCGAAGCCCTGAACCGCATTGAAGCGTTCGTCAAGGCGCTGTGAGCCAAAGATTGTGACGCAATTGTGAATGACACATGAAGTCGTCAAGGCAATTTCCCGAAAAGATTGCCTTTTTGCCCGACGGCAGGTATAATGGGTGACGATGGTTTTGATGCCGGTTACTGTACCGGCAAAGTCATGCGGCTCTTTCCAGCCCTGCTTCTATGGAAGCAAGGCGGAAAATGCCGCATCACAGACTATGGAGGGAATAAAGCGTATGAAGAAGACCATGCTGGCGTTCATGCTGGCGCTGGCGCTCGTCACGATGAGCGCATGCGGCGCGCAGGATAAGGCGACGGAAGCGACGGCGACGCCTGTTGTAACAGAAGAACCGACTGCCGAGCCGACGGCGGAACCGACCGCCGAACCGACGGCTGAACCAACCGCTGAGCCGACGGCTGAACCAACCGCTGAGCCGACGGAAGAGCCCACCGCTGAGCCGACGGAAGAGCCCACCGCTGAGCCGACGGAAGAACCGACCGCCGAGCCGACGGAAGAACCGACCACCGAGCCGACGGCTGAAGCCGCCGTGCAGAGCGAGGAAAGCGCTGAGCCGGTCGCCATCGAAGTGACGGAGACGACCGATACGGCGGAAGAACCCGCTGAGCAGGCGTCTGAAGAACAGACCACGGCTGTCGCGCTGGATGACAGCGTGCTGGCGAGCGCATATGACGGCGCTGTGACCGTAATGCTCTCCGAGATTCAGGATGAGTATGACCAGCAGCTTGCCGCGTATATCGCTTACTATGAGCAGTACGGCTACACGATGGATGAGTACGACCAGGAATTCCAGGCAAGCGTTGCGCAGGAAACCGTTCAGATGAAGCTCAGCCAGGCGATTGTCCGCCGTTATGCCGAGCAGAACGGCTATGTGCTGACCGCCGAGAAGGAAGAAGAGCTGACCGCTCAGGTGCAGACCGCGCTGGATAACCTGCGCGAGTATTATGAAAGCTATCTCTCTTACTACGGCTACACCGGCGATGAGCTGGCGCAGGCCGTGGAAGAAGAGCTGGCGAACAGCGGCTACACCGAGGAAGCCCTGACCGAGAGCGCTCAGCTCAAGGATATCCTCGATTTCATCTATGAGAAGGCGACCGCCGACGTGACCGTGACCGACGAAGAGGTCAAGGAAGCGTTTGACGCGAAGATCGCTTCCCAGAAGGAAAGCTATGCCGATGTCGATAGCTTCATCAACGACTATATCAATCAGACCGAGATCCTCTACACGCCGGAAAACATCCGCCTGATGGAGTGCATCTACATCGCTAAGGTGGACGGCGAAGCGACCGACGACGAAGCGACCCGCGATGAAGCGGCGAATATCGCTGAGCTGTCCGGCTATGCCAAGGCGAAGGCGGTTGTTGCGGCGATTCGCGGCGGCGAGGACTTCGAGGAAGCCATGAAGGCTTACAACGAGGACAGCTCCACCGAAGAGCAGATGCTGCGCGGCTACCCGGTTGCCGCGGAGAGCCAGCTCTACGGCGACGAGTTCATCGCGGGCGCGCTGGCGCTGGAGAACGTCGGCGACGTTTCCGACGTCATCGTGACGGATTACGGCTACTTCATCCTCTGCTACGCCAGCGACCTGACCGCGGGCGAGGCGGATTTTGAATCCCGCAAGGAGACGGAGACCGAAGAAGCCCTGACCGACAAGAAGAACGACGCGTATACCGCGTTCGTCAACCAGATTCTCGACGAGGCGAACATGCAGATCGGCGACCTGAGCGCGCTGTACCATGTGTACGTCGGCGAAGCCGCTGAAGTAACGGTGGCGTATGCGACCGTGGCGGCGGATGCGCAGCTGGTCGATATGCCTAACGGCGACGCGGTCGCGAACCTGAAGGCGGGCGCGGCGCTCGATATCCTCGGCAAGATCGGCGTGGACGGCGAGAATTATTCGTTCGTCGCGGTGCTTGGCACGGACATCAAGGGCTACATCAACGACAAGGAACTGACCGATCTGGACAGCGACGCGGCGCTGGCTGTGGACAACACGGAGCTGGCTTCCCGCGTCGAGCAGATCGACAAGAACCCGACCTTCACCATCGCGATGAACGACGGCTCCCTGATCTACGGCGAGCTGTATCCGGAAAAGGCGCCGGAAAGCGTCGGCAACTTCGTCTCTCTTGCCAACAGCAGTTTCTATGACGGACTGACCTTCCACCGCGTCATCTCCGGCTTCATGATCCAGGGCGGCGACCCGAATGGCGACGGCACGGGCGGACCGGGCTACGCCATCCGCGGCGAATTCAGCAGCAACGGCGTGGAGAACGACCTGAGCCATACCCGCGGCGTGCTGAGCATGGCGCGTTCCAGCGCGAATGACTCCGCCGGAAGCCAGTTCTTCATCATGCACGCGGACAGCACCTATCTGGATGGACAGTATGCGGCGTTCGGCATGGTGCTCGGCGGTATCGAGAACGTGGACATCATCGCGTCCGTTCCGACCGACAGCAGCGATAAGCCGCGCACCGAACAGGTGATGCGCACCGTGTATGTCGAGACCTACGGCAAGACCTACACCTTCACCAAGCTGGA
>CAKTXP010000028.1 GCA_934631055.1 uncultured Clostridia bacterium | reverse complement strand
ATCGTGCGCCCATGCAGGATATACTCGCCGGAAGTCGGCGTATCCAGACAGCCGATGATGTTCATCAGCGTGGATTTTCCGCTGCCGGAAGGACCGAGGATGGAGAGGAATTCTCCCTCCCGGATTTCAAGGTCAATGCCCTTGAGGATCGTCTGCACTTCTTCGCCGACCACATATTGCTTGACGATATTTTTCATCTTGAAAAAATCGCTGCTGCTCATGACGACCTCCGATCAGTGGCTCTGCGTCTGCATCTGCTGCATCTGCTGCATCAGCTCCGCCATGCTCATTCCGCTGGGTTTAAGCACCGTGTCGCCCGCCTTCAGCCCGTCCGTGATCTCGCAGTAGATGCCGTCGCTCGCGCCGACGCTGATGCCGACCTGCACGACTTCCTTGCCGTCCGCGCCGCTCATATAGACATACGGCTTGTTGAACTCGTCAAACTGCACCGCATCCTGACGGAGCAGCACGGCGTTCTCCGCCTTCTCGCGCAGAATCTTCGCGCTGATCTGCATGCCGGGGTATACGCCCTCGCCGCTCTCCAGCGCAACCGTCGCGATATAATAGGAAAGGTCGCCGGAAGCCGTGCCGTTCTTGTCCAGCGCAGTCACGCTGCCGGTGAACTGCCCGCCTGTCGCCAGAACAGAGACCTGCACCGGCGTTCCGGGCGTCACCGCCGCCACGTCGTATTCATCGACTTTCAGCTCGACTTCAAGGCTGTTCATGTCGATGATCTCCACGGTCTTTTCGCCCGCGGAAACGACGCCGTCCTCCTGAATGTACAGTCCGGTCACCTCGCCCGCGATATCCGCCTGAACGGTCTCGCCGCTGTCCAGCCGATAAAGCTTCTCGCCTTTCTTCACCTGCTGATTCTGCCTGACGTACACCGTGCGCACGGTATCCGCCTGCGCGCTGGCGATGGTCTGCATGCGCTTCGCCTTGACCAGTCCGTCAAAGTTATAATAGGTCTCCAAATTGCCCGTCGTCGCCTGAACGTCGGTATATACCGCGGACTGCGTCTGTTGAGAAACCATTGCAAACCAGCCGACGACCGCAACCACAATCACCAGAATGATGACCCATTTCAGCCATTTTTTCTTTTTCTTCACGGGTTCCAACCTCCTATACCGTCTGTTTTTTCGTCATGGGGTTCATTATACGGCAAAATATTTCAATTTTCAATAATATTGCCGGTCGATTCTCTATTCAGTCAGTATGAGAAAAAAACTGTCTTTCGTCCAATCGGTATGAGAAAAAATCCACCTTTCGTATGCTTGACATTTTTGAATCAATCATGTACACTATGTGGGCAATTCAATTCGTTCTGAAAGGATGACTTTTCAATGAAAAAACGCTTTATCCCGCTGATGCTCGCGGCGGCTTTCTGCCTGCCCGCTCTCGGTCTCGCCGAGGACGCCGTCTCTTCCGCTTCCGTCGCCAATTTCTATGGCGATTCCGCGCTGACCGGCGACGACCTGATGAACGCCGTCAACTCCTTCTCCGGCTTCTATCTCGTCTCCACCACCAATCCGGACGGCTCGCCCAACGCCGCCTACTTCATCTTCTCGATGGTCAAGCTTGAGGATAAGTACTACCTCCAGCTCGGTCTTGCCGAGAACCAGTCCAAGGCGAATCTGACCGCGAACGGTCAGGGCGTCGCCGTGTACGCCGCCACGCCGTCCAGCGAAGAAGGCGCCAAGCCCTACGCTATTTCCGGCGCGCGCATCACCTTCCAGTCCATCACGGATGAATCCGTCGCCGAAGAGCTCGCCAAGAACGCCCGCGAAGGCGCGATGTTCTTTGAGATCACCGAGATCCGCCCGCTGGGCTAAGGATCAAGCAGGCGGAACCCGCCTGCATTTCCGCCACAGTCCGTAAAGATTCAGAGCTTTACGCACGCGAGCAAGCTTTATGCAATTTCCTATAAGCTGAAAAAAGCCCTCTCCGTCCTTCGGGCATTTCCCAGCGTGGGAGCCAAGATACGCAAACATTTGAAAGTTTGCAGACACCTTAGCTCTCCCTTTGGGAGAACTGTCACGAAGTGACTGAGAGGGCTTTATTTTGCTTTAGATCGTCCGGATAACTTTGCGGTTCACGCGGCGCAGATACAGCGCGCTGACCACCAGCGAGACCGCTTCCGCAATGAAGAACGCCCACCAGACGCCCGTCACGTCGCCGGTCACCTGACCGATGAGATACGCGCACGGGATAAGCACCACCAGCTGACGGATCAGCGAGATGACCATCGAATACACGCTGTATCCGAGCGCCTGGAATACCGAGCCCGCGCCGATGCCGAAGCCCGCCAGCGGGAAGCCCAGCGAGATGATGCGCAGAGCCGGAACGCCCAGACGGAGCATCTCGTCCGACGCATCAAACAGCATCAGCAGCTTGTCCGGAATGGACTGGAAAAGCAGCGCGCCGCAGATCATGATGCCGATTGCCGCGCAGATGGAGTATTTGATGGTCTTTTTCATGCGGTCGCCCTTGCGCGCGCCGAAGTTGTAGGCGACAATCGGTACCGTGCCGTTGTTCAGACCAAAGACCGGCATGAACACAAAGCTCTGAAGCTTGAAGTATACGCCAAAGACCGCGACCGCCGTAGAAGAGAACACGATGAGGATCTGATTCATCAGGAAGGTCATGACCGAGCCGATGGACTGCATGACCACCGACGGGATGCCGATAGACAGGATGCGGCGAAGCGTCGCACCATGCGGCTTGAAGCCCTTCATGCTGATGGAAACTTCCGGATTCATCCGAATGTTCATGATGAGACCCAGCACCGCCGCGATCCACTGACCCAGAATGGTCGCATACGCCGCGCCGGCAACGCCCATTTTCGGGAAGCCGAAATAGCCAAAGATGAAGATCGGGTCAAAGATGATGTTGACGATCGCGCCCGTACCCTGGCTGATCATCGTCAGCATCGTGCGCCCCGTGCTTTGCAGCAGGCGCTCGAAGAGGATCTGCATGAAAATGCCCATCGAGCCGACCATGACGATGGTCGTGTAGTCGATGCCGCTGGTCACGATCTCCTCGATGTCCGTCTGCATCTCGAAGTACGGGCGGACGACCGTCACGCCGCCGAGCATGAAGAGCAATCCGCAGATGAGCATCAGCATGATGCCGTTGGTCGCCGCGCTGTTGACGCCCTTGCTGTCCTTCGCGCCCAGCGCGCGGGAAAGCACCGCGTTCAAGCCGACACCCAGACCGGTAGAAACCGCAATCATCAGGTTCTGAATCGGGAACGCCATGCTCAGCGCAGTCAGCGCGTTTTCGCTCACGCGCGCAACGAACATGGAATCGACCACGTTGTACAGCGCCTGCACCAGCATGGAGATCATGATCGGCAGGCTCATCGTAAAGAGCAGCCTGCCGACCGGCATCACGCCCATTTTGTTTTCCTGCTGAATCTCGTTTTGGATATCGTTTTCAATTCTGTTTTCCGGGTTCGCCATGGTTTTCCTCTCTCTTTCAGGCATTCAAATCATCACATTTTCTCATATTGCACAAGATTGTATTCTAACATGCTTATAACCGTCTGTCAATGCGGTTTGCGCAGAATAAAAAAAGTGTCGCCCTTCTGACAAGGAGGAGCGACGCTTTTTATTCGATTCTCAATAGAACATCAGATACAGCAGTGTTACGCAGAGTCCCAGTCCGAAGAGCAGCAAACCATAGCTCATCGTGTGGCTCATCTGGCTGATGGCGTCCATCAGTCCATCCCACGCGCCGGAGATGCGTCCGAGGGCGTGATGCTCGATCTGGTGACCGCGCAGCACGGTGTGGTTAAGCCCTTCCGCCATGCTGTCCACCATGCCGCCAAGCGTGCGGGTGACGACGTTGCCGACAGAGGCCGGCTCTTTCTTCTTCCGCGCGGAAAGAATCTTGCGCGAAATCAGATCGGCGATAAAGTCCGTCAAGCCGCCGAGGAAACCGAACACCACCGCGCCGATAAGCGTCAACGCCTGAATCAGCGGACGATAGATGTACGTCTCCAGCGTCGCTTCGCTGCCAAGGCTCGCGACCGCGCCGCCGATGGAGAGCAGACCGTTGATCGCCGGACGATACACCCGATCCTCGATGTCCAGCCAGCTGGGCCAGCGATCGACATACTCGCTCACGCTGTTTTCCTTCTTCATCAGCACCGGCCGGATAAAGACCAGATACACGACCAGACCGATGACCAGCGACGTGCAGGCGCCTTTCAGGTTTGTCAGCGAGAAATACTCGACCGCATGCGCAGGCGTCGCCGCATTCAGGAAGCCGCCCGCAATGTCCGCGATGCGATCCATCGTCAGATTCGGCGTCAAGCCCAAAATCGGCACGAGTACCGCGCTCAGGAAGAGCGCCAGCGCGGAAAGCTTGCCCATGTACGGCTTCTTCGCTTCGTAGGCAATCTGCTGCGTCGGATGCTTCTCCCAGAACAGGCAGATATAAAGCTTAATCATGTATGCGCCGGTCAGACCGCCGGAGAACAGGTAGATCCATTCCGCGCCGCGGTAGAGCAGCGCCAGCGCGCCCATGCCCTCTTCCGCCAGCAGCTCGGCGTATTCCACGATGCCCTCATGAATGAGCGTCTTGGATACATAGCCGGAGAAGCCCGGCACGCCCATCAGACCGACCGCGCCCATCAGGAACGCGAAGTGCAGAATGGGTTTCTTGCGTCCGAATCCGCGCACGTCGTTCAGGTTCAGCTTGTGCAGGTTCATGTAAACCACACCGGCAGCCATGAACAGGATGAGCTTGAAGAGCGAATGGTTGACCATGTAGAGCAGCGCGCCGCGTGCGGCAAGCGCGTTCTCCTCGCCCAGCAGGCAGCCCATCGCAATGCCCGTCAGGATGAAGCCGATCTGGCTCATCGAGGAACACGCCAGCGTGCGCTTGAGGTTGACGGAAAATACCGCCAGAATCGCGCCGCCAAGCATCGTAATCAGTCCCAGCACGAGGATGAGGTTGCCCCAAGCCGCGCTTGCCCGGAAGATGTTCGCCGACACGACGATGACGCCGAAAATGCCGGATTTCGTCAGGATGCCGGAAAGCAGCGCGGACGCCGGAGCCGGCGCGACCGGATGCGCTTTCGGCAGCCAGATATGCAGCGGGAACATGCCCGCCTTCGCGCCGAAGCCAAACAGGATGCAGATGCTCGCCGCCCAGATGACGCCCTTGTTCGGGCAGGCAGCCGCCGCGGCATACAGTTCGGAGATCGTCAGCGTTCCCAGCTCATGCCAGAGCAGGAACAGACCCATCAGCATGACCATGCCGCCGATGATGGCGACCGCCAGATACGTTTCCGCCGCGCGCATCGCACCGGGCGTTTCGTCGTGCGCGACCCATGTATACGACGTAAAGGACATGATCTCAAAAAACACGAACGTCGTAAATAGATCCGCGGACAGGAACACGCCGACCGTCGCGCCCTGCGTCAGCAGGAAGAAGAAGTAATACCGGTTGCGGTTGCGATAGTGATGGGCAAAGTAATCGCCGGAAAGCAGCGACGTCATCAGCCACATCACGCCCGCAACCAGCGCATACAGCGCACGGAAGCCGTCGAGCTGGAAGCTCAGTCCGAATCCGCAGAAGCCGGGAATCGCGGCGGAAAGCTCTTTTCCCGCAACGACCAGCCCCATCGCGCCCGCGGCGACCGCAAACTCCGCCAGACAGCAGAGCTGAACCGCTTTGTCGCGCGCCGCCTTATCCTTACGCCCGACCAGATAGCAGCAGACCGCCGCAATCATCGGGAAAAACACAAGAAAGAACAGCATGTTTTCTCCTCCCCTCTTACATCACGCCCGCGGCGAGCGTCGTCAGCAGCGTGATGATCTGGTTGGAGAACACTCCGCACAGCACGATGGAAACCGCCAGGATCGCAAACGGCAGCTTCATCCGCATGCCGGGGTCGCATTTCGCCGTCGGCTCCATGCCTTCCAGCGGGCGGAAGTACATCGACAGCGCCGGACCCATCAGGTAAATGGCGGTCAGCACGGCGGAGATGAGGATCGCCGCCACGCCGATCATGCCCAGCGTCGTGCCCGTTTCGATGGCAGCCGAACCGATGAGCCATTTGCTCACGAAGCCCGGAAGCAGCGGCGTACCCATCAGCGAAATGGCGCCGATGGTATACGTCGCGCAGGTGAACGGCATCACTTTCGCCATGCCGCGCAGATCCTCAATCTGCGTGCGCTCGGTCTTAACCAGCACAGCGCCCGCGCAGAAGAACAGCGTGATCTTAATCAGCGCATGGAAGAGCATGTGCGCCAGCGCCGCAATCAACCCGTTCTGGGTCATCAGGCACGCCGCCAGCACGATATAGGACAGGTTGGAGACCGTCGAATACGCCAGGCGGCGCTTGAAGTGATGCTCCTTGACCGCCATTGTCGAGCCGTAGACGATGGTTGCGCTCGCCAGCAGCAGGGCGATTGCCTGCGCCGTCGTGCCGCGCATCACCTGCGCGCCAAAGCTGAAATACGTCACGCGGATGATGGCGAAGACGCCGCTCTTGACGACCGCGACCGCATGCAGCAGCGCCGTGACCGGCGTCGGCGCGACGGAAGCCTCCGGCAGCCAGACATGGAACGGAAAGAC
The DNA here is from genome assembly GCA_934631055.1 of uncultured Clostridia bacterium. Lineage (GTDB taxonomy): Bacteria > Bacillota > Clostridia > Christensenellales > Aristaeellaceae > Ventricola. The sequence continues at coordinate 13,861 of CAKTXP010000028.1, read as the reverse complement.
CGCCGCCTTTACGCCAAAGCCGAGGAACGCGCAGATATAGCCGATCTGCACCATCAGCGGATGCTCCGCCGCAGCCGCGCTCATCACGCCGCCCATGGTGAACGCGCCGCCGTCGCCGTAACCGATGACCAGCATCACGCCGACAAACGCCAGCGCCGCGCCGAAGAAGGAATACATCATATAGGTGTAGCCCGCGCGGACAGAGGCTTTGTTCGTGCCGTGCATGACCAGCGGCAGGGTACACAGAGTCAGGAATTCATAGAACAGATACAGGGTCAGGACGTTCGCCGCCGTGGAAATGCCCAGCGTCACGCCGTAGGTGATGGTATAAAGCGCGAAGAAGTGGTTCTCCCCGCCTTCATGCTCCATATATTCAAAGCCATACAGCGTCGCCAGCGGCCAGAGGAACGCGACGATCGCCGTAAACACGCTGCCCACGCCGTCGATGCAGAAGCTGATCGGCAGATCCGGCAGCAGGTAAAACGGCGTATAAGCCACGCCCCGTTTGTTCATCAGGCAGAAAAGCACCAGCAGCGACGTGACCAGCGTCACGCCCTCCGTCAGCACCTGACGCGCCCGATGCGTCATGCCGCGGCACGCGAACATGGCTAACCCGCAAACAATGGGAAGAAAAACCGCAAGGCTCAACATGTTCGTTTCTCCTTATAGAATCGACGCCGCCGCAGTCATAATCACGTTGATGAGCGGCTGAGCGAAGATGCCGGTCAGCACCACGCCCGCAGCCAGAAGGATCATCGGGACGGTCATCAGCTTGCTGCCCTCTTTATTGGTCAGCGTGGAATAATCGTAGTCGTTGCCGGGGAAGAAGCCGTTGATCGTCACCGGCAGCAGATAAGCCGCCGTCAGCAGCGCAGAGACGATCAGGATGATCGGGCCAACCACGTCAAAGCCCGCCAGTCCGGTCTCCAGAGAACCGGTCGCCAGCTGCCACTTGCTGACAAAGCCGCCCGTCGGCGGGATACCGATCAGTCCCAGAGAGGCGATCGTCCAGCACCAGGTCGTAATCGGCATCTCCTTGCCGATGCCGCGCAGGTCGCGGACATAGGTCTTGCCGGTCTGATGGATGATCGCGCCGGCGCAGAGGAACAGCGCATCCTTGATGACCGAGTGCGCCACGACATGCAGCAGCGCGCCTTCAAACGCGGCCGGCACCATGCACGCCAGACCGAAAAGCACATAGCTCACCTGGGAGACCGTCGAATACGCAAGGCGCTTCTTGAGCAGCGGCTCGCGATACGCCAGCATCGAGCCCATGAATACCGTGATGAGCGTCAGGGTCATGAAGCCCTTCTGCACCCACGTTCCGCGCAGCACATCCGCGCCGACCAGATAATAGATCACGCGCAGCACAGCCAGCACGCCCGCTTTGGTGATGACGCCGGAAAGCACGGCGGAAGCCGGAGCCGGAGCGACCGGGTGCGCCGTCGGCAGCCAGCCGTGCATCGGGAACATGCCCGCCTTGGTGCCAAAGCCGATAATGACCAGGAACGTAATGAGCAGCAGCCCGCTCGGCGCGCTCGCCGCGGTCTCTACGCCGCCCGGCACAAACGTCACCGTTCCGAGGTAGTTGCTGAAGAAGAAGATGCCCAGCAGACCGAGCATCGCGCCGAAGATGGAGTACACGAGGTACTTGATGCCCGCGGCGACCGCCTGCGGCGTGCGCTCGTGAACGACCATCGGCACGGACAGCAGCGTCATCAGCTCGTAGAACACATACAGCGTGACCATCGAACCGGCGTAGCACTGACCGATCAGCGCGGACAGCACACACATGTAGAACACCTGATAGAGGCGCTCGTTGTCGTCATGCCCCATGTATTCGCGCGCGAATACGCTGGAAAGCAGCCACATCGTACTCATCAGCACGGCGAAGATGCAGCCGACGGCATCGACGTTCATCTCGATGCGGAGCGTCGGCGTCATGTTCAGCAGCACCATATTCGTGCCTTTGCCGAAGCACATGATGAGCGTCAGCAGCAGCTCGACGCCCAGCGCCGCGTTGACCGCCTGCCCGCGCAGCTTTTTGTTCTCCTTGAGGGCGGGCGTCAGGAAGATAGCGAGCCCAGCCAGCGCAGGCCAGAAGATCGCCAGGATCAAAAGAATGTTCACGGTTTTTTCCTCCTCGTCTTATGCAAATCGGGCGAGGCCATCCAGCAGCGCCCCAAAGATACCCTGTGCGAAGAAGCTGAGTACAAGATTCAGCGCGATAAAACCGATAAGCCCCAGCGCCGCGTAGAAGTTGATCTTCACGCGCGCGTTGCGCTCAGGATGCGCATGATCCGGAATGAACATCTGCATCGACGTTCCCAGGAAATACTGCGCGTTGAGCAGCGTGGAAATCGCCAGCGCGCACAGCGCGATGACCGTATGCCGCCCGCCGATCTCGATTGCCGCCTGCGCCATCGTCACCTTGGTGATGAATACGCTCAGCAGCGGCACGCCGACCAGATTGACCGCGCCCAGCGTGAAGGCGATTGCCGCCAGCGGACTGCGGTAGAACGCGCCGCGCAGATCCTTGCGCAGATGCGTATCGCCGGACGCGTGATCCAGCGTATGCGCGGAAATAAACAGCATGGACTTGGTCGCCGCGTGCGCCAGCGTATGCCACAGTGCGCACATCACGCCCATTTCGCTGCCCAGTCCCAGCGCCGCGAAGATATAGCCGATCTGCGCGACGGAGGAATAGGCGACCATCATGCGCGTCGTCTTGGCGCGCATCGCGTTGATGGAACCGGCGATCATGCCGATTGCGCCGAAGATGAACAGCACGTCGCAGATGCCCAGCGAACGGATGACGTCAAAACCGATGACGCGGACATAGACCTTGATGAGCAGGAAGATGTAGCCCTTGGAGACGATGCTCGAGAGCATCGCCGAGCCGGTCGGCGTGCTGTTGGAGTACGCCGCAGGCAGCCACTTGTCAAACGGGAACAGCGCGCATTTCATCGCCAGACCCACGCTGATGAGGCTGACGACCACCGTCAGCGGCACATGGTACTGCCCCGTCGCCGCCAGCGCCGCAACGCTCTCGCGGATGTTGACCATCAGCAGATGACCGGTGATGGTATAAAGGATAACGATGCCGATGAGGAACAGGCTCGAACCGAGCAGGTTCATCATCATGTAGCGAACGCCCGCGACCAGCGCGCGCCCGCCCTGACGCATCATGACCAGTCCCGCCGCCGCCAGCGTGTTGATCTCGATGAAAACGTAGGCGGTGAACAGGTCGTTCGTGTAGACCAGCGCGATGAGGGAAAGCATCGTCAGGTCGGTCAGGATACAATAGATATTGTACTTGGTCGGCTCGATCTCCTTCTCCGATTTGCGCATGCCGCCGAGGAAGGAGAACAGGATGACCAGCAGGAACACCGTCAGCGAGACCGTTTCCAGCACGCCGACGCGGATCTCGTTGCCCCACGGCGCGGGGAAGTGACCCATCTTGTAGGCGTAGCTGTCGCCCGTCTGCAAGGTGTAAATCATCACGCTGACGTTCATCGCCAGATCCGCGATGATGAGGAAGAGCGTCGTCCGCCGCGCCATCCTGCTCTTCATGACGGAGCTGGCGACAGCGCCCATCAGCGTCAGGAGAATGCAGAAGAAGGGGAAGTTCTGAACGAATTGCACGTTATACCTCCTCCTTTCCCGCGAGGGCGATGATCTCGTCGAGGTTCAACGTGTTATAGCGGTAGTATAGCCGTATGGACAGCGCCAGCATCAGCGCCGAAACGCTGACCGAAACGACGATGCCCGTCAGAACGAGTCCCGCGGGGATCGGGTTGATGTACGCTTCGACGGACTGGATGCCGTCCACGACGATGGGAACCGTGCGCCCCTTGATATAGCCCTGAGAGGCGAGGAAGAGGTAAACGGCGGTATCCATGATATCCATGCCGATGATCTTCTTGATGAGATTCTTGTTGAGCAGCATGGTCGAAAAGCCGATGCAGAAGAGGATGACGGAAGCCGTCTCCTCGTAGTTGGTCAGTAGTTTACTGAGCATCTTACACTTCTCCTTTCCGGAACACCGCGTAGAACGCGTACATCGTGCAGGTGACGATGAAGCCGACGCAGATGTTCAGCACCAGGATCAGTCCGCTGGAAAGGATCGCGCCCGGCGTACCCAGCGGAATGATGCTTTCGATGCCGTTTGCACCAGTATAGAACGAATAGCATTTGCTCGCCGCATAAGTCAGCAGCGCGCAAAGCACGACCCGCTGATACGTCTTGTAGGTGAAAAACCGGCGGATATCCGCGAAGCCGAACGCCGTAACGTAGATCATCAGACCCGCGCCCATGATGGCGCCGCCGGAGAAGCCGCCGCCCGGAGAAAGATGTCCGTTCAGCACGACGTATATGCCCAGCAGGATGACGATCGGCGTCAAGATCTTGGCGGTCATCTGAAGGATGGCGTCGTGGCGCGGCTCGTAGAAGTTATCCGCGTGCGGCGCTTCCTTCATGCTGCGCGCCAGCTGGCTGTATTTCTCGCTTTCCGCATCCAGCCGCAGCAGGAAGAGAACGACCATCGCCGCCGTAAACAGCACCGTCGATTCGCCCAGCGTATCGAAGGCACGATAGTCAAGGATCATGCCGGTCACGATGTTGACCGCGCCGGTCTCCTGCAAGCCCTTTTCGATATAGCGGGCGGAGACCTCGTTGTTGATGGGGTGATCCGGACTGCCGAAGCTCGGCAGGGTCGTCACCGTGAACATCAGCAGCGCGATCATCGTCACGCAGATGAGTACGCACAGCACGCAGTACACGCCGCGGGAAACCTTGGAAACGTTGCGCTTATTCCATTCGTGCATGCGCTCGGCGATCTCCGCTTCCTCCTGTTTCTCCTGTTCCATGCGGATGCGGCGGTACATATCCTCTTCCGATTCGCCCTTTTCAGACTCGCTCTCCTGCGTGCGCACCATGTCGCGTTCGAGCGCGTCGTTCTCGGTCTCAATGATTTCCGCCATGCGGTGCTTGAATCTGCCCAGCCATTCAGGCGTTGCCATCGTCAGCACCTCCGTCCTTTTCCTTCTGCGCCTGCTCATGCGCACGGCGCACCTCGTTGCGCGCGTCGATAGCGTGGATCTTCTTGAGCGTCAGGAAGAACAGCAGGCTCGTGATGCCCGCGCCGACCGCCGCTTCCGTAATCGCCAGGTCGGGCGATTCGAGCGTGATCCAGATGATCGACATGATCATCGAATAGCCCATATAGATGATGACGCTGGTCAGCAGATTGCGCGTCAGGCAGACGGCGATGGCGCAAACGATCAAAAACACCAGCATCAGCTGCGTTACAAAGGTCATGCCTGTTCCTCCTCCCCGCGCGCTTCGCTCTCCTCAGTCTGAGCCGTCTGCGCGCGCTCCTGAGCGAGCGTCTGTTCGTGTACGTTCATGTATTCTCCGCGCTCCTCGTTGGTCTCGACCTCCAGGCGGCAGAGCAGATGGCTGGCGACCGGTGACGCAAGCCACAGGAAAACCACCACCAGCAGGATCTTCAGCGCCGTAAAGAAATCCGGCGCGCTGATCGCCAGACCGACCAGACACAGGCTGATGCCCATCGTGTCGTTGAGCGCCGCAGCGTGCATGCGGTTGGCGGCGTATTTGAGCTTAAACACGCCGTAAACGCCTACGCAGCAGACGAACAGACCGAGCAGCATGAACGCCGCCGTTAAAATCAAGCGAACGACTGCCATTACTGCTCACCCGCTTTCTCTTTCGCCGCAAAATCCTCGACCGGATTTTCGATATGCGCATGTTTGAGCTTTTCCTGCTCATGCTTGCGCTCGCGATAGATGCCCGTGTAGACCTTGCACAGCACGACGACGGACAGGAAGCTGATCATCGCGTAGATCAGCGCGATATCCGCCAGATACGCTTCCTGCAGATAGATGGTGAACACGACGACCATGATGATGGTCAGCGTGCCGATCATGTTGACCGCCATAACGCGGTCGGAGATGCGCGGTCCCATGATGCAGCGGACAAGGCACACCAGCGCCAGCGCCACCAGCACCGTCATGGACGCGATGCACAGCACCTCATAGCCAAAGTCAATGCTCATGGTTTTCCTCCTGCGCGCCCTCTTCCGCCTGCGTATCGGCGGTATCCGGCGCTTCCTCGGTCTGCACGTCCTCGCTGACGGCTTCCGGCATCTCTTCGCTCTGCGCATCCGCCCGAGCGGCTTCCGGCTGCTCGGTCTGAGCGTCGGCGGCCTCGCCGGTCACGGAATCCGCCATGAACTTCTGCTTTTCTTCCAGCCTGGAAAGCGCGCTGACAAAGACGCCGTCGTCCAGCCCGCTCATCAGCGACTCATCCAGACAATGCACCAGATAATGATCTCCCTCCATCTGGCAGGTGATCGTTCCCGGCGTCAGCGTGATGGAATCCGCCAGCACGACGCGATGGCGCAGTTCCATCAGTCCGCTTTCAAAGCGGACGAGCTGCGGCTTCGGCTCAAAGTTCCTGTCCAGGATCATCTTGATGACCGTGACGTTGGCTTTAAAGATCTCGCACAGCAGCGTCACGCCGTAATGGATGGCGGACGGGATCCTGCGGACGAACCGCAGGTCTTTCTTGAAGCTGTACCCCGTAAATCGGCAGCAGAACGCATACAGCAGTCCGGCGAATACCAGACCGAATATGCCGATCTCCGTGGTCCACTTGCCGTTGAGGATGACCCACAGCGCAAAATAGACGATGAACATGTAAATCCTCCATTCATCCTGATACCCAACAAAGCAGCCCGCCCCCGCCTCGCGGGAACAGGCCGCCTCTGAACAGCCGGCAGCAGCAGCTGCACTGACCGTCCATTGATATGGTTTATTTTAATCAAGGCGCGATGGATTGTCAACCGCCCAGCGCCGTTTTTTTACCGCTATAATATGAAAGAACGCGTCAAAACCCATACAGATTTCTTTATCCGTTTCTTCCGTATGAATGCAGACTTTGTAGGTTCACCTTTTCCCCCATACGGCGGTTCTATTTAGCTCCGTCCGCTCATATCTTCCCATCAGATTGAAACGCTGGGAGGTCTGCCCCTTGATTGCCAAAACAGAAATATGCAGCGACCGCGACCGCATCCTCGCGCTGCTCGCCGCGCACCGCTCGGACGCCTGCGTCCGCCAACTCTTTTCGGATATCGACGAGATCGACCGCCTGATGGAATATTATTCCTTCCGCACGCCGCAGCTCGCCGACCGCTTTATCGAGAAACTCGAAAGCCGCTACCGATACGAGATCTTCGCGATATACGGTTCTTCCCTTCTCCTGCGCAAAAGCAGCGACAGCTGCTATCTGCGCCTTGACCAGCTGCTCTCCTCGCTCATCCGCGTCGCTATCCTGCGGCTCTGCGCGGAAGGCATATACTCCCTTTCCAATACCCAGCTCGCCAGCGGCGACGGGCTGCTCTTCCTCGCGCTCCAAAAACAGACGAAAAAATGAAAAGGAAACGCCCTCTCCGTCTGCCGAAGGCAGACGGAGAGGGCTTTCCTTTATTTCGCATGCGCCTTTCTATACGCCGTCGGTGCCGCGCCGACCATCAGCCTGAACTGTCTGGTGAAATAGCTCGGGCTGGCAAATCCGCAGTCCAGCGCGATCTCCGTCACCGCCCTGTCCGTCTCCGACAGCATCTGCGCGGCGGTAAAAATGCGTCTGCGCTGCATGTATTCGATCGGGCTGACATGCAGATAGCGCTTGAATATCCGCTGGCACTCCCGCGGGCAGACGTTTGCGCTGGCGGCGATCTCCCGCAGGGTCACCGGCTGGTCGATATGCGCGTCCATCCATTCGAGCATCTGCTTGAGCCGCTTTTCGCCCGCGTCCGGAAGCGCGCGCGTCGGCTCCAACCGGCATTTTTTCAGCACATAGAGCAGCACCTCCGTCAGCGCTTCCCGCACACGGAACTCAAACTCCGGCGTTTCTTCCGCGCATGCCGCAAAAGCGCGCTGAAACGCGCGCAGGCAGGACTCGTCTGCCCCCTCCATATCCAGCCGCAGGAAGGTCGGTCCCTTCTCCATCAGCGGACGAACATATTTCACATCGAACACGCTTCCCGGCATACCCGAAACGATGGACGCGTCAAAGACGAACGAGCGGAACCGGCAGGGCTCAGGGAACGCCCCCGTCACGGAATGAAGCACGCCCGCGTTGATAAAGCAGCCTTCTCCGGCGCTGATATCGTGTGTCTCCTCGCCGATGCCGACATGGACGCATCCCTCCATCAGCCAAAAGACCTCCAGCTCATCATGCCAATGCGGGGGAACGCAGTTCGCGACATACTGATGGGTATCCGCGTCGTTTGCGGACAAGTCAAACAGCACGGCTCCATCCTCTCGGAGCTCCTTTCCCCGTTCATCGGTATACACGGAACTGCTGCTGTGAATCATCTTCCGCCCTCCTTTGTCGCTTTTCTTACAGTATACGCCGCTTTGAAGCAAGCATCAACCCTTTTGATTCGCTATAATACCAGCAAGAGGGGAACGATGGGGCTTTGCCCCAACCGTCTCCCCCGCATCAAAGGAGGTCTGCCCGTGTCCGCATCGCGCCATACTTTGGATATGACAACCGGCAGCCCGGCGAAGCTGCTTCTTCGGTTCTCCCTGCCGCTGTTCGTCGGGAATCTGCTTCAGCAATTCTATAACCTCGTCGATACCGCCATGGCAGGCCATCTGCTGGGCGACGCCGCGCTTTCGCAGATCGGCTCGACCGCCGCGCTATACAGCCTTATCACCACGCTCGCCTTTGGCTTGAACAGCGGCTTCGCCCTCAATGTCAGCCGTCATTTCGGTTCGGGCGATAAAAGAAACATGGAACGCGCCGTCTGCTGGATGGTCACGCTGTCCGCGCTCTGCGCGCTGGTGATGACGACGGTCTTTTTCTCCGCGCGCTTCTGGCTGGTCACCGCCATGCAGATCCCCGCCGATACGCGCGACGGCGCTCTGCGCTACCTGACCGTCATCCTCGCGGGCATCCCGTTGACGATGGCGTATAATCTGGAATCCAGCATGATGCAGTCCGTCGGCAACAGCGTGACGCCGCTCCTCTTCCTGATCTTCAGCAGCCTGTTGAATGTCGCGCTGGACTACCTCTTTATGGGGCCATTCTCATTGGGCGTCGGCGGCGCGGCTGCGGCGACCATCCTTGCGCAGGGCATCAGCGCGCTGCTCGGTCTTTTCTACATCCTCCGCAGCGAGCCGGACCTTCATTTTCATCGCGACGCTGTGCGCGTCCCGCGCCGCTTCGCATCGGATATGTTCCTGACCGGACTGAGCATGGCGCTCATGAGCGCCATTTACAGCATCGGAAGCGTGCTTTTGCAGGGCAGCATCAACGCACTGGGCAACGTCTATATCGCCGCGCAGGTCGGCGGCCGGCGTTTGGCTGAACTGTTTTACATGCCCGGCGTGGCGCTGGGTGCAAGCACGGCGACCTATTCCAGCCAGAATTTCGGCGCGGGAAAGCGTTCGCGCATCAGGCAGGGCGAACGGGTCGCGCTGGCGATCTACGGCGTCTGGTGGCTCTTCGCCCTTGCCTTCACCTTTACGCCGCTTGCGCCCGCCGCGATCCGCCTGCTCACCGGCAGCGAGAATCCGGAAGTGCTTTCCAGCGCGCATCTATACTTGCGCGTGAGCATTCCGCTCGTCCCGCCGATGGCAGTCGTCGTCGTCGTCCGCAACGCCTTGCAGGGCATGAAGCACACCGTCGCCCCGCTGTTTTGCAGCGCGCTGGAGCTTATCTGCAAAGCGGTCTTTGCCGCGTGGTTCGTTCCGCATTTCGGCTATCCCGCCGTCTGCGCCTGCGAACCGACCGCGTGGGTCATCTGCATGTTCTTCATTCTCGGCGCGGCGCATCTTTTCCGAAATGATTTCAAGGATATTCAGGAGGCACAGCCATGAAGAAAGCCGTCATCTTCGATCTGGACGGGCTGCTCATCGACAGTGAGATCATCAGTTACAACATATACGCCGATCTGCTCCGCAGATACCGCCTTCCGTTCAATCTGGATACCTACGCGCGGCTTTACAGTGGCAAAAACGACTTGACCAATATGCAGACGCTCATCTACACCTATCACCTGCCGCTGACCGTTGAAGAAGGGCTTGCGTTCGTCGACGCGCGGGAAAAAGATTATTTTGCCAAAGGCGTCGCGCTCAAATCAGGCGCAAAGGAGCTTCTTCACTTTTTAAAGAATCACCATGTTAAAATTCTTTTGGCGTCCTCCAGCACAAGAGAACGCGCACTCGGCATCCTGAATCAGCATGGCATTTCAGGATTTTTTGACGCGATGGTCTTTGGCCCGGAGATCGAGCGCGGCAAGCCTTTTCCGGATATCTTCATCAAGGCGCAGGAAAGATCCGGCGAAGCCGCGGCGGACTGTCTTGTCCTTGAGGACAGCGAAGCCGGCATCCGCGCCGCCTGCGGCGCGGGCATCGACGTCATCTGCATTCCGGATATGAAGAAGCCAGACGAGCCTTTCCTCAGCGCGGCGGCGGCTGTCCTCCCCTCGCTGCTCGACGTGCCGATGTGGCTGACGACCTCATCCGTCGCTGCGGCGACACCTTCCCCAAAGGGGAAGGCAGGGGATGCTTTTCCCAGCATTTAAAAGCCCTTCTCTTTAGGGAAGCAGCAAAGACAGCTGCGATCCCTCGGCGCGGACTTGTGCAATTCTCGGATTGGCTCGTTTATAAGTTCAGTAAAATAAAAAGCGGCTGGATAAGCCCTCTCCGTCTGCCTTCGGCAGACACCTCCCCCAGCGGGGGAGGCAAGATAAGCAAACCATCAAACGTTTGCAGATATCTTGGCTCTCCCTTTGGGAGAGCTGTCCCGAAGGGACTGAGAGGGCTTTTGCAGCCGCTTTTCCTTTTCGATTAAAATACAAATCATACGGCGCGCATGCGCGTCGTTTGGTAAAAACGCTTTAAACCGCCGCGAAGCGAAGAAGGGAGTCTGAGGGGATTGGAATCACGCGCCCGCAGTGCGGGATTCAGCGTGATGGAAATCGGAAATCGTAAGAAACGCCTTGCGTTTCTATACGAGTTTCCCGGACTGAACTCCCTCAGCGGGGCTTGGGGTGGAACCCCCAAACGTTCCTCTTTCCTTACGCCAGCCCTGCTTCGCGCTTTATCTCTTCCTGATACGCGTCGCGAATGACGGCAAACGTCTTTTCGTCCTTCAAGCCCACCTTGTGCCCGTCGATTTCCCCGATGCGGCAGGTCAGCGCGCTGGAGCTGGAAAAGAAGATCTCGTCCGCGTTCATCATCTCCTCCAGCGTAAACGGCTCTTCTACGACCGGAATGCCGTGCGCTTTGCAGATATTCAGGATGTGCGCGCGCGTGATGCCCGGCAGGATGAGGTCGTCGCAGGGCGCCGTGTAGAGCGTACCGCCCTTGAGGATATGCACGTTGGAATGCGAACACTCCGTCACGCGCTCGCCACGATGGAAGATAGCTTCGTCACAGCCCGCTTTCATCGCCTGCTCGTTCGCCAAAACAGCGGGCAGGAGGTTGATGGTCTTGATGTTGCAGTAGAAGAAGCGCTTATCTTCCACCGTGATGCACTTATAGACGCCGAAGGGATCGCGCATCTTGCTCGGACGCACGAACGCCCAAATGCTCGGCTTGTCTCCCGCGCCGGAATACGGATGATTGCGCATGCCTACGCCGCGCGTCACCTGCCAATACAGGAAGAGCGTATCGCCCTCCACCTGATCAACCAGCCCCTGAAGCACGCGCTTCATCTCCGCTTTCTCCATCGGGATATCGATGTCGATGAGCTTCGCACTGCGATAGATGCGGTCGATATGGTCGTCAAACGCCATCGGCACATGGTTGACCACGCAGGTCGCGTCATACACGCCATCGCCGAAATAGCAGGCGCGGTCGTTCATCGGAACCATCATATCCTCGATGGCTCCTGTTTTTCCATTGTAATATGCGATATTCTTCATACGCTATCCGCCTTTCCGTCAGACCTGAACATCTATGGATACGGGCATGCCGCCCGTCTCGCGCTTATCAGCCGTTGATGGCTTTGACCTCCGCAAGGGCTTCATCCCATGCGGCTTTCTGAATTTTGGCGATCAGTTCCGGATCGCGTCCACCGACTTTCTTGCCGTCGATCTCATCGATGCGGCAGCAGAGCGCGCTCGCGCTGGTAAAGAAGATCTCGTCCGCGTCCATCAGCTCTTCGAGCGTGAACGGCTCCTCCACGACCGGAATACCCATTTCCCTGCACTGGGCGATACGGTGCGCGCGCGTGATGCCCGGCAGGATGAGGTTGTCGCACGGCGCGGTCTTGAACACCCCATCCTTGAGGATATGCACATTCGAGTGCGCGCATTCCGTCACGCGGTCGCCGCGGTGAAGGATGGTCTCGTCGCAGCCCGCTTCCTCCGCGCGCTGGGTATAGATGACGGCGGGAAGCAGGTTGATGGTCTTGATATCGCAATGCAGGTAGCGGGTATCCTCCATCGTGATGCACTTATACGACCTGTCCATCGGGTCGAGCATATCCGGCTTGACCCAGACCCACAGGCTCGGCGTGCCGCCCGCAAAGCGGTACGCATGCCCGCGCATACCTACGCCGCGCGTCGCCTGAACATACGCCATGGCGTCCGGACTGTCGATCTTCTTGCAGAAATCAAGCACCATTGCCCGAAGTTCTTCAAACGGCATTGGGATGTCGATGTCGATGCGCTTTGCGCTGCGATAAAAGCGGCGCAGATGGTCGTCCAGCTGAAGCGGCACATGATCCACGGTGAACATGGCGTCGTAAACGCCGTCGCCGAAATAGCTGCTGCGCTCGTTCATCGGGATGGTCATCTCCTCAATCGAGGAAATCTTACCATTGTAGTACGCGATATTCTCCACGTTGTAATCTCCTTTGATCTTCCGTGTCTTTCTCTAATCATACGCCCAAAACGTGCATTTGTCAAACGGCATTTACACCATATTCATTCATTTTTGTTCTATATAAAGTTCATATCTCTGCATTTGTGCATTTTATAAATGTAAATCATTCATTTTTGCGGGCGATGTGTTTTTCATCCGCTTCTGTTTTCTCTCTTTTTATTTTCCTTCCCGCATGGTATAATCAAAGGCAGAATATTTTCCCCATCCTCTGCTTTGAAAGGAGCCTTTGTCATGGAAAATCCGCTTGTTTCCATCATCGTTCCGATCTATAATTCCGCCAAGGACATGGTTCCGTGTCTGGAGAGCATCAAGAACCAGAAGTATCAAAATCTCGAAGTGCTTCTGGTCAACGATGGTTCCAGCGACGCGAGCCTTGAGATCTGCCGCATGTATGCCCGGCTCGACCCGCGCGTCATCATCATCGACAAGGCGAACAGCGGCGTTTCCGGCACGCGCAACGTCGCGATCGAACGCGCTACCGGCGAATATCTGCAATTTGTCGATTCTGACGACCAGCTCGACCCCAACGCAACGCGCCTGCTGGTGGAAGCGGCGCTGGAAACGCAGTCCGACCTCGTCCTGTGCAACTACTGTTCCGGTCTGCCTGAGGGCAAAAAGACGGGCAAGACGACAGTCTACGGCTATATGCCGCCGTATATCCGGATGGACAAATCGCAGTTTGCCCGCTGTCTGATGGAGGAGCCCGCCAGCTTCTACTACGGCGTCATGTGGAACAAACTCTACCGTCGGGATATCATCATGGAACACAACATCCGCTGCAACGAGCAATTCACCTGGTCGGAGGACATGCTCTTCAACCTGTCGTATATCCGCTATGCCGAGAGCTTCTACGCCATCCGCACGCCGCTGTATTACTACACCCGCCAGCGCAAGCATTCGCTCAGTTCGTCCGTCAATCCCGCGCAGGCGCTGACGAC
>CAKTXP010000027.1 GCA_934631055.1 uncultured Clostridia bacterium | reverse complement strand
GAATAATCTCTGAGAAAAAGAGAAGAATAGGAGAAACCATGATCGGAGGAACAAAGCGCATGTGCGAAGAATTTGTGCTTTCAAACGGTCTGCGGGTCGTCGCGGAACCGATTGAACATTTTCCGTCCGTGAGCGTCGGTCTATGGATCGGCGCGGGCTCGATGTATGAAACCGTAGAAGAGAGCGGTCTTTCGCACTTTGTGGAACATATGCTCTTCAAAAGTACGAAAAATCGTTCGACGAAAGATATCGCTGTCGAGATGGATGCGCTTGGCGGACAGGTCAATGCCTTTACGGCGAAGGAATGCACCTGCTACTACGCTAAGGTGATTGCGGAGCATTTGCCGCGCGCGATGGATCTGCTCTGCGACCTGCTGCTCAACGCGCGGATGGACGAAGCGGAGTTTGAGAAGGAGCGCGGCGTCATTCTCGAAGAAATCGCGATGTGCGAAGATACGCCGGAGGATCTGGTCTATGACCTGCTGGCGGAAGCATATTTCGGCGAGCATCCGCTTGCGCGTCCGATCCTTGGCACGCATGACCAGATTGCGTCCGTGACCCGCGACGCACTGGTAGCGTTTAGAAAGAAGCATTATCGTCCGGATAACACGGTTCTGGCAATTGCAGGACAGTTTGATATGGAAAAGTTCCATGAGCTGGCGGAAAAGCTGCTCGGCGGATGGCACGCGGAAGGGGAGACTCACATCCCTGCGCCGGTAGAAAGCACGAAGCCGCGCGTTCTGACGAGGAAAAAAGACATCGAACAGGTTCATATGTGTCTGGCGTTCCCGGGCGTTCCGCAGGATGAGGACGATCTGTATCCCATCAGCGTGATGAATAATCTGTTCGGCGGCGGTATGTCCTCCCGACTGTTCCAGCGCATCCGCGAAGAGATGGGCGCGGTCTATTCGGTTTACAGCTTCCCAAGTACCTACACCAACTGTGGCACGTTTACCGTATACGCCGGTACGTCGCCGGAGACCGCGCAGAAGGTTGCCGACGAGCTGCATCATCAGATCCGCCTGCTCTGCGAGAATGGCGTGACGCAGGAAGAATTTGAGATGGCGAAGGAACAGCTCAAGGTCAGCTATGTGCTGGGACTGGAGAGCAGCTCTTCCCGCATGAGCGCGATCGGACGCAGCAAGCTGCTGCGCGGCAGGGCGGTCGATCCGCAGGATGTCATCCGCAAGATCGAAGCGGTGACAAAAGAAGACGTGGAGCGCGTGACGCGCGAGATGTTCAGCAAGGATTGCGCGGCGTCGGCTGTAGGCAGGAATGTTGAAAAACTGAAGCTTTTATAAAGGTCGAAAGGCTTCTCTGAAAAGGGGAGCTTTTTCCATGTTGACCAAATTGATAAGATTGAAGTTGGTCAATATAAATAAATTGCTTTTTTGAGTCATGTCGTGTACAATAGAAAAGGTGTCATTGAACCGACATCCCTGAGAGGAGTTTATATACGATATGGAAGAGATCAAAGAAGTAAAATATGCGCCGGGTCTGACGGCGGATATTCTGTTTGCGGAGCTGCATAATCAGGGGCAGGCTTATCTGCGGCTGATGAGCTATTATTCCAGCGCCATGCTGGAAGTCGAGACCAAATTCAAGGTGCTGAATATTGAGTTTTCCAACAAATTCGACCGCAACCCGATTGAAAGCATCCAGACGCGGTTAAAAAAGCCGAGGAGCATTTACGAAAAGCTCAACCGGCTGCACATCCCGATATCGGTCGAAGGCATCGAAAAGAACTTGAACGATATCGCGGGCGTCCGCGTCATCTGTTCCTTTGTCGATGACATTTATAAGCTGGCGGATATGATCGCCGTGCAGGATGACATCTATGTTGTGCAGACGAAGGACTATATCAAGAATCCAAAACCGAGCGGATACAGAAGCCTGCATATGATCGTCGAAGTGCCGATCTTCCTTTCCAACGAAAAGCGGTATATGCGCGTGGAAGTGCAGCTGCGCACAATCGCGATGGATTTCTGGGCGAGCCTGGAACACAAACTGCGTTACAAAAAGGATATTCCCGCGGATACGGCGGAGAATATCGCGCGTCAGCTTCAGGATTGCGCGGAGGTGGTCAGCAGGACGGATAAACAGATGCTGGATATCCGCAGGCAGATTGAAGAGTCCGGCATCAAAGCAGGCGTGGAATAAACGGACTGAATATAACAGTGCGGCATGTCCTCTTAAACGGCTTTTCATCAAGAGAAAGCCGAAAAGGATGCGCCGCATATTTTGTATTTAAACTTGTTAGTGTTGACTAATTGACAGGTTATACGGTAAAGTATGCATAAAGATATTTGTGCGAATTCCACCAAGAAACATGGAGGCGTGATATGAGCAGACTGAAAATTGCAATTGAAAACGAGGCGGTTCAGACCGTAGAGCGTTTGTATAAGGATTTGGAGCGCCGGATCGTTGCCAGCCCGCCCGGCATATGTCCGGTGGATCTGGCGCTGAATTTCCTGCGGCTCTGCCATGCGCAGACTTGCGGCAAATGCGTTCCCTGCCGCATCGGTCTGGGGCAGCTGGCGAGCGACCTGGAAGATGTGCTTGACGGTCGGGCGACGATGGCGACGCTGACCGAGATCGAGCGGCTGGCGGCAGATATCGAGATCTCTGCGGACTGCGCGATCGGTACGGAAGCGGCGCGCATGGTTCTGCGCGGCTTGAAAGGCTTCCGCGACGAGTATATTGCGCATATTCAGACTGGAAACTGCACCTATCATATCAATCAGCCGGTGCCGTGTGTGGCGCTCTGTCCGGCGGGCGTCGATATTCCGGGCTATATCGCGCTCATTCGCGAGGGGCGCTGTGCGGATGCCGTGCGCCTGATCCGCAAGGACAATCCGTTCCCGACGGCGTGTGCGCTCATCTGCGAGCATCCCTGCGAAGCGCGCTGCCGCCGCAATATGCTCGATTCGTCCATCAACATCCGCGGACTCAAACGCTATGCGGTAGATAACGCCGGCGTTGTGCCTGCGCCGGTCTGCGGTCCGTCTACGGGCAAGCGCGTCGCCATCGTAGGCGGCGGTCCGAGCGGATTGAGCGCAGCGTATTACCTCCAGCTGATGGGACATAGCTGCACGGTCTTTGAACTGCGCCCCAAGCTGGGCGGCATGCTCCGCTATGGCATTCCAAATTACAGATTCCCGCGCGAACGGCTTCAGGAGGATATCGACTGCATCCTCTCCACTGGTGTAGAGATTAAATATAACACGAAGATCGGCGACGACATGACCATTGACGACCTGCGCAAGGAATATGACGCGGTTTATGTGTCAATCGGCGCGCAAAGCGACAAAAAAGTCGGCATAGAAGGCGAAGAGAGCAAAAACGTCTATTCCGCCGTCGAGCTGCTCGGCTCTATCGGCAGCGACGATCCACCGGATTTCACGGGCAGGCGCGTGGTCGTCATCGGCGGCGGCAACGTCGCGATGGACTGTGTGCGTTCGGCGCTTAGGCTGGGCGCAAGCGAGGCGAAGATTGTCTATCGCCGCCGCAAGGAGGATATGACCGCCCTGCCGGAGGAAGTGGATGGCGCGCTGGAAGAGGGATGCGGGCTGCTTCAGCTGCATGCGCCTCTGCGCATCGAGGCGGATGCAGAAGGCAATGCCTGCGCCCTGTGGGCTCAGCCGCAGATCATCGGCAAGATCGACGCATGGGGACGCGCTAAAGTCTCTCCGGCGGTCAAAGACCCCGTGCGCATTCCGGCGGATGTGGTCATTGTCGCCATCGGTCAGGGCATTGAAACGCGCCACTTTGAGCAGGCGGGCATGTCCGTTAAGCGCGGCAACCTTGCGGCGCTTCCGGACGGCATGGTCTCCGACCTGCCGGGCGTATTCGCGGGCGGCGACTGTGTGACTGGCCCGGCGACGGTTATTCGCGCGATCGCGGCGGGCAAGGTCGCGGCGGCGAACATCGACAATTATCTTGGGTTCAACCATCTTATCTCCGTCGATGTGGATATCCCTGCGCCCATCTCGGAGGATAAGCATCATTGCGCGCGCGTCAATCTCGGCGAAAAACCCGCGCAGGAGCGTAAGGATAACTTTGAACACATCGAATGCGGCATGACGGCTCAGGAAGCGGCGCAGGAATGCGGGCGCTGTCTGCGCTGCGACCACTATGGATACGGCATCTTCAAAGGAGGCAGAGCGGCGATATGGTAAATCTGACGATCGACGGCGTTCGGGTCAGCGTACCCGAAAACACGACCCTGATGGATGCGGCGGCGGCGACCGGCGTGCGCATCCCGCGGCTCTGTTTCCTCAAAGATATCAATGAAATTGCGGCATGCCGTGTCTGCTTAGTGGAAGTGGAAGGGCATGAACGGCTCATTACCGCCTGCAACAACACGGTCGTCGAGGGTATGGTGGTGCATACGAATTCGCCCCGCGTGCGTCAGGCGCGAAAGACGAACGTACAGCTCATCCTTTCTCAGCATGACTGCCGCTGTGCCGTCTGCGTGCGGAGCGGAAATTGCGCGCTTCAGGCGCTTGCCAACGACATGGGGTGCATCGGAAATCCTTACGGGGAAAAGCCTGAAGCGACTGCATGGAATATGGATTTCCCGCTCATTCGCGACAACGCGAAGTGTATCAAGTGCATGCGCTGTATTCAGGTCTGCGACAAGGTGCAGACGCTGGGCGTATGGGACGTGATGGGGACGGGCAGCCGGACGACCGTCAACGTTTCAAACGGGCGGAAGATCGAGAACGCGGACTGTTCGCTCTGCGGTCAGTGCATCACGCATTGTCCAGTGGCGGCGCTCCGTGAACGGGACGATACGGATAAGGTGCTTGCCGCACTGCATGACCCGGATATCGTGACGGTCGTGCAGGTCGCGCCCGCCGTCCGCACGGCATGGGGCGAGCAGTTCGGCTTGACGCCTGATATCGCGACGGAAAAGCGGCTGGCGACGATCTTGCGCCATATGGGCGTTGAATATGTTTTTGATACGAATTTTGCCGCGGATCTGACCATTATGGAAGAGGGGACGGAATTCATCGAGCGCTTTACCCATCCGGGGTCTGCGCCGATGCCGATGTTCACGAGCTGCTGTCCGGGCTGGATGTGCTTTGTCAAGACGCAGGCGCCCGAGCTGCTGGGCAATATCTCGACCTGCAAATCCCCTCAGCAGATGTTTGGCGCGGTCACTAAGACGTATTTTGCCGAAAAGATGGGCATCGACCCGTCGAAGATATGCTGTGTGTCCGTCATGCCCTGTACGGCGAAAAAGGACGAATGCACATGGGACGGCATGGACAGCGCCGGAACGGGGCGCGACGTCGATTATGTATTGACCACCCGCGAACTGGCGCGCATGATCCGCGCGGAAGCCATTGACCCAAGCGTCGTTCCGGAAAGCGAATATGATTCTCCGCTGGGCGAATATACGGGCGCGGGCGTCATTTTCGGCGCGACCGGCGGCGTCATGGAAGCGGCGCTCCGCACGGCGTTCAAACTGGTGACGGGCAAGAATCCGGGCGTTGACGTGTTCCACGAAGTGCGCGGCATGAAGCCGTGGAAGGAAGCGGAGTTCAACATCGGCGGCGCTGTCGTCCATACGGCTGTCGTTCATGGGTTGGGCAATGTCCGGAAGCTCATCAGCGCAATCGAGCGCGGAGAAGCGCAGTATGACTTCGTTGAAGTCATGGCTTGTCCGGGCGGATGTGTCGGCGGCGGCGGTCAGCCCATCCATGACGGACAGGAATACGCCGAACGGCGCGCGCCGGTGCTTTATCAGATCGATCAGAAGAAGTCCATCCGATTCAGCCACGAAAATCCGGAGGTTATCCGCCTGTACGAAAACTATCTGGAAAAGCCATGCTCGGAAAAGGCGCATCATCTGCTGCACGTTGAGCATAGGGCATAAAGGCGTTGCCCGAATTTCCGGAGTATGTTATAATGTGAATAGAATTTAAAAACTATCCTCTCCAAACGGGGAGGATAGCTTTTGCATACAGGGGAGTTAAAAAACATGAGCAAACCAAAGGTTGTGGCGGTCGTCGGCACGAACGCATCCGGTAAGAGCGCGCTGGGCGTCAGACTCGCCAGGCAGTTTGGCGGCGAGATCATCTCCGCAGATTCGCGGCAGGTCTTTCGCGGGATGGACTTGGGCAGCGGAAAGATTACGCCAGAAGAGATGCAGGGCGTGCCGCATTACCTCATCGACGTGCGAGAGCCGGGCGAGTTCTTTTCCATGGCGGATTTTCAAAAGATGAGCTATGAGAAGATAGACGAGATTCGCGCGCGTGGTCATCTGCCGATGATCGTCGGCGGAACGGGGCTGTACGTCGATTCTGTGCTGGACGGCTATGTGCTTTCCGATAAAGAGCCGGATCTTGCCTATCGCGCGGAACTCGAAAAGCTGACGACGCCGGCGCTGTACGCCAAGCTCGTGACGCTGGTCCCCGATGTGGAGGTAGAGAAGAACAACCGAAACCGCGTGATGCGCATGCTGGAGCGCATCCATGATGGAGATAACGTTGTTCCAACCAAGCAGGCGCGCTATGACAGCCTGCGTCTCGGCGTGAGCTGGGATCGCGATGTGCTGGCGAAACGTATTGATGAGCGCATCGACATGCGGCTGGAACAGGGCATGATCGAAGAAGTTCAGGGACTGCTCGATGCCGGCGTGAGTCGGGATTTCCTGCTCGGATTGGGGCTGGAATATCGCTATATCACGCAGTATCTCATCGGCGAGATCCCCGATAAGAACGATATGCTCGCTCAGCTTGCGCATGCAATCAAGAAATTTGCCAAGCGCCAGATGACATGGTTCCGCCGGAATCCCGATATCGTCTGGCTGGATATGCAGGGCGACGCCTATGCGCAGGCATGCGAGGAAATTGAGAAATTCCTGAAAAGAGCATAAAGCAAAGGGGCTGTCAGGCTGATAAACTTGATATTTCAAGAAAAATCTAAGAATGTGCGCCCGAAGGTTTCCAAAGGGCGATGCGCCAAACGGGCGCCGTAAACGCTCGGAAAGCTCTTTGGTGGGGCGATGGGGCAAAGCCCCATATCCAGAAATTGCTTAGATGATTGCTTCTTGAAATGTTCGGTTTAAGCCTGACAGCCCCCTTATGCTGTATTCAATCGTTGTGCGCGGGCAGCTGCGCTTCTTCACCGACGCATGCGCCCATGAGCTTATTGATTGAGCGCTCGACCGCGTCGCGGCTGTTGCCCCAGGGCTTATCCGTGTTGCGGTAATCAAACTTGAGCGTGAACCACTCCAGCTCTTTTTCAATGCGGTTGAGGTTTTGCAGCTCAAGCGTTGCTGAGGCGGAAGCAAAAGCGGCGTTCTGCGCCGAAGAGAGTGTTTTTTCCGCCATATCCAGAACAAGCGCCAGATGCGGTAGGCAGAAGCCTTTGGACTGCTCGAACATCTGCTTGAATTCCGCATTTGAGCCATACAGCTGGGCGATGGTATACGCATAGCGCTCCAACGCGCTGTCGATCTGTTCGCAGATAACACAGCCGGAGAGGCGCGCGCGGATCTTATCGCCGCGCATATTGCCGCCTTTGCTGCCGCGGAGCGCCGAGAGGAGCCCTTTTGAAGCGCTTCCGCTTTCGAGGATTTGACTGAGGTTCTTGACGACTTCCTGCATGTGCGTATGCGTCATCAGCGCCAGACCAAGCCGGTTGCGCCGCTGATACATTAGCTCAAAATGGCGGGTGCAGAAGCCCGTTTCATTGGTTTTTATGCGGCATTCCGGCTCCATGTACGCCGCGCCGAGCATGCTGTCCACATACTGATCCTCGCAGGAGATGCGCAGGCGGCAGAGCGGGCATTCGCAGTTTTCATGGTATGCGTCCAGAACGGGCAGCGTATCCAGCGTATATTTCATGTTCATTCACCTCATGCTAAGGGAAAAGCGGGCAGGGATAATCCTGCGCCGGAGGTCATAGGCTCAAGGGCGAAACGGAGGGGATGGCATGGGCAAGCGTCGGCTCACGAGCAGACAAAAGCGTCAGCGCGCAAAGATCATCCGAAATCGAGTGATAACGGCTGCCATTGTGCTGATGTTGGCGGCTGCCGCCATGACGCCGACACTGCGCGAGCAGCTGATGCAGGTCATCGACAGGGGTGTCCGCGCGGCGCAGACGTTTGCCGTCATGCGCGAAGGGGAGACTGTCGTCACGCTTGAACCCATTGCGCTTTACGCGCTTCAGCTTGGCGTATATGATAACGGAGAGCGCGCGCAGAGTGAGCGGGAACGGCTCAGCCAAATGGGCATTCCCTGCGCCATCTGGCAGGAAAGCGAGATGCGGCTGATCGCCGCAGTCTCAGCCAGTCGGGAAACGATGGATATGAGCGCGGCAAAGGGGCAGGAGAGTTTTATCGTTGCCAAAACGCTTGAGAAGGTCGAGCTTAAACTCAGCGCGGAAGAAAACAGCCTTTCTGCGGCGGCGGAATTGATGCGCCTGCCGGACGAAACGCTGATACGGCTCATGGACGGCAGGGACGCGCTTTCCGATATCCTTGCGGACGTTCGGGAAAAAGCCGAACGCGCGGTCGGAAAACATCCGGAGAACGAGCTTTACACCCAGCTTGCGCAGAGCCTGATCAACTGGTGTGCGCTTATCGAGCGGACGAGCGGCAACGCCCATGCGTATGCGGGCGCGACGATGGCGCTGCTTTGTACAGAACTGCGCCGAACGCTGCTGATGATGGCGTAATCAGAGCTTGGCAAGCACGGCTTCCGCGCATCGCACGCCGTCCACAGCGGCGGAGGTGATGCCGCCCGCGTATCCCGCGCCCTCGCCGCAGGGATACAGACCGGCGGCGCTGACGCTTTCAAAATCCTCACCGCGCGGGATGCGGACCGGAGAAGAAGAGCGGGTCTCCGGTCCGGTCAGAACGGCGTCCGGCAGGTCAAAACCGTGCAGACGGCGCCCAAGAAGGGGGAGCGCTTCGAGCATCGCGCCGATGAGCGGCGCAGGCAGGAGTTCGGAAAGGTCGCAGGGAACGACGCCGGGCTTATAGCTCGGCTGAACCTCACCCAGTCTGCCGCTGGCGCGGCCGGCAAGCAGATCGCCGACCGTCTGGCAAGGCGCGCATCCCGTGCGTCCGCCGAGGACAAACGCTTTCTGCTCGATTCTGCGCTGGAGGAACATGCCGGCGAGCGGATGGTCGCTGCCAAAATCCTCCGGACCGACGCCGACCAGCAGTGCGCTGTTGGCATTCACGCCGTCACGGGCATAGTAACTCATGCCGTTGGTAACGACGCTGTCCTTCTCGCTGGCGGCGGCGACGACCGTTCCGCCGGGACACATGCAGAACGTGTAGACGCTCCGTCCGGAAGGCAGATGCAGGGCGAGCTTATAATCCGCCGCGCCGAGCGACGAATGATTGGCAGCCGCGCCGTATTGCGCACGGTTGATAAGCGATTGCGGATGCTCGATGCGCGCGCCGATGGAGAACGGCTTTTGCAGCAGCGTGATGCCCTCGTCAAGCAGCGATTCAAACGTGTCGCGCGCGCTGTGTCCGATGGCAAGGATGACCGATTCGGCGGGAAGCTCCTGTTCGCCCTGCGCGTCCTGATAGCGGATGGCGGTCACATGTCCGTTTTGATGCAGAACGCGGGTCAGGCGCGCGCCGAAACGGACTTCGCCGCCTGCTTCCAGAATGCGCATGCGCATCGCTTTGACGACGCCGCAGAGCTTATCCGTTCCGATATGCGGTTTGGCGTCGATGAGGATATCGCGCGGCGCGCCGAAACGGACAAACATTTGCAGGATATGCTCGCCGCGGGGGTCTTTCGTGCCGGTGTTGAGCTTGCCGTCGGAGAATGTGCCTGCGCCGCCTTCGCCGAATTGAACGTTGGAAGCGGGAGAGAAAGCGGGCGCGCCCTTTTCCCAATAGGCGTGGACGTCGCTCGTGCGGGTATCGACGTCCTGACCGCGTTCCAGCACGATGGGGCAAGCCCCTGCTTCCGCGAGCGTCAGCGCCGCAAACAGACCCGCCGGACCGAAACCGACGACGATCGGGCGGATCGCGGGCGCTTTAGTAAGCGGAGCAAAGACGGGCGGCGCATAGGGCGTGACCAGCCCGCCGACGGACGGCGCAAGCCGCGCGGCAATGCGGCGCTCGTCCTGCGGGTTTTTGAGGGAGACGTCCAGCGCGACGACGAAACAGACGTCGTTCTTCTTGCGCGCGTCCACGCTCTTTTTGCTGATCTCGCAATGCGCGATGGCGCTTTGCGAAACGCCGAGGGCTTTTGCCGCCGCCTGAGCAGGGGCTTTTGCGCTGAAACTGAGCGGAAGCTTGATATTGTGAAGCCGAAGCATGATTTTTCCTCCGAAAAAGATAAGGCAGATTTTAGAATTGAGTCAAGTTAAGGATTCCCACTTGCGATGGCTTTGGCGGCGGTCAGCGCGCTGGCAAAGGCAAAATGCAGATTGTAGCCGCCGCAGGGGCCGTCTACGTCGAGCAATTCACCCGTCAGATACAGCCCGTCAAACAGGCGGGACTGCATCGTTTCGGGCGAAACCTCTCGAAGGACGATGCCGCCATGCGTGACCTGCGCGTTGGCAAAACCCTGCGTACCGGTGACGTTCAGACGGAAATCGGACAGCGCGCGGCAGAAAGCTTCGCGGTCAGCGTCAGAAAGGCTTTCTATGGGCACATCGGGTGAAACGCCCGCTTCTTTCAGCAGCGTTTGAGCCAGCAGGCGTGGGAGGACGCCCGTTGTCCATTCCAGCGCAGACGCGGAGGGAAGAAGCCGGATCCGAGCCTCCATCCATGCGCGGACATCTGCAATCTCAGGAAGAAAATTCACGGAGAGGGAGACGCTTTGCTTCTTTTCCAGCGCGGGCGCGGCAAGGCGGGAGAGCTGGAATACGCATACGCCCGATACGCCGTAATCGGTCAGCAGCAATTCGCCGGTTTCCTGCGCGGCGGCATGACCGGCGGCATACAGGGTCAGATGCGCTTGAACGCGGATGCCCTTTAAGCTCTTGAGCGCGGGATGGCTGCATTTGAGCTGGACCAGCGCGGGATACAAAGGCGTCGCTTCATGCCCAAGCTGAGAGAGAAGGCGGACGCCGGAGCCATCCGTACCCATGGCGGGCGCGGCGCTTCCGCCCATCGCGGCGATAACATGCGGTGTAAAAACGCCCGTGCCGTTTGCAAGCTGGACGGACCAGCCGCCGCGGCGGGAAGGCATGAGGCCTGTGACCTCGCAGCCGGTCATCATCTGTACGCCGTATCGCCCGCATGCCGTGCGCAGCACGTCCAGCACGGAGGATGCCGCCATCGTTCGGGGATAGACGCGCCCGTCCTCGACGGCAGTCATCAGCCCCAGCGACGCAAAGAAATCGGCGACTTCCTGCGGCGGCGTGGTCTTGTAAACGGCGCGAACGAAAGGCGCGGCGTCGCCGTAATAGACGGGCTGTATATCCGCATTGGAGAGATTGCAGCGTCCGTTGCCGGTCGCAAGCAGCTTTTTGCCGACACGGGGCAGCTTTTCCAGCAGAGTTACGCGCAGACCCGAACGCCCCAGCGCGGCGGCAGCGCATAGACCGGCGGCTCCGCCGCCCAGGATCACGCAGTCGGTTTGCATCATTCAAATCCTCCCAAGGCACAAACAATCAACATATTATAGCATACAAGCCGTATAAAAAACAATGGACGACAGCGGCATATCCGCGCCGTATGCGCGCATATACATGTTGATGAAAAAACACAGCGCCGCGCGATGCGGCGGGAAACGGAGGACAAAATGATCAATCGGTTTACAGTGCATTTTTCGCCGAGCATGGACGAGCGAATGGTAAGCGTTTATCTGCCGCCCGCTTACGGGGACAGCGATCAGCCGTATCCGGTGATGTATATGTTTGACGGGCAGAACGCCTTTGAAGAAAGAGAAGCGGCATACGGCAAGGCGTGGCATCTGGACGAGTTTTTAAACGATTGGGAGAAGGAAATCATTCTTGTCGGCTTGCAGAGCAGCGCGGAGAGCGACAGGAGAATGGCGGAATACTGCCCGTATCATCTGGCGCCGCGGGCATGGGAAGGGCTGCGCGGCAGAGGGCGCGCGACGATGGATTATATCGCAGGCGTACTCAAGCCGATGATCGACGCGCGTTATCGGACGATCCCCAACCGGCTCTGCACGGGCATCATGGGCGCGTCGATGGGCGGACTGATGAGCCTGTACGCGGTGACGGCGTACAACGATATTTTTTCCAAGGCAGCATGCGTTTCGCCTGCGCTGAGCATGTGCTATCCGCAGCTCCTGCGGCAGATCCGCTCGGACAGGCTGGACGCGGATACGCGCGTCTATCTGTCCGTCGGAGAAAACGAAGCGCGCGATCAGCGGACGCTGGCGCTTCAAACGGAAAAGATGCTGACGATAGCCAACATGCTCATGGGACGGGATATTCGGGTCTATCCTTATTTACAGCCGGAGGGACGGCATTGCGAAGAGGACTGGACGCGGCAGACGGCGGAGTTCCTGCGGTTCCTGTGGCTGGAATAAAGGGCTTGCAAAGAGAGAAGAAAGGCGATACACTAAGGAAAAAAGCGGGGTGAAGGATATGCAGACGACGCTTTGCTATATCGAGAAGGGCGGACGCACGCTGATGCTGCATCGAGTCAAAAAGAAAGACGACATCAACCACGACAAGTGGCTCGGCGTGGGCGGCAAATTTGAATACGGAGAAAGTCCAGAAGAGTGCATGCTTCGGGAAGTATGCGAAGAAACGGGGCTGACGCTCACGAGCTGGGCGTATCGCGGCATCGTGACGTTCGTTTCGCAGGACTGGTGCGAATATATGCATCTGTTCACGGCGGATGCGTTCACGGGCGAGGTGCGTACCTGCGACGAAGGGACGCTGGAATGGATCGACACGGATCAGCTGACCCGGCTGCCGATCTGGGAGGGCGACAAGATCTTTCTGCGGCTGCTGAAAGAAAAAGAGCCGTTCTTCTCGCTCAAACTGGTTTACGATGAAGAACGGCTCGTCAAAGCCTTATTGAATGGAAAAGAGCTTTAACGGCTCTTGCGCGGCGGAGGGGTATTCCTTCCGCCGTTTCTGTTTTTTGCAGAAGGGGAATGATTGCTGTGAGCGGGCGTTTTCTGCGTGCTGGGTTTTGCGCCGGGCTTGCCGGACGAACGGCAGCCGGATTTAGGCGCGCGTCCCTCGCGAATGTCGCGACGCTCTTCGCGTTCCTTGCGTTCGCGGCGGATCTGTGCATATTCGTGCGCGGTCTTGACGCCTTCGGGCGGGACAAGGCACTCGCGGCTCGTGCCGATGAGATCCTCGCGGTGCGCCTGGCGCAGGGCTTTGCGAACTAAATCGAAATTCTGTGGGCGGCGGAACTGAAGCAGCGCGCGCTGCATAGCTTTTTCTTCCGGAGAACGGGGAATATAGACCGGCTTGCCGCTTCGGGGGTCTACGCCGGTATAGAACATGCAGGTGGAAAGCGTGCCGGGCGTGGGATAGAAATCCTGCACTTGTTCGGGCTGATGATTGATATCGCGCAGATACTCCGCCAGCTCGATGGCGGCGGACAGGTCGCTGCCCGGATGACTGGAGATGAGATAAGGAACAAGATACTGCTCCTTGCCCAGCTCTTGATTGATGCGCTTGTATTTTTCACAAAACGCATCGTATACGTCGCGCCCCGGCTTTCCCATGACGGCGAGAACCTTCGGGCTGACATGCTCCGGAGCGACCTTGAGCTGTCCGCTGACGTGATATTGGCAAAGCTCGCGCAGGAAGGCGTCGGATTTATCCGCCATGATGTAGTCGTAGCGCAGACCGGAACGCACGAACACCTTTTTGACCTTCGGCAGGGAACGAACCTCGCGCAGGAGCTTGATGTAATCCGTATGATCGACGACCATATTCGGGCAGGGCTTGGGGAACAGGCATTGGCGTCCGGCACAGGTGCCGACCTTGAGCTGCTTATCGCATGCGGCGCGGCGGAAATTCGCGGTCGGACCGCCTACGTCGTGGATATAGCCCTTGAAATTGGGCATCTGCGTGATGGCTTTTGCTTCCTCGATGACGGATTCATGGCTTCGGGTGGTGACGATACGCCCTTGCAGGAAAGTGATGGCGCAGAAAGAGCAGGAGCCGAAACAGCCGCGCGTGTGGGCGATAGAGAACTGAACTTCTTCGATGGCAGGCACGCCGCCGAGCGCGTCGTAATCCGGATGCCATGTGCGCTGATACGGAAGCGTATAGGAATGATCCAGCTCGTCGCGGTTGAGCGGCATATCTGGAAGGGTCTGGACGACATAGGCGTCGCCGTGGCGCTGGCTGATGGCGTGGCCGCGGATCGGGTCCTGTTCGTTATACTGGACGAGGAAAGCGTCGCCGTATTTCTTTTTGCTCCTGACGCAATCCTCAAAGGACGGGATCTCGATGCTTCCGCGCATGGCGGCGGGAGAAAGAAAGCAGACGCCGCGCATCTTGGCGCATTCCCACGCGGGCGCGCCGCGGCTCATCCAGTCCGCGGTGACGAGAATGGAGCGTTCGCCCATGCCGAACATCAGCAGGTCTGCGCCGCTGTCCACGAGGATGCTCGGACGAACGGCGTCGTCCCAGTAATCATAATGGGCGAAACGGCGGAGCGACGCCTCAACGCCGCCGATAGCGATCGGGATATCGCCGTAGGCTTCGCGGATCAGATGGCAATAAACGTTGACCGCGCGGTCCGGACGCTTTGCCGCCTTTCCGCCGGGAGTATAGACGTCGGACGAGCGGCAGCGCTTGGCGGCGGTATAATGGTTGACCATGCTGTCGATAACGCCGGAGGAGACGAGAAAACCGTAATTCGGACGCCCAAAACGCTTGAAATCATTCGTATTCTTCCAATTGGGCTGGGCGAGGACGGCAACATGATAACCGGCGGCTTCCAGCGTGCGGACGATGACCGCCGCGCCGAAGGAAGGATGATCGACATATGCGTCGCCGCTGACATAGACAAAATCCGGGGCATCCCAGCCGCGCTGGCGCATATCCGCAACGGTCGTGGGTGGGAAAAGAAGGCGATCTGCCATGCGTATAAACTCCTTTATTTTCTGAAAAGGCATAATTCAAACAGAATATCATGTGTATCATACCACAGCTTGCGCCAAAAAGAAAGTGACAATCCGGTGGCACATGCGTTATAATGACAGTATGTACAAGGGAGGGATACCAGTGAAGATCGGATTATCGACCGCGGCGTTTTACGGACGATGGGAAACGGAAGAAGCGGCGGCGCATCTTTCGGATTATGGTGCTGAATGCGCGGAGGCATTTTTACAGACGCGGGGCGAGATGACGCGCGGCTTTGCAGAAGATGTTCGTCAAAAGCTGGATGGCATCCCCTGTACGAGCATGCACCCTAAGGGGACGCTGTTTGAAAACGAGCTTTTTGGACGTTCG
This sequence comes from uncultured Clostridia bacterium, assembly GCA_934631055.1. GTDB lineage: Bacteria > Bacillota > Clostridia > Christensenellales > Aristaeellaceae > Ventricola. Next base: position 5,251 of record CAKTXP010000027.1, on the reverse strand, counting down.
CCCAGACAGCAGGCGGAAGGCTGGGATTTCTTTCGGCGGGCGCTCGATGCGGCGGCGGAACTGGGCGCGGCATATTATGTATATCACGGGTGGCATTCCTCGACGGGAAGCAAAATGGCGTTTGACGCGCAGAAAAACGCTGACATTGTAGGAAAAATGCAGATGGAAGCTGCCAAGCGGGGCATCCGCGTCGCATGGGAAAACGTATCCTGGTGTCAGCTGACGACGCCTGAGCGCGTCATGGAGATGAGAAGATGGCTTCCGGATATCGGCTTTACGCTGGATATCAAGCAGGCGATGCGCGTGGGACGCGACCCGATAGAATTCATCGGCGCTATGGGCGGTCAGCTTGTCAATGTCCATATCTGCGACTGGCAGAGCGACGGCGCGCTCTGCCTGCCCGGCGAGGGAAGCTTTGACTTTGACGCGTTTATACTTGCGCTGAAACGGGAAGGATACGACGGGCCGATTATCGTCGAGCCGTATCTGGCGCTGATCAGGAGCGACGAAAAACTCAGGCAGTCGCTGAATAAAATGAAAGCGTTGGAAGAAATGGCTGATAAAATCTTGACGACACGGATTGACGAAAACGCAAACGCGGAGTAAAATGTTGGCAGAAGCGAACCGAATATTACCGAAGGGATGAGAGAACATGGAACAGAACATTCGTCTTGACGTGAATCACATGATGGCGGACATGCTTGGCAGCGAGTATGGCGTGACGCAGGAGCAGCTGGCGGCGATGAAGGACGCGGCTGTCAAAGCGCAGCACAATGTGGAAGCGAACCGCGGCACGGGCTGGCTGGGCTGGATGAATCTGCCCTACAATCAAGAAGAAATCGTTGCGCAGATCGAAAAGACCGCCGAACATGTGCGCAAGACGTTCAAATACTTCGTCGTGCTGGGCATCGGCGGAAGCGCGCTGGGCCCCATCGCGGTGCATCAGGCGTTGAACCATCTGCATTATAACGAACTGCCGGACAGCAAGCGCCCGGGTCCGAAGTTCTACGTTGAGGATAACATCGATCCGGAACGCATGGCTGCGCTGCTGGACGTCATCGAGCTGGACAAGGCGTGCTTCTGCATCATCAGCAAATCCGGCGGAACCGCTGAAACGATGAGCCAGTATCTGATCGTGACCGAAGCGCTCAAGGCGCAGGTCGGCGCAGACTGGGCGAAGCATGTCATCGCCGTCACCGACTACGAGAAGGGTAACCTCATCAAGCTGGCGAAGGAGAACGGCTTTGAGACGTTCTATATTCCGGATGGCGTAGGCGGACGTTTCTCCGAAATGTGTCCGGTCGGTCTGGTTCCGGCTGCTTGCTGCGGCATTGATATCCGCGCGATGCTTGCTGGCGCAGCCGCGATGGACGCGCGCTGCAAGACGGACGATATGATGAAGAATCCGGCTCTGCTGGAGGCTGTCCTTCAGTATATCGCCTGTGAGAAGATGGGTCGTAACGTGCAGGTGATGATGCCGTATGCGGATTCCCTCAAGTACATGGCGGATTGGTTCTGCCAGCTTTGGGCGGAGTCGCTGGGCAAGAACAAGCGCCGCGACGGCAGCGACTGCCATGCGGGACAGACTCCGGCGAAAGCGCTGGGCGTCACCGATCAGCACAGCCAGCTCCAGCTCTACAACGAGGGACCGTTCGACAAGGTCATCACGTTCATCAAGGTTGAGAATTTCCGCAGCGAAACGAAGATCCCGAAGGGCTGCGAAGAGTTTAAGGACGTGGCTTTCCTGGGCGGCATGACGCATAACACGTTGATTGAAGCCGAGCGCCAAGGTACGGAGTATGCGCTGTATGTCAACCGCCGCATGAATCAGACGATCATCATGCCGGAAGTTAACGCGTATACGCTGGGTCAGCTGATGTTCCTGCTGGAGATGGCAACCGCTTACGAGGGCGAGCTGCTCAATATTGATGCGTTCAATCAGCCGGGCGTTGAAACCAGCAAGCGCGCGACCTATGCGATCCTGGGCAATACGGATGCGAAGTACGACGCTGCTCGTCAGGAAATGACGGGTCGTCCCGCTTTCAAGCCGGAGTATATTCTCTAAAATGCGCGGGGTCGGAGAAGTTCGACCCCGTTTTCTGTTAAAAAAGGAGCGATGAATCATGAGCAAAATCGATACCGTCCGTGCGGCGATGATGCAGGCGATGAAGGACAAGGACAAAGAGCGCAAGGACGCCCTGTCTCTGCTGCTGTCCGCGTTGAAGAGCAAGCAGATCGACAAGCGCGCCGACCTGACTGAAGAAGAAGAGAACGCGGTCATTTTCCGCGAGATTAAGCAGGCGCAGGAGACTGTGGATACCACGCCTGCCGACCGCACGCAGATCATCGACGAAGCGAAACTGCGCATTCAAGTGTACAGCGAGTTTGTTCCGAAGCTGATGGACGAGGAAGAGATCCGCAAGGTCATCACCGAGGTGCTGGCTGAATTACAGATCGAAACGCCGACCGCTAAGGATAAGGGGCGCATCATGAAGACGCTGATGCCCCGCGTGAAGGGCAAGGCGGACGGCGGACTGGTCAATCAGGTGCTGAGCGGTTTCTTTGCGTAAGCATGTAAAGAAAAGGGGAGCCGGATGCTTAAACACATTCGGCTCCTTTTTCAGAATAAAGGAGATCAAGCCATGTTTGGCAAACGAAAACTCACTGTCGATACGACGATACACGCCTGCTTTGCAGGCTATATCGTACAGGCAATCGTCAATAACTTTATTCCGCTGCTGTTCGTGTGGTTTCAGAAGAGCTATCATCTGGAATTAACGCAGATCACCATGCTGGTGACCCTTAATTTCGCGATTCAATTGTTGGTAGACCTGCTCTCCGCGGGGTTCATTGATAAAATCGGATATCGCGCGTCCATTATTTTAGCGCATATCTGCGCGGCGGCGGGGCTTATTCTGCTGACTATTTTGCCAGGCTGCATGAGCAGTCCGTTTGCGGGCATTTTGACAGCGGTTGCCATCTATGCGGTCGGCGGCGGATTGATCGAGGTGTTGGTCAGCCCGATGGTAGAAGCCTGCCCGACGGATAATAAGGAAAAGGCGATGAGCCTGCTCCATTCTTTTTATTGCTGGGGACATATGGGTGTCGTGCTGATTTCGACGGTGTTTTTTGCGCTGCTTGGTACGCAGAACTGGGAAATCCTTGCGTGGCTGTGGGCGTTGATAACGCTTGGCAACATGCTGGTCTTTGCAAAGACGCCTATTTATACGCTGAGCGAAGAGGGCGAAACAGGGCTTTCGCTCAAAGAACTGGTCAGCACGAAGGCTTTCTGGGTGCTGATGGTCATGATGACCTGCGCGGGCGCGAGCGAACAGGCGGTCGGACAGTGGGCAAGCACATTTGCAGAAAAGGGGCTCGGCGTCAGTAAGACGGTCGGCGATCTGATGGGACCGATGGCATTTGCGGCGATGATGGGACTGTCGCGTGTCATATATGGCAAATATGGCGATAAATTGGATTTGAATACCTGCATGATTGGAAGCTGTGTCCTCTGTGTCGCTGCTTATCTGTGGATCGCGCTGATTCCAATTCCGATACTGGGGTTAATTGGCTGCGCGATATGCGGTTTTTCCGTGGGCATTCTCTGGCCAGGAACATTCAGCACAGCGGCTGTGCAGATAAAGGGCGGCGGCACGGTGATGTTTGCGCTGCTTGCGCTTGCAGGCGATTTGGGCTGTTCCAGCGGTCCGACGCTTGCGGGATTTGCATCAAGCATAGCGAACAATAATCTGCGGATGGGTACGCTGGCGGCTATCGTTTTTCCGGCAGCGATGCTCTTGTGCATGCTTTGCAGTCAAAAAGCGAGAAAATAAAAGATGAGCCTGCTTTTTAAGCAGGTTCATTTCTATATTCATGCCGATAAGCAGGAAAGGCTTTCGTCAAGCGCGGTGAATCCTAATGGAGGGAGAAGACGAAGATCGACTGTGGAAGGCGGAAGAAGTGACTCATCAGGTTCGGAGACCAGAAGCCAATTGCTGAGCGTGTTACGCAGAATAGAAGGACATTGACGCAGAGTCAGCGGCGTGCATTCCGGCAGCGAATCTTCAAGCAACGCTTCACACGAACAATCGAGCGCGCAGCAAAGGGAGAGGAGCATTTCAACGCTTGGGGATCTGCCGCCGCGCTCAAGCATGCCGATGTACTGAAAGCTCACACCGACAAGCTCGCCGAGCTGTTCCTGTGTCAGATGACGGGCGCGTCGGAGTTGGCGGAGCTTCTTTCCAAAAGCGGAATAATCAATATCAATCATGATGACCAGCCTGTTTATCAAAAGTAATTTCGGAATAGGATTCTGCGTGAAATGGAGAAATTCCTTTTAAAGACAAATGAGTTTTGTGAAAAATCTGAAAAAATGCGAAATAAGTGGAACTTTTGCCCGCAATGTGCTATACTATATTTAAACCTAAGCCAACGTTTCACATCCCAATAGCGGCCTCCTTGGAATCGCCTTCGCGTCACCAACTGGAAGTCTTACTGTGAGTGCCAACCGGTGAAGGTAAAAATTTTAAGGAGGATACAGTTATGTATCAGGACGAAACCCTCACTTGCCGTGACTGCGGCAAAGAATTTGTGTTTACTGCTTCCGAGCAGGCTTTCTATGCGGAGAAAGGCTTCCAGAATAAGCCGCGCCGCTGCCCGGAGTGCCGTGCGGCGTTCCGCGCTCAGAATGGCAATGCCCGCCCGCAGCGCGAGATGTACACTGCGATCTGCGCCGACTGCGGCAAGGAGACTCAGGTTCCCTTCCAGCCGCGCGGCGACAAGCCCGTGTACTGCCGCGACTGCTTCGCCAACCATCGTCAGCCGCGCTACTAAGAGCGGATGGCTTTTTGACGAAAAGCTAAGCGCATAAGCATGCAGAACTCCTTTCGGCTTTTGCCGGAGGGAGTTCTGTTTTATCTGCGAAAAGAAAAAATAAAGAAAATGAAAAAACTTTTGTTTTACTTGAATGTTCGTAAAAATCAAACATCAGACGTCTGAACAATGTGAATAATGGCAGAATATGGGTGAAAGAATCGAAAAATAACCGCAAATTGACAGACGAACGTTCGTGAAAATGATGAAAAACAACGCAATAGCTCAAAAAAAGAAGTAAAAAAGGTGTTGACAGTTTGCGAAGAATGCAGTATACTAACCTCACTTCCGAGCGATACGGAAGATGATCCTTGAAAACGATACAGAATCAAGAAGAACGCGAACTGCGATTTTCACGAGTCGCAGTAAGAAAAAGACA
>CAKTXP010000026.1 GCA_934631055.1 uncultured Clostridia bacterium | reverse complement strand
TCTTTCCCGCTTATTTTAGCAGAATCCTTTTCTCTATGCAAGCTGGCGGTTTTCCTATCGCTTTTCGGTTTTTCATGATATAATCGGATCATCAAGAATCATCTCAGGAGAAACGCTATGATGGACGAATATTTTGCCGTACCGATTTCCCACTCAAACAGGCGTGCCATGGCGCAGATGGAAGCCCTGCTCAAGCAGGAAGGCATTGAGCGCGACCGCAACATCACCTATTCCGCCGCGATTTATGACGAGGACGGCGGCATGATTGCGACCGGATCGTTATTTGAAAACACGCTCCGTTGTCTGGCAGTAGACAGTGCGCACCGCGGCGAGGGGCTGATGGCGGTCATCGTTGCGCATCTGGTTCAGGTACAGCTTGAGCGCGGCAACACGCACCTCTTTCTCTACACCAAGGCGGACAGCGCGAAGTTCTTTGCGCCGCTGGGCTTTACGGAGATCGCACGGGTTGAGGGCAGGCTGGTCTTTATGGAAAATCGGCGCGACGGCTTTAAGCGCTATCTGCAATCGCTTGCGCCTTATGCGGGGGAAGAACCCGGCGCGGCTTTGGTGATGAACGCGAATCCGTTTACGCTGGGGCATGCGGCGCTTTTGGAGCGCGCCGCGCGGGAGAACGCCCGCGTCGTGCTGTTCGTGCTGAGCGAGGATCGTTCGCTCGTTCCATTCAAGGACAGGATGGCGATGGTCAAAGCCGCGGCGGAAAAATATGGGAACGTTTCGGTCGTTTCTTCGGGAAGCTATATGATCTCGTCTGCGACGTTCCCGTCCTACTTCCTCAAGGACGGCGATTTAGTGACGAAAACGCATGCGGCGCTGGACGCGACGCTGTTCACGCGCATTGCGGCGGCGCTGAATTTGACGCGGCGCTATGTCGGCGAAGAACCGTTTTCTCACACGACGAGCCTGTACAATGACGCGCTGTCGCAGGTTCTGCCCCAGGCGGGGATCGGGCTGGTCATCATTCCGCGCGCGCAGGCGCAGGGCGAAGCCATCAGCGCGTCGCATGTCCGCCAGCTCATTCACGACGGGCAGATGGAAGCCATCAGACCGCTCGTTCCCGAAACGACGTATGCGTACCTGAGCGGGGAAGAGGGGAAGAACGCCGTCGCGCGGATCTGCGCGGCGGAGGACGTCGTGCATCACTGAGAAAAAGCGGCGCTTTCTGCGGGGAAGATGGTTGACAAATCCCGGTTTTTTTAGTATGATGAGCTTGCAAATCGCGTTGAGGGGGTTGGCAGCCCGGAGCGAGGCGCGCAAAAGAGAAAAATAAAAGTGGGCATGCTTTTTCAACATGCCAACAAGGGTGGAACCGCGGAAGATAGTCTTTCGTCCCTTGAATCCATGCGTGGGCGCGGATTCGGGGCGGCGTCTTGCGCGGTTCTTTGTTTTGTTCCCGAAAGACGAGAGAAAGAAGGGTTTTCCATGGCAAAGGTGCAGAACGACACGATGGACAAGCTCGTCGCGCTGTGCAAGGGACGCGGCTTCGTGTTCCCCGGCTCGGAGATCTACGGCGGCTTGGCGAACTCCTGGGACTACGGCCCTCTGGGCGTTGAATTCAAGAACAACGTCAAGCGCGCGTGGTGGAAGAAGTTCGTTCAGGAGAACAAGTACAACGTCGGCATCGACTGCGCAATCTTGATGAATCGTCAGGTTTGGGTGGCGAGCGGACACGTCGGCAACTTCAACGACCCGCTGATGGACTGCAAAGCCTGCAAGGCGCGTTTCCGCGCGGACAAGCTCATCGAGGACTGGGCAAAGGCGAACGGCGAGGACATCGAAGCGGACGGCTGGACAAACGAACAGCTGGAGGCGTTTATCGAGGAGAAGAATATCCCCTGCCCGACCTGCGGCAAGCATGACTTTACCGGCATCCGCAAGTTCAACATGATGTTCAAGACCCATCAGGGCGTGACCGAGGACGCGAGCAACGAGATCTATCTGCGTCCGGAGACGGCTCAGGGTATCTTCGTCAACTTCCCGAACGTCGCGCGCACGACGCGCCGCAAGCTGCCGTTCGGCGTATGCCAGGTCGGCAAGAGCTTCCGCAACGAGATCACGCCGGGCAACTTCATCTTCCGCATCCGCGAGTTCGAGCAGATGGAGCTTGAGTTCTTCTGCATGCCGGGAACGGATCTGGAGTGGTTCAGCTACTGGCGCAGCTACTGCCACGAGTGGCTCAAGGGGCTGGGCATCAAGGAAGAGCATCTGCGCCTGCGCGACCACAAGCCGGAAGAGCTGGCGCACTATTCCAAGGCGACGACGGACTTCGAGTATCTGTTCCCGTTCGGCTGGGGCGAGCTTTGGGGCGTTGCCGACCGCACGGATTTCGACCTGAAGGCGCATCAGACGACCTCCGGCAAGAGCATGGAGTACCTGAACCCGACGACGGGCGAGAAGGTCATTCCGTACGTCATCGAGCCGTCCCTCGGCGCGGATCGCGCGGCGCTGGCGTTCCTCTGCGAAGCGTATGAGGAGCAGGAGCTTGAAGGCGGCGACACGCGCGTCGTCATGCACTTCCATCCGGCGCTGGCGCCGTACAAGTGCGCCGTCCTGCCGCTTCAGAAGAACAAGTGCGGCGAGAAGGCGGGCGAGGTCTACGACATGCTCTCCAAGCACTTCATGGTGGATTACGACGAGACGGGTTCCATCGGCAAGCGCTACCGCCGTCAGGACGAGATCGGCACGCCGATGTGCATCACGGTCGATTTCGACACGCTGGAGACCGGCGTGGTGACGGTGCGCGACCGCGACACGATGGAGCAGGAACACGTTCACATCGACGAGCTGGTTGCCTACATTCAGAAGAAGATCGAATATTAAAAATCGAAAGGCGCAGCTTGGGCTGAAACAGCAAGCTTGCGAAACAAGTGTGCGGGAGGAAGAAAAGCCTGTGGCGCTTTTGAAGGAGAAGGAAGAAAATGTCGCTGTTTCAGCTTGCAGGCTACGGCGCGGCATGCAGCGTAATCTACTATTTGGCGCCGCGGTGCGCCCGATGGATTGTACTGCTGGCGGTCAGCTTGGGGTTTTACGCATCCCGTGCGGCATCCTGCCTGCCGTTCATCCTGCTTACGGCGCTGAGCGTCTGGGGAGCCGCTCTGCGCATCGGGCAGATCACGGAACGCTGTGAAGCACAGATAAGCGCCTCAAAGGAGAACCTTGCACCGGCAGAACGGAAGAATGTGCGCGCGGCGGCGAAAAAGCGCAAGCGTGTATGGATGCTGGGAGCGCTATTGCTCAATTTTGCAATTCTCGCCGTACTCAAGTATACGGATGATGTTCGCGGATGGCTCGGTGCGTCTCCGCTGGGGCTGTTGTTGCCACTAGGCATTTCGTTTTACACCTTTCAGTCCACAGGCTATCTGCTGGATGTATACAACGGAAAGACAAAGCCCGAACGCAATCCGGCAAAATTCTGTCTGTTTGTTTCGTTTTTTCCACAGCTGATTCAGGGACCTATCGGGCGCTATGACGCGCTTGCCCATCAGCTGACGGAACCGCATGAATTTGACGCGGAGACGATTCAGCGCGGCGTTGTGCTGATCTTCTGGGGCTTACTCAAGAAGCTGGTTCTTGCAGATCGGGTTATGCCGCTTGTGGACGCCGTCTTTTCCGCGGAAGCGGGGAGCATCGGCGGAGCGGCGGCGCTCGTTGGCGTGCTGACGTATTCTTTACAGCAATACTGTGATTTTTCCGGCGGAATTGATTTGGTGACGGGCATCGCGGAACTTTTCGGCATCCATCTGGCGCCGAATTTCAAGCGCCCGTATTTCGCCGTATCCCTTGCGGATTTCTGGCGGCGCTGGCATATCAGTCTGGGCGCGTGGATGCGGGATTATGTGTTCTATCCGTTCGCGCTGACCAAGACGATGGGAAAGCTTTCCAAAGCCGCAAAAAAGCGTTTTGGTTCGGAGTTCGCGCGCGGGATTCCGGCGGCGCTGGGCAATATTCTCGTGTTTTTGCTGGTAGGTCTCTGGCATGGAGCGACCGCCAATTACATCCTGTGGGGACTGTATAATGGCGTTCTGCTTGCCGTTTCGGCACTGATTGAACCCGCTTACAAGTGCTTTGACAAGAAGTATACTGCGCTGACGGCGTCCCGTGGTTTCCATATCTTTCGAGTGCTTAGGACTTTCGTAATCGTTAATATCGGTTGGTTCTTTGACCGCTGTGCGCGCGCGGGGGATGCGCTTTTCATGTTGGGAAGCATTGTGACGGATTTCCGTCCGAAACAGATCACCCGCGCGTGGTTCGCGGCATCCGGTCTGCCGATGGCTGACATAGTGGTCGTCGGCTGTTTTACGCTGCTGCTTTTCGGCGTTTCTCTGGCTCAGGAACGGGGCGTTCCGGTTCGGGACGCTCTGATCCATCTTCGCAAACCCGTGCGATGGGTACTGCTTTACGCGCTTATCCTCGCAGTGCTGGTCTTTGGTGTGTGGGGAAGCGGTTTCAGTGAAGCCGGCTTCATCTACTACCAGTTCTGAGGTGCCGGATATGAAAAAAACGATGAAAAGTATACTGTCCGGCGTGGTGTTTTTGCTGGGGCTGCTTGCTTTGCTTGCGGGGCTTAGCCGTCTGCTTGAATACAAAGGAAGCAGGGAAAAAATCACGCCGTTCATGCAGAAGGCGGATCAGGTTGACGTGCTGTTTTTCGGAGACAGCCATGCTTACAGCGGAATCTATCCGATGGAGCTGTGGGAAGATTACGGCATTGCATCCTATAACCTTGCCAACTATAACCTGACGATTCCGGCGTCTTATTGGGTGATGCGCAACGCGCTCCTCGTGTGCAATCCAAAGGTCGTTGTGCTGGACGTTAACCAGATTTGGGAACAGGCGAAGCTCGGCGATTCCAGCAGCGATCTGCATACGGGCTTGGACGGCTTCCCGCTTAACCGAACGAAATTGGAAGCTATCTACGACCTGACGGATGATCCGTTGATGACGGACAAGACCGGACAGCGCTACATGGATTTGCGGGCAGAGTTTATTGTGCCGTTCATCAAGTATCATGACCGTTGGAGCGACCTTTCGGCGCGGGATATCAGCCCAAATTACGAGAGGGAGCTTGGCGGCGAACGCAATATCGCGGTTGCCGAACCGGATACATACGAAATCAGCTATAGTGTGGCGGATGAACAAGGCTATGGCTTTGTGTATCTTCGTCGCTTCATCGAGTATTGCAGCGACAGGGGGATTCGCGTACTGCTGACTGACCTGCCGTATCCTTGCAAGAATAACAACGATGAACAGCTCTACACCAACGCCGTTACATACATGGCAGATGAATACGGGATCGAGTATATTGATTTTGTTTTCATGGATCAGGTGGTCGATTACAGCACGGATTGTTACGACCCCGGCTCTCATCTGAACCCTTCCGGTGCATGGAAGGTGACGGATTTCCTCGGATGTTATCTGACTGAAACGTATGATCTGCCGAACCATCGCGGTGAAGAAGCCTATGCTTCATGGGATACGGGCTACGCGGCGTATCGTTCGGAGAAATTGAAGAGTATCTGTGAAGAAACAGAGGCGGATAATTTCCTGATGTTGCTTGCTGATCCGTCCTTTAGCACCGTTCTGCTGGTTCCGGAGGGGTCCAAGGTCGGTGCAGATCAACGCAAAATGCAGTTGCTCCAAAATGCGGGGCGCAGACATTTGATGCCTGAGGATGCGGACGAGGCGGTCTGGTCGGATTCGCTGATGCCGCTTGAACAGTTACCCGATTCCGGAGAAGAAGCCTACATGGCGATTATAGACAGAGCCGGCGCGTCCATCGGGGAATGCGTAGGCGAGGGAAGCTTGTCCACTTCGTTTGGAAGCGTTTCGCTGGACAAAGAAACGGGAGATGCAGCCGTCACGGGAACTGACGGCAGTTTCAATTTGAACGTACCGTCAGGAACGGATGTATACGCAGCAGTTCTGGATAAACAGACCGGCGAGGTACTTTATGAACGCGCAATCAAGCTGTAATCACGCTTGAAACGCAAAATACACGGCTTTATTTCGGATTTCAAACGGAGTAGAGCCGTTTTTTGATATCAAGGTGAAATGGATTTCAACAATGTGCAGGGAAATCGCCCCGCTTGGAAAATCATCTTTGGACGCATGAAGAAAAAAGTGCGCATTGGGAAGAAAAAGCCTCTTTCCTGCGTCTTTTTAATACGGATAGTTATTGAGGTAATCGAGGAAAGGACTTGGGCGGCAGCCTAATGCCTTCCCTTTGCGCCTCGCTTATCCATGGGAGAGGAGAGAAAAGGCGTGTTTGAATCAATCCTTTATGAAATGACAATGATCGTGGCGCAGATTCATGAGTCCATTCTGCATTTGAACGATAATTTTGAGCTGGCGCTCGGCGATAAGGAACTGCATTTCCTGGTGATGTTCGCTGTCGGCATGGTGCTGTTCTTTTTCGTCCATTTCGTCTTTAAAAGGCTGGCGAAGTGGAGCGTCACGGCGATCTCGTTTATCTATGTCTTTACGGTGATGACCGTACTCGGTTTTGCTATTGAGATCGGACAGAAGATCACGGGAACGGGCGATATGGACTTTGACGATATCGTTGCGGGACTGTATGGCGTGCTGCTGTTCTTTGCCATCTATACAGCCTATCGGCTGGCGGTGCTGCTGGTTCAGTTTATCGCCGGAAGAGTGCGCGCCAGGAATGCGCTGCGCGTGGAGCCTGTGGAAAAAACGGAACAAAACGGGAACTGATGTTCTTGTGTTTTGGACAGGATATGATATAATAGAGCCGTCCGATTTTTGCGGGCGGCTTTTTCTTGTATTTGACGCGCGGGCATGATAAAATAACCCTGTATGACTATAACAGAATCCGCGCGGGAAGCCGCGTCGGTTAAAGGAGAAAAAGAACTTGGCAACAACAGTAGGGCTGATTTCGCTGGGATGCAGCAAAAACCGCGTCGATTCCGAGCAGATGCTCGCCGTGCTGAAAGAACACGGCTATCAGATCGTTTCCGACCCGTCCCGGGCGGAGGTCATCATCGTCAACACCTGCGGATTCATTCAGTCCGCGAAGGAAGAAGCCATTTCGACCCTGTTTGAAATGGCGGGCTACAAGCAGACCGGATGCTGCCGCCTGCTGGTGGCGACGGGCTGCTTTGCACAGCGTTATCCGGAAGCCATCCGCGAGGAAATGCCGGAGGTTGACGTCATCATGGGCGTCAACGACTATCAGAAGCTCGAACAGGCGCTTCAGGAAGCGGGCAAGGGCGGTCGTCCGGTCTATACCGACGACGACGGGCAGTTCCACGAATTCGGGCGTGTGCTGACGACGCCGAAATACAGCGCATATGTCCGCATCGGCGAAGGCTGCGACAACTGGTGTTCCTACTGCGCGATCCCGATGATCCGCGGCGGCTATCGCAGCCGTCCGAAGGCGGATATTCTGGCGGAGGTCAGGACGCTGGCGGCGCAGGGCGTCAGGGAATTTACGCTCATCGCGCAGGACACGACCCGCTACGGTACGGACGGCGGCGAGGAGAGCCAGCTGCCCCAGCTCATCGAGGAAATCGCCGCCATCGAAGGTGTGGAATGGCTGCGCGCGCTGTACTGCTATCCGGAGCGCGTGGACGAGCGGCTGCTGGATACGATGAAGCGTCTGCCGAATGTCTGCGATTATCTCGACCTGCCGATGCAGCATATCAGCCAGCATATTCTGACCGATATGAACCGCACGGACACCAGCGCGCACATCCGCAATGTCTGCCGGATGTTCAAGGAGCGCGGCATGATGCTGCGCACGACGCTGATGGTCGGTTTCCCGGGCGAAACGGACGAGGATTTTGAAGAACTGATGGATTTCGTTGCGGAAACCAAGTTCGACCGCATGGGCGCGTTCATGTTCTGTCCGGAAGACGGCACGCGTGCGGCGGAGATGCCGAATCAGGTTCCCGAAGAGGTCAAGCAGGAGCGCTATGACAGGCTGATGACGCTTCAGCATGGCATTTCTCTGGCGCAGAACAAGGCGCGTGTGGGCACGACCTGCCGCGTTCTGGTCGAAAAGAAGCGCGGAAACCGCTATGTGGGGCGCAGCGAATTTGAAGCCCCGGAAACAGACGGAAACATCTTCTTCAGCTCGGAGGAGCCGTGCGAGATCGGCACGTTTGTGAATGTGAAAATCACGGGCGCAAAAGCCTATGATCTGACGGGAGAACGCGTATGAAAAAGTTTTTGAGTGCGCTGAAACAGGCGGGGCAGACGCTGAAAGAGCTGAATCTGCCCAACAAGCTGACGCTGATGCGCATTGTGATGGTGCCGCTGTACTTGATTCTGCTCTGGTGCTTCGGCGGCGACAAGACGCTGTGCGTCTTTCCGCTGCTGGTGTTTGTGCTGGCGTCGCTGACGGATCTGCTGGACGGCTACCTTGCGCGTTCGCGCAACCTGATTACAAATTTCGGCAAATTCATGGATCCGATTGCCGACAAGCTGCTGACGCATACGGCGTTCATCATGCTGACGGCGATGGGGCGGCTGAACGTCGTTGCCTGCATCATCTTTATTGCGCGCGAGTTTGTGGTGTCCGGTCTGCGGCTGTGCGCTGTGGAGCAGGGGCATGTGATCGCGGCGGGCATGAGCGGCAAGATCAAGACGGTGCTTCAGATGCTACTGGCGCTGGTTTTGACGGTCACGGGAGAGGGAATCCTGCCCGCCGTGCTGACCATTGCCGCGGCGGTGATGACGCTGTACTCGATGTGCGAATACGTTTGGCAGAACCGCGCGGTTCTGGGTGGAGCAAAATGATTGCAGAAATCGTTGCCATCGGCACGGAGCTGCTGATGGGGCAGATCGCCAACAGCGATGCGCAGACGCTCTCGCGTGAATTGCAGAGCCTGGGCATCGACGTCTACCATCATCAGGTGGTCGGCGACAACCCGCAGAGGATGCGCGAGGCGCTTGCGCTGGCGCTTTCCAGAAGCGATCTGGTCATCACGACCGGCGGGCTGGGGCCGACGCAGGATGATTTGAGCAAGGAGATCGCCGCCGAGCTGCTCGGTCTGGAGATGGAGTTCGATCAGGCGAGCTGGGACGCGATACAGGCGTATTTCGTCAAGGTCGGGCGCGTATGCCCGATGAACAACCGCAAGCAGGCGATGTTCGCCAAGGGCTGCATCATCCTGCCCAACGACTGCGGAACGGCACCCGGCTGCATGATCGAGCAGGACGGCAAGATCGTCGTTCAGCTGCCCGGACCGCCGTATGAAATGGCGGACATGTTTGCCAAGCAGGTTTACGGCAGGCTGGCGCAGAGGACGGGCGGCTGCATCGCGTCGCGGTTCATCCGGATTTACGGCATGGGCGAATCGCAGGTCGCGCAGCTCTGCGCAAAGTGGATTGAAAACGGCGAGGGCGCGACGGTTGCGCCGTACTGCTCACTGGGCGAATGCCAGCTCCGCGTGACGGCGCGCGGCAGGGACGAGCAGGAAGCGCTTGCGCAGGTTGAGCCGGTCGTCGGGAGCATCTGCGGGGTGTTGGGCGGCTGCGTATATGACGTGACCCCGACGAGCGAAGGCTCCATGCAGGAAGCGGCGGGGCGCGCCTTAATCGAGCGGCACTTGACCGTCGCGACGGCGGAGAGCTGCACCGGCGGCATGGTTGCCGCGAGTTTTGTGGATTATCCGGGCATTTCCGCGGCGCTGAATGAAGCGCATGTGACCTATGCGAATGAAGCAAAGGTCAAGTATTGCGGCGTGAAGCCCGAAACGCTGGAGGCATACGGCGCGGTCAGCGAACAGACTGCGCGGGAAATGGCCTGTGGGCTGAGGGAGAAGAGCGGCGCGGACATTGCCGTGGCGACGACCGGCATCGCAGGCCCGGGCGGCGGAACGAAAGAAAAGCCCGTCGGGCTGGTCTACGTCGCCTGTGCGGACAAAAACGGCGTACAGGTCGAAAAGCTGAATCTGGGCGGCGGACGCGGACGGGTTCGCAGATTGGCGACGCTCAAGGCGCTGGACATGGTGCGTCGGGCGGCGCTCAGGGAATAAGAGGAGGAGCATATGGCAACCGATAAGAGCAAGAAAGCGGCTAAGAACGCGCCTGTCGCGTCGGACGACGGCAACGAGAAGAAGCGCGCGCTGGATATTGCGCTGGCGGGCATCGAAAAGCAGTTCGGCAAGGGCGCAATCATCCGCATGGGCGAACGCGCCGTCCGCGATATCGAGGTGATCCCGACCGGCTGTCTGGATCTGGATATGGCGCTGGGCGTCGGCGGTCTGCCGCGCGGACGCGTCATCGAGATTTATGGCCCGGAATCCTCCGGTAAGACGACCGTCGCGCTGCATGTCGTCGCGGAAGCGCAGAAGATGGGCGGCGTTGCGGCTTTTATCGACGCGGAACACGCGCTCGATCCGGTCTATGCCCGCAAGCTGGGCGTGGATGTGGATCAGCTCTACGTCTCTCAGCCGGATACCGGCGAGCAGGCGCTGGAGATCTGCGAGGCGCTCGTGCGCTCCGGCGCGATTGACATCGTTGTCATCGACTCGGTTGCGGCGCTCGTGCCGAAAGCGGAAATCGACGGCGAGATGGGCGATTCCTTTGTCGGACTTCAGGCGCGCCTGATGAGCCAGGCGCTGCGCAAGCTGACCGGCATTGTCAACAAGACCAACTCAACCTGCATCTTCATCAACCAGCTGCGCGAGAAGGTCGGCGTGATGTACGGCAATCCGGAGACGACGCCGGGTGGACGCGCGCTGAAATTCTATGCGTCCGTGCGCATCGACATCCGCCGCGGCGAGCAGCTCAAGGATGGCTCGACCGTCGTCGGCAACCGCACGAAGGCGAAGATCGTCAAGAACAAGGTCGCGCCGCCTTTCCGCACGGCGGAGTTCGATATCCTCTACGGCGAGGGCATCAGCAAGGAAGGCAGCCTGCTGGACAATGCGGTCGCGCTGGATATCATCCACAAGTCCGGCGCGTGGTTTTCTTACGGGGATCAGCGCATCGGGCAGGGACGCGAGAACACGCGCAAGTACCTCAAGGAGAATCCGGAAATCGCCGCGGAGATCGACAAGCTTGTCCGCGCGGAGCTGATGGGCAAGAATGCGCCTGCTGTGACGGAGGAAAACGACGAGGACGGCGCGCCCGACGAGGAGAACATGGACGACCTGCCGATGCTCGGCGGGGAGGACGAGGAGTAAGGGGGGAAAAACGATGGGGCTGCCGCCCCAAACCCTGCCTGAGGGATGATATCCCTCAGACTCCCTTCTTCGCTTCGCGGCGGTTTGAATTGACTTGGAATTCATGGATTGCTTTGCAATCCATGACAGAATGTAAAACTTGTAGTTTAAATCCCTTTATCACGAAGTGATAAAGAAGTGGGAAATCCAAGAACCTCAGGTTCTTGGTGGGGTTTGGGGCAAAGCCCCAATCGTTCCGCCCGTATCCGACTTACCCGCCTTGAAATCAGGGCGGGTTTTGTGGTATACTGAACACGATTTTGAACAGATTCCCATGACATGAAGAACAGGAAGGATAACATGAAACAGGGTGAGCTGGAAGACCGATTGCAGATGCGCAGGCTGACGGTGGACGATACCGCGCAGTATAACGCGCTGCTCCGCTATGCGTTCCAGGTAACGGACAGCGAGCTGGCGTCGCTGGGCTGGAATCAGAAGGAAATGGAGCGCAGCAAAAAGCCCGTATTGAAGAAAACAGAATCGTTCGGCTGGTTCGACGGGGATAAGCTTGCCTCGCAGATCAGCGTCTACCCGATGCAGGTCAATCTCTTCGGAAAGATGTACAGCATGGGCGGCGTGACCGGCGTGGCGACTTATCCGGAATACATGAGCCACGGACTGATGTCCCACCTGATGAAAAAAGCGCTGAGCAACATGCGGGAGAATCATCAGTGCGTGTCGATGCTCTATCCATATCTGATCCCGTATTACCGTAAAAAGGGCTGGGAGATCGTATCGGACAAGATGACCTATACCATCAAGGATACGCAGCTGCCCAAGCACCACAAGGTCGGCGGCATGGTCGAGCGCGTGGACATCGACAGCGAGGATGTTCATCGCGTACACGATGCTTTTACCGCCATGCGCCACGGCGCGCTCAAGCGCAACGAGCTGGAATGGGAAGAATACTGGCGCTGGGAAGCGGATGATGTGCTGGTCGCGGTCTATTACGACGCAAACGAAAAGCCGACCGGTTATCTGGTTTACTATATCGCCAACGATATTTTCAGGATCAAGGAACTGGTGTACATCAATCAGGAGGCGCGCCACGGTCTGTGGAACTACATCTCGGCACATTTCTCGATGATCGATAAGGTGGTCGGCAACAACTACACGAACGAGCCGATGGCGTTCCTGCTGGAGGACAGCGAGATTCAGGAAGAGATCGAGCCGTATATCATGGCGCGCATCGTCGATTTCGAGGAATTCATCAAGCAGTATCCGTTTGATATCATTTCCATCCATGACGACCTGCATTTCATCATCGACGACCCGATTATGGAATGGAACTGCGGGGATTTCTCCCTGCGATGGGACGCGGAAGGCAACACCATTTTGGAGCGCGGCGGAACGCGGGGCGAAACGGTGCGATGCGATATCCAGACGCTGACGGCGATGTTTTACGGCTATAAGCGCCCGACGTATCTCAAGCGCGTCGAGCGGCTGGCGGCGAACGACAGGGCTGTGCGCATTCTGGAGGACATCATCCCCATCGAGCAGCCGTATTTCTCGGATTATTTCTAAGGGAATGCTGGGGCTTTGCTCTGAGGTTCCTCAATCTCTTATTTTGCTTCGCGGCGGTTTGAACAGAATTATTCCTGTATCGCAGAGCGATACAGGATGGAAAGGGTGCAGGGAACAAGGTTCCCTGCCAGGGGTTTAGGGGCGAGAGCCCCTAGCACCCCTGAAGGAGCCTAATATGCAAAATGAAGCCGTATCGCTTCTTCGCTGCCCGATCTGTTCGGGCAGTTTTCGTCATCAGGGAAACAGCCTGATCTGCGAAAAGGGGCATTGCTACGATATCGCAAGGCAGGGGCATGTGAACTTTGCGCCCAATGCCAAAAGCTCGTTTTACAGAAAAGAACTTTTTGAAAGCCGCGCGGCGGCGTTTGAAGCCGGCGTATTCAGACCGGTCATCGACGCCATTTCGGATGCGGTTCGCCGATATGTCCAGGCAGAATGTCCGGTGATTGCGGACGCCGGATGCGGGGAAGGATATTACCTCAGGAGCATCTGTCCGGAGAGGAACATGACCCGCGTCGGGTTCGATTTGGCAAAGGAAGCCATCCTGCTGGCGGCGAAGAGCGACAAGCGCGCGACGTATTTTGTCGGCGACCTTGCCGCTATTCCGATGGCGGACGGCTGCTGCGACGTGGTGCTGGACGTCTTTACGCCGGCGAATTATGCGCAGTTCGGGCGCATCCTGAAAAAGGACGGCGTGCTGATCAAGCTTGCGCCGCGCCCCAACTATCTGCATGAGCTTCGGGAAGCGGCGGGCGGACAGCTCCGCCATACGAGCTACGACGCCGCGCCGGTGGAAAACTATGCGCAGGCGCACATGAACGTGCTGGAACAGCGGGAGATTACCTATACCGTGCCGGTCGATGAAGCGCTGGCGGCGCATATCGCGCAGATGACGCCGATGCTGGCGGACGTAGACAGGAATAAGCTCGACCTGAGCGGCATCCACAGCATCACCATCGACGAAAACATGATCGTCGGCACACTGAAAGAACCGGAGGGACGGAAATGAAAGCCTTTTTTATGAACGATTACGGCGAGGGCGCGCATCCGCTGGTGATGCGGCGTCTGATGGAAACGAATATGGAACACACCTGCGGCTATGGGCTGGACGAATACAGTCTGCGCGCCGCCGATCTCATCCGCAAAAAATGCGGTCAGCCGCAGGCGCAGGTTCATATGATGACGGGCGGAACGTCGGCGAACGTCATCGCGCTGGCTGCGTTCCTGCGTCCATATGAAGCGGCGATCTGCGCGCCGACGGGACATATCAACGTCCATGAGACGGGTGCGCTGGAAGCGACGGGACACAAGATCCTGACCTGCGGCGCAAAGGACGGGAAGGTCATTCCGGGGAGCGTGGCGGAGGTCTGCGCGCGGCACACGGATGAACACATGGTGTTCCCGAAACTGCTCTACATCAGCCAGCCGACGGAGATCGGCACGGTGTACAGCCAGAGCGAGCTGAAAGAACTGAGACGGGTCTGCGACGAAAATGGGCTGATTCTGTTTGTTGACGGCGCAAGGCTGGGAAGCGCGCTGACCAGCGCGGAATGCGATATGACGCTCAGCGATCTGGCGGCGCTGGCGGACTGCTTCTACATCGGCGGAACGAAGAACGGCTTGCTCTTTGGCGAAGCGATGGTCATCGTCAATCCGGCGTTGCAGGCGAACTTCCGCTACATGATCAAGCACAACGGCGGCATGATGGCGAAGGGACGGCTCTGCGGCGTGATGTTCCTGACGGCGCTGGAAAACGACGACTATTTTGAATGGGCGCGCCATGCCAACGCGATGGCGGACATCGTGCGCGAAGGCATGGAAAAGGGCGGCATACCGTTTTACCAGAGGACGACGACCAACCAGATTTTTGCCGTGTTGACGCAGGAACAGAACGAGGCGCTTGAACAGGGATTTTCCTATGAGCAATGGGAGAAGCTGGACGGCGGAAAGGTCGCCGTGCGCTTTGTGACCAGCTGGGCGACGAGCGAAGAGGACGCGCATAAGCTTGCCGACGCTCTGGAGGCGCTTGCCTGATGGCACGCGAGGGGGAGAAGCGCTCCCATATTCGCAAACGAAAGAAAGGCTGTCTGACGGGCTGCCTGACGAACATTCTGCTTTTGCTGGGCGTGGCAGCGGCGGTCTTTGTCGGCGCGCATCTGCTGGGCTTCGTAAAGACGGATTCGACGACCGGCGCGCCGACGATTTCCTTTGACAACATCGGGATAGGGAATCTGCCGGAGATCAAGCTGGACGATATCAGCCTGCCGGACGTCAGCGAGTGGATGGATAAACTGCCGAAATGGGCGTATCATGTCGAATCCAGCGGATTGACGGTCAAGACGCTGCGCGCGGGAGACGGCGAAGCTGTTCTTGTCTGCGCGGATGGCTATACGATGCTGCTCGGCGCGGGCAGCGGGACGGGCGTCACGCTCTGCGCGCAGGTACTGCTCAGCGGCGTGAATCGGCTCAGCGCGGCGGTCGCCATGAGCGGGGAGGACGAACAGCTCGGCGGCATGAGCCTGGCGATGACGCTGTTCAAACCGGAATATCTGTTCGTTCAGGAAACACAGATCAAGGGAAAAGCTTACGCGAATATGATCGACGCGGCGGAAAAGCAGGGCGTAAAGACGATCTCATCCTATCAGGATTTGGCGTTTACGCTTGGACGCGCGACCGTGACGTTTATCGGACCGGCGAGAAAGCAGCATACGGACAGCCGCGACGACGGGCTGTCGCTCAGAATCGACTATGGCGCGACGAGCGTCGTCGTGATGGGCGGCGTTACGGCGGCAGGGGAGAAGGAAATCGTATCCTCTAAGGCAAACGTGAAATGCAATGCGCTTATCGCGGCGCGGGGCGGAAGCGACGCGGCGACATGCGCTGAGCTGGCTGCCGCCGCGCAGCCGCAAACGGCATTCCTGACGGGAAAAGAACCCGCGAACAGCGTGCGCATCCGGCTGCAAAAGGCGGGCGCGCAGGTATATGCAGCGAAGGAAAACGGCGTGATGACCCTGTATTCGGATGGACAGACGCTGACAGTGACACCGTGATGGAGAGGGCGGAGGAATTCCACCCTCTTTTGTGTCGAAAGGGTTCGCAGAAAATGTCGAAATCGTTGACAAAATTCGACTTTCTTTTTATAATGAATGTATTAGAAGCATTTTACGCCAACAAGAGCCGTTTTCATATCAAAAAAAGACGGCAGGACAAGAAAAAGAAAGCTCCAAAATCGCTGCATAAAGGACTGTTGGAATATGTATCGCAAAGAAGCTGACGGATGGCTGAAGCATCTGGATTTCATCGTGCTGGACATGGTCTGCCTGCAAATCGCGTTTATACTCGCCTATCTGCTCAGGTGGGGAAAGCTTGACCTGTATCAGGTGGATATATACCGCCATATTGCCGTCATCATTGAATTCGCGGATCTGTTCGGTGTCATGTTTTTCGAAACGCTTCATGGCGTCCTCAAGCGCGGGTATTATGAGGAGTTTCTGGCGACAGCCAAGCAGGATATCATCATCGGCGTGATGACGGTTGCCTTTTGTTTTTTGTCAAAGGAAGACCAGAGATTTTCACGCATCTGCATGGGTCTGACGATGCTGTTTTACCTGATGATCTGCTATCCCGCGCGGATTTTGCTCAAGCAGGCGCTGAGAAAGCGCATGTCCGTCGGCGGGAACAGGTCTCTGCTGGTGATTACGACGCGGGGTATCGCGCAGTCGGTCATGGAGAATCTCAGGCAAAACAACTACGAAATGTATAAGTTCACTGGCATCGTCATCACGGATGACGATATGGTCGGAACGAAGATTCTGGATGTTCCGGTCGTGGCGACGGAGAAAACGGTCGTCGATTATGTCTGCGAGAAATGGATCAGCGAGGCGATTATTGTACGGAATCCGGATGAACCCTACCCTGCGGAATTGGTCGAGGAGCTGATTCATGCGGGCGTTACGGTGCATCTCAGCCTGACGCGAATCAAGAAGATTGTCGGCAAAAAGCAGATGGTCGAGAAAATCGGCGGTTATACGGTGCTGACCTCAAGCCTGAACTTTGCTTCGCCCAAGCAGATGTTTGTCAAGCGGCTGATGGATATTGCGGGCGGTCTTGTGGGATGTCTGATGACGGCGGTCGTGTTCGTCTTTGTCGCGCCGCTCATCTACATTCAGTCGCCGGGGCCTATCTTCTTTGCGCAGGAGCGCGTCGGAAGGAACGGCAAGCGCTTTAAAATGTACAAATTCCGCAGCATGTACATGGATGCGGAAGAGCGCAAGGCGGCGCTGATGAGGGAAAACAAGATGACCGACTCGAAGATGTTCAAGCTGGACTTTGATCCGCGGGTCATCGGCAATAAGATCCTTCCGGACGGGACGAAGAAAACGGGCATCGGCGATTTTATCCGGCGGACGAGCCTGGATGAACTGCCGCAGTTCTTCAACGTACTCAAGGGCGATATGAGCCTCGTCGGCACGCGTCCGCCGCTCATCGACGAGGTTGCGCAGTATGAGCTGCATCACAGGGCGAGACTGGCGATTAAGCCGGGCATCACGGGCATGTGGCAGGTCAGCGGGCGGAGCAACATCACGAATTTTGAAGAGGTCGTCGCGCTGGACACACAGTACATCAGCGAATGGAACATCGGTTTGGACATCAAGATCCTGCTCAAAACGGTGATGGTGGTGCTGAAAGCGGACGGATCGATGTAAAAGAATCACGGCGGGATGAACAAAGTTTGAAAGGACGAAAAGAGATGTACGATTATCTGATCGTTGGCGCAGGACTATACGGCGCGGTCTTTGCGCATGAGATGAAAGCGCGCGGAAAAAAGGTGCTAGTCATAGACCGGCGCGCGAATATTGCGGGCAACGTATACACGGAGGATATCGAGGGCATCCACGTTCACAAATATGGCGCGCACATCTTCCATACGAACAATAAGAAAGTATGGAACTACATTACGCAGTTTGCGGAGTTCAACCGATTTACGAACAGTCCGGTCGCCAATTATAAGGGAAAGCTCTATTCTCTGCCGTTCAACATGTACACGTTCAACCAGATGTGGGGCGTGGTAACGCCGGAAGAGGCGAAGGCGGAGATCGAAAGACAGCGCAGGGAGATCGTCGGCGAGCCGAAAAACCTGGAAGAGCAGGCGATATCGCTCGTCGGGCGCGACATTTACGAGAAGCTCATCAAGGGATATACGGAGAAGCAATGGGGACGAGACTGCCGCGAGCTGCCGGCGTTCATCATCCGCAGGCTGCCGGTTCGCCTGACGTTTGACAACAACTATTTCAACGCGCTGTATCAGGGCATTCCGGTCGGCGGGTATACGAAGATGGTTGCCAACCTGCTGGAGGGCGTCGAGGTTCGCCTGAATACGGATTATCTGGAAAACAAAGCCGAGCTGGACGCGCTGGCGGATAAAGTGGTCTATACCGGCGCGATTGACGCCTATTTTGGATACAAGCTGGGCTATCTGGAATATCGGTCTGTCCGATTTGAAAACGAATTGCTCGACCAGCCGAACTTCCAGGGCAATGCTGCGGTCAACTACACGGACAGGGAAACGCCGTGGACGCGAATCATCGAGCATAAATGGTTTGAATTCGGCAAGGACGACAACGGCAACGACCTGCCCAAGACCGTCATCAGCCGCGAATACTCATCCGAATGGAAACCGGGAGACGAACCGTATTATCCCGTCAACGACGAGAAAAACGGCGCGCTCTATGCCCGATATAAAGAGATGGCGCAGGATGAGAAGAAGGTCATCTTCGGCGGGCGGCTTGGAGAATATAAATACTATGATATGGACGCGGTGATCGGCTCGGCGCTGGAACGGGCGGAGCAAGAAAGATGAAGGAGAGGGCTGCCGGAAGGCGGCTCTTTTTGCCTTATAGGAAATTGCATGAAGCTTGCTCGCGTGCGTAAAGCTTTGAATCTTTACGGACTGTGGCGGAAATGCAGGCGGGCTCAGCCCGCTTTTGCTTACTTTGAAACCATAGCGTCCAGCGCGAAAAAAGCGCAAACATCCCCTATATAAGGGGATATGAGCAAAAATCAGGCAGGAAAGGATACAACGGCAGTATCAGATTCCCAGCCGAGAGCTTTTTAAGATAGACGTTGTTTTTTCTTTTTTTTGTTGAACTGGTTGTAGCATTCGGAACCAAGGTCAACGAAAGGAGTATTGTCTTTCAGGATGTGGTATGCCTGCAAACGAGCATGATATTACCGAAACTGTAAATCTGATTTGAGAAGATGATGAAGTTGTATATGGAGATTCCGGCTGTCTCGGTGTTCAGAAATACCTCGAAATTAAGCAAAACGAGCACCTTTCCAGTATTGATTTTCGAATTAAGGAACCTCTGAATAATAGCCTCGATTAAATCAGGGGTTCCTTAGACAAGCTCAAGTATTGCTCATTCATAGTCGTCTCCTTTTTGGACGCTTAACAACTGTACTGCATTTCAAAAACTGAAGAATGAAAAGGCTCCATACAGCGCCGCCTCGATTATTGTGACTTCGAGAGGCTGTTCTATATGGAGCGTATTATTCTGTTAATCTACGCGCATGCCCCTGCGCTGAGCTTCTTTTCGGATGGCGTGGCAGACGTCAAGAGGAAAGATGTTTTTACCAACAAGGGTCAAAACCTGCTCGAAAAGCGGTTGAGGCATTTGACGGAGCGCTTCGTCGTTGCGTAAAGCGTTCATGAAAAGCTCAAGTTCATTCTCATCAGGCGAATTGTCGGCAGAAGCGTAGAATCGATTCAGATAGCCGTCCAGCGCGTCGCAGAGCGGATCAATGTTTTCCTCCTGCGTTATGCGGATGCTCAAGGCTTGTGCAAGGGGGAGAAGGAAGTCGTACGTCCGGGTATCCTGAACATAGAGCGCGGAAGGTTTGCCGTTTTTGCGCATCATATCAAGCATGGCGGCAGTGAATTCCGGCGCATAGTCCTCAGGATCATGAGCTGGAATCAGTCCGAGAACCATGCCGTCCTCCATGCTGACGATCATCATCAGATACGGAAAATACGGCGCAGAGTGGGGCTCTTCGCCTTCCTGAAGCTTCTCTTCGCCTGGAACGATCGGTTGATTGTGGAGCAAAATCAAACATGCCCATTCGCCGCTGACGGATTTGTTTTGTTTGATGCGGGCAAACGCCAGCTCATCGGAGAGAACGGCGGCGGGATCATGAAGTGCAGGCTGCGGCTTGGGATGGATGGAATCCCAGATATAACCATCCTTCCCGGCGGTCAGCAGAGGAATGCTGTGTTCATAGGGGGTGCCTTTCTTGAAACCAAGCGCTTCGGGCGTTTCCGTTTCCAAACGGCGGGCAACTTCCAGCGCGGCGTTCATCCCTTCCAGTATATAGCGCTGTTCGGTTTCGTCGTCGATATACCATGGCATGAAGTGCGGACGGCAGCGGTCAAACTGTGGATAGGCGTGTGCGCCGCGCGGCTGAATGCCGTTTGCTTTGCAATAGGAAGATATCTCCGCGAGTTCGCGCGGACGAAGGTCTGACTTGCTGACAAAGGAGACAGAAACGCAATCCTGAGAACAGAGCAGTTCGTGTTGTTCGTGAACCGGGAGTACCTGTTCGGCTTCACGATTTATGCGATCAAGGCTTGCCAAGCCGCTGTCGCCCAGGAAAAAGGCGAGCACATATTCCAGTCCGGCTTTGCCCATGACGCAGCAATAGCTGATGGTTGAATCAAAATGGCGGACGGCGAAGAGCTGGTTATCGAAGAGTTTTTTCCAGAGTTTCGCTTTTTTGACGGCAAAAGCGGAAGCATAGAGAGAGTCGGAAAGCATGGGGCAGCCTCCTTATAAATGATAGATACAGTGTAACACAAAATAGAAGAATTGACCAGAACGGAAAATGGGGAGTTTCTTGAAACGGATGGATTTGCTGAGCTTTTTGCAGTTTAAATCATACCAGGTGTATAGATGATAGGTTTTAGATCATTGACAGCCGCGATCTGCTGTGATAGTCTGTTTCTGGCGCAAAAGAATTTTTGCGCGGTTTCTCCGCAATGCGGAGGTGA
>CAKTXP010000025.1 GCA_934631055.1 uncultured Clostridia bacterium | reverse complement strand
CGATTTCCGTCACGCTGAATCCCGCACAGCGGGCGCGTGACTCCAATCCCAAACCTGCCTGAGGGATTTCAGTCCGGAAAACTCGTATAGAAACGCAAACGTTTCTTACGATTTCCGATTTCTATCACGCTGAACCCCGCACAGCGGGCGCGTGATTCCAATCCCTCAGACTCCCTTCTTCGCTTCGTGGCGGTTTAAATAAGATTTGCATTTCAGCTTGTTGACATAAGCAAGCTTGGCTTGAATAGCAATATTAAGAAATTCAGTTATTCTTTCATTTACGGAAAGGGCTATTCTCCTCCTTCGGGGAGGATAGCTTTTTGTCTACAATCTGGCATTTGCAATTGTCTTTTTCTTCTTTTTCTTTTTGTATATCTTGACGTGTTGGGGGTTGTGTCGTATCCTTGTATTATGTAGCGGGGAGGGAATGTTCAATGAAACGCGCGCGTGAGATTTGTGAACTGTTTGTGCAGTTTATGAAATTCGGGCTGTTTACGTTTGGCGGCGGATGGAGCATCGTCGCGCAGATGCAAAAGCTCTATGTCGAGGAAAAACATACGATTACAGCGGAGGAGCTGTTGGATCTGACCAGCGTCGGGCGCAGTCTGCCGGGAACGATGATCGGCAACGTGGCGGCGCTGTATGGCTACCGCATTGCGGGGGTGCTGGGTTCGCTGGCGTGCGTATTCGGCATGATCCTGCCACCGATGGGCGTGCTTGCCGTCATCACGCATTTTTACACGCTCTTTCAGCAAAACCTGTGGGTCGCCGCCGCGATGAAAGGCATCCGCGCCGCAGTCGTTCCCATCATGGTCAGCGCGGTCGTCGGCATGGTAGGGAGTGCATTCAAGTATCCGCCATGCTTTGCGGTGATGCTGCTGGTCATTGCGCTGTATCTGTTCTTCAATGTCAACTGCGTCTATCTGGTCATTCTTGGTGCGGTCTGCGGCATCGTGATTGCGGAGATATACGAGCGGAAGGGGGAGAAGGAGCATGGTACTCGTTGATTTATTCATCAGCTTTTTGAAGATCGGGTTTACCAGCTTCGGCGGGCTTTCGATGATTCCGCTCATCACTTCCGAAATGACGGCGCACGGCTGGATGACGGCGACGGAGGTATCCGACATCGTTGCCATTGCGGAGATGACGCCCGGACCGCTGGGGCTGAACTGCGCGACCTTTGCCGGCATGCGCACGGCGGGGCTGGCGGGTGCGTTTGCCGCGAATTTAGGCACGCTTGCGCCGACGCTTTCGGTCTGTCTGGTCGCGGCGATCTTCTTTGAGCGATTCCGCAAGAGCCGATTTATGACCAAGGTGATGACAGGCGTGCGTCCCGCCTGTGTCGGCATGATCTTCGGCGTCATTCTTTCGCTCTGCATGACGAACTATGCGGGCAGTTTAGGCGGGGTGAGCATCGGCGCGCTCGTTATCGGCGCGGTAAGTCTGCTTTTACTCATCAAGTTCAAGGTCAGCATTCCGAAAGTCATCTGTCTGAGCGGCGTCTTAGGTTTACTCTTCTTTGGCGTCCTTGGGTTGGAGTAAAGGTTACGCTGGGCTGCCGCCCAGACCTGCCTGAGGGACAAGTCCCTCAGACTCCCTTCTCCGCTTCGCGGCGGTTTTAATATGCTTTCCTTTCAGCTATCGCTTCGCGATAGCGTAGTGGGAAATCCAAGAACCTCAGGTTCTTGGTGGGGTGTGGGGCAAAGCCCCACGCGTTCCCTATCGTTCTTGTGCGTCCCATATTGAAGAAGATAGAGAGGTATCACGTCCGTGGCTGTTCATATTCTGGAAGAGGCGCAGCGCTGCTTGAATTGTAAGGTTCCCCAGTGTCAGAAAGGCTGTCCCATCCATACGCCTATCCCCAAGGTTATCCGGCTCATGCTCGACGGCAAGCTCGACGACGCAGGCTGGATGCTCTTTGAAAATAATCCGCTGACTACGGTCTGCTCGCTGGTGTGCAACCATGAAAACCAGTGCGAGGGACATTGCGTACTCGGACGCAAAGGCGCGCCCGTTCATTTCTCTTCCATCGAGAATTATATCTCTACGACGTACAGCAATAAGATGGTCAAGGGTCCCGCGCCGTCCAACGGCATCCGCGTGGCGATCATCGGCTCCGGCCCCGCGGGACTGACGATTGCCGTCGTTCTGGCGCGCAAGGGCTATCAGGTGACCATTTTCGAGGGCAAGGACAAGATCGGCGGCGTCCTGCGCTATGGCATTCCGGATTTCCGCCTGCCCAAGTCTGTTCTGGATGATTTTGAGTATCACCATCTCATCCTCAAGGGCATCAAGGTTCGCCCGAATACGACCATCGGCGCGGCGATCGGCATCGACGACCTTATCCGCGACGGCTACAAGGCGATTTTCGTCGGCACGGGCGTCTGGCAGCCCAACGCC
Source organism: uncultured Clostridia bacterium (assembly GCA_934631055.1). Classification (GTDB taxonomy): domain Bacteria; phylum Bacillota; class Clostridia; order Christensenellales; family Aristaeellaceae; genus Ventricola. The sequence goes on along the minus strand of CAKTXP010000025.1, from coordinate 18,613 downwards.
CTGCATATCAAGGGCGAAACGCTGGGCAACGTTCATTTTGCCATCAACTATCTAAACAATCCGGACAGCTACCGCCTCGGCGACAGCCTCATCATCATCGGCGCGGGCAACGCCGCGATGGACGTTGCGCGCACGGCGATCCGCAAGGGCGTCCGCCATGTCATGTGCTTCAGCCGCACGAAGCAGGTCGCCGCATCCAAGCATGAGTTTGATTATGCGGCGCTGGAGGGCGTGGAGTTTGTCTACAACAAGCAGCCGGTTGAGATCGTCGATGAAGGCGTCGTCTTTGAGGATCTCATCGAGGGCGAGGACGGTTCGCTGACGCCGGTTCCCGATTCGCGGAAGCTCTATGCCGCGGACAGCACCATTATCTCCATCAGCCAGGGACCGCGCAACCGCATCGTCTCTACGACCAAGGGCATTGAAGCCAACGCGCGCGGCTTGCTTATTACCGATGAATACGGCAGAACGACGCGTCCGGGCATTTTCGCCAGCGGCGACGTCGTTGCGGGCGCGCGCACGGTCGTCGAAGCGGTTGAGCATTCCAAGAAGGTCGCGCAGGCGATGGACGATTACATGCAGGGCAGGGAAACGCAGAAAGAGGAAAACTGAGCATCCGCCGCGAAACGGAAAAAACGGCGCTTTTTCAAGCGTCTCTCTTGCTTAAATCGGTCAAAATGGTTAAAATATAATCTAATGTCGAATTTTAGCGAATTTTGTCAGATGCATATTGAGACCTCCAAAGAAAGAGATGAGTTGAACGCTTGAACAAGGGAGAAAACGAGAAGCACCTACGCAGAAAAACGGTAAGGCTGGTTGATGAAAAAAAGCGGAAGCGAATAGGCTGGACGCTGTTTACAGGGCTGCTGCTTGCGGCAGTCCTTGTTTTCCTATCCTTTGCAAACATATATATCCGGATACGGGGCGATTTGGAGCAGGCGGCGATGGAGACCATTCGGGGCGCGACGGAACAGACCGCCAATAACCTGTCCGTTGCGCTGGAAAGCCGATTTGTCTTTCTGGAAAATCTGGCGCGCGATATTGCCAAAGATCCGGCATCTGTGCGGGAGCTGATCGGCAGGCTGGATGTCTACGCCGAGGGCTATCGTATCAAGCGCGCGTGGTTCATGGATGAAAGCGGCTGGGCAATCACCAGCGACGGAGCGGAAGATAATTTTTCCTATCGCGATTATTTCCGGAAAGCCATTCATGGCGAACCGACCATTTCCGGCATCCTGAACGATACGCTGTCCGTTGGCGAGCAGATCAATATCATGTGCATTCCGGTCTATGATGCGTCGGGCAAGATTATCGGCGTGGTCGGCGCGACGTACAACGCGCAGGTATTCCGCAAACTGCTGAATGTGGATTCCTTTGAAGAAACGGGTTATGGCTATATCGTCGATGCAAGCGGCAATATCATTGCCGAATCTTCCAATGCGAAAGCCGGCGCATCGGACGACGTGCAGAAGAACCTGTTCAGCGACGTCATCCATCGCGACGCGAAAAGCAGCGAAGTGGAAGCGCGTATTCTTGCGATCATGAATGAACAGGACGCGGGCGGGGCGGATATCGTCGTTGGTAAAAACGCATACTTCTGCTGTGAAGCGCTGGAGAACTACTGTCCGGCGCTGCCGTGGTTTCTGGTCACGGTCGTTCCGGTGGAAACAGTTGGTTCCAGACTGCATGATATCTTTTCCGGCATGCGCAATATGCTGCTGATGACCGCCATGATCGGCGCGCTCCTCATGGGCTGTGCGCCGATTATCTATCTGTATCACAGTAAAAGCCTGCATCAGGCGGCGTTCGTCGATCCGCTGACCGGCGGAGATAATTACGCGAGCTTTCTGCGCAGGATGAAGAACGCCCGAAGCGGCTATATGGTTTCCGCCGAACTGGACGATCTGAAGCTCATCAACGGCATGTTTGGCACGAGCAAGGGCAACGAAGTGATGCGCTGCATGTATGAAGATATCGTCCGGCGTCTGCACCATGACGAATATGTTGCGCGCGTCAACGAAGACTGGTTCGTATTCTATCTCCATGAGGACCGCAGACCGCCCGTTTATGAGCGTCTGCGCCAGATCGAGCGGGATATCCGCAGCCTGTCCGGTCGGCTCGGCATCCTGCATATCGTGCCGCGTTTCGGCGTGTACGCCATGCGCGAGAACGACGATATGCAGCGTGCCTGCGAACTTTCCAACCTTGCGCTGGGCATTGCCCGAGATCAGGACGAGAAGCGCGTCGTCTTCTATCAGGATATCGACCAGAATTCATTCTTCGAGTCGCTGAAGATGGAGGATCGATTTGACGCCGCCCTCTCCGAGCATCAGTTTGAAGTTTCCTATCAGCCCAAATGCAGCCCGCAGAACGGCGCAGTCGTCGCGGCGGAGGCGCTTGTCCGCTGGCGTCAGGAGGACGGAACGATGCTCTCGCCCGCGCTCTTCATCCCGCTGTTTGAAAAGAACGGCGCGATCGGCAGGCTCGATGAATATATGTTTACGTCCGTATGCGAACAGCTCGGCAGATGGAAAGAAAAAGGCATTCAGATCTGTCCGGTATCCGTCAATCTTTCCCGCGCGTCGCTCCGCCGTCAGGGCGTGGCGCTGACGTATAAGCGCATCCTGGAGAGCTATGGGCTGTCTACATGGATGGTTCCGCTGGAGGTCACGGAGAGCGCGGTCATCAGCGACGGCGAGGTGCTGGATGTCATGCAGGAATTCTACCGCTATGGATTCCACATCGAGATCGACGATTTCGGACGCGGGCAGTCCACCATTCCGATGCTCAAGCTCCCCTTTGTCGATACCGTCAAGCTCGATAAGAGCCTGATTGACTGCATCGGCGACCGCAAGGGCGAGACGATTCTCCGCCAGATTGTCCGCCTGTGCTATGAGCTGGGGCTGTATACGACGGCGGAAGGCGTAGAGAAGCGCGACCAGGTGGATTTCCTGCGCGCGCTGGAATGCACGGATATCCAGGGCTATTATTTCTACGCGCCCATGTCCGCGGAAAAATTCGGCGCGCTTTTGGAAGCGGAGAAAAACGGCAAACAGGCTTGACATTTTCCCGTGCGTTGGATACAATAAACGAAGTTTCACCGGCGGGTTTGCGCCTTCCGGCGAGTAAATGCGATGATGGGAATCAGCGCGCCAAGACGCCTTCAGAGAGCCGACGGTCGGGTGCAAGTCGGCGGGTCAAAGCGCGGCTTCTCTCCTCCCGGAGCTTCGCGGGCGAAAGACAGTAGTCCGCGGCGGCGTGACCCCGTGAAAGGTCTTGGCTGTTTAGCCGCTGAGGGCTGCGTTTGCAGCTAAATCAGGGTGGTACCGCGCTTTCGGGCGCCCCTGTGCATGATTATGGCGTGCAGGGGCGCTTTTTATATTCCCCTAAAAACGCACGCCTTCCCATTGATAAGGAGGATGACCCATGAGCAAGGCTTATAATCCTGACGAGATCGAGCTGAAATGGCAAAAGAAATGGGAGGATGCCCATTGCTTCGAGGCAGAAGCCAGCCATGAAAAGCCCAAATTCTACGCGCTGATCGAGTTCCCGTATCCGTCCGGCGCAGGTCTGCATGTCGGACACCCGCGCAGCAATACGGCGATGGATATCATCGCCCGCAAGCGCCGCATGGAGGGCTATAACGTCCTCTTCCCGATCGGCTGGGACGCTTTCGGTCTGCCGACGGAGAACTACGCGATCAAGAATCACGTCCATCCCGCGGGCGTGACCGAGAAGAACATCAATCATTTCCGCGAGCAGCTCAAGCGCATCGGTTTCTCGTTTGACTGGACGCGTGAGGTCAACACCACCGACCCGAACTACTTCAAGTGGACCCAGTGGATCTTCCTTCAGCTCTATAAGAAGGGGCTGGCGTATAAGACGGAGATGCCGGTCAACTGGTGTCCGAGCTGCAAGTGCGGTCTGGCGAACGAGGAAGTCGTCGCCGGCAAGTGCGAACGCTGCGGCGCGGAAGTCATCCGCCGCGTCAAGAGCCAGTGGATGCTGAAGATCACCGCGTATGCGCAGAAGCTGCTCGACGGTCTGGACGACGTTGATTTTATCGACAAGGTTAAGGTGCAGCAGCGCAACTGGATCGGACGCAGCGAGGGCGCTGAGGTCGATTTCGCCATCAAGGATACCGACGAGAAGCTCCGCGTCTACACCACCCGTCCGGATACGCTCTTCGGCGCGACCTACATGGTCGTTGCGCCAGAGCATGCGACCGTCGATAAGCTCAAGGATCGCATCACCAACTGGGATGAGGTCGTCGCCTATCGCGAGGCGGCGGCGCGCAAGAGCGATTTTGAGCGCACCGAGCTGAGCAAGGAAAAGACCGGCGTCGAGCTGAAGGGCATTAAAGCAATCGATCCGGTCAACGGACGCGAGATTCCGGTGTTCATTTCCGACTACGTTCTGGCGACCTATGGCACCGGCGCGATCATGGCGGTTCCGGCGCACGATACGCGCGACTGGGAGTTTGCTACGAAGTTTGGTCTGCCGATCATCGAAGTCGTTGCGGGCGGCGAGGACGTGCAGAAAGCGGCGTATACCGACGTGGAGGACGGCGTGATGTGCAACAGCGGCTTCCTCGACGGGCTGACTGTCGCGCAGGCGAAAAAGACCATCATCGACTGGCTGGTCGAGCATAAGGTTGGCGAGCGCAAGGTCAACTATAAGCTCCGCGACTGGGTGTTCTCCCGCCAGCGCTACTGGGGCGAGCCGATCCCGCTGGTCAAGTGCGAAAAGTGCGGCTGGGTTCCGGTTCCGGAAGATCAGCTGCCGGTGCTGCTGCCGGAAGTCGATAACTATGAACCGACCGATTCCGGCGAAAGCCCGCTGTCCAAGATGGAGAGCTGGGTGAATACGACCTGTCCGTGCTGCGGCGCGCCCGCCAAGCGCGAGACGGATACCATGCCCCAGTGGGCGGGTTCTTCCTGGTATTTCCTGCGCTATGCCGATCCGCATTGCGATACCGCGCTGGCGCGCTGGGACGAGCTGAAATACTGGATGCCGGTCGATTGGTACAACGGCGGCATGGAGCATACCACGCTGCATCTGCTGTATTCCCGCTTCTGGAACCTGTTCCTCTACGATATCGGCGCGATTCCGAACAAGGAAGCATACAAGAAGCGCACCAGCCACGGCATGATTCTCGGCGCGAACGGCGAGAAGATGAGCAAGTCCCGCGGCAACGTCATCAATCCGGATGACACCATCGCCGAGATCGGCGCGGATGCCTTCCGTATGTATGAAATGTTTATGGGCGCTTTCGACCAGGCGATCCCGTGGTCTACTGAGGGCGCGCGCGGCTGCCGCCGCTTCATCGAGCGCGTCTGGCGTTTGCAGGATATGCTGACCGCCGATGAGGATGTGCGCCACGAGATGCAGGCGCCCGTCAACGCGATGATCAAGAAAGTCTCCGAGGACTACGAGCGCATGAAGTACAACACCGCCATCGCGGCGATGATGTCCTATGTCAACGAGATTTACGCCCGCGGCAGCGTGACCCGCGGCGAACTGCGCGCCCTGCTGCTGTGCCTGAATCCGGTCTCCCCGCATATCACGGAGGAGATGTGGGAGGTCTGCGGCTTCGGCGAGCCGATCTATAAGCAGGGCTGGCCGACCTACGACGAGACGAAGCTCGTCGCCGATGAGGTCGAGATTGCCGTTCAGATCAAGGGCAAGGTTCGCGGCCGCATCATGGTTCCCGCTACGCTGGGCAAGGATGACGGCGAGAAGCTGCTTGAGAACGAGACTGTCAAGAAGCTGGTCGGTGACGCGCAGGTGAAGAAGGTCATCTTCGTGCCGGGACGTCTGCTGAATATCGTCTGCTAAAAATCATATAAAGAATTGCCGCCGCACAGGAATTGAGCCGTGCGGCGGCAATTTATATTTGTTTTTTTACTTGTTTTCTCCGCTCTCGCTTGCGCTTTTCGTCTTAAAGCACTCCGGACAGGGCTGAAGCAGGCTGTACGGGCTTTGTTCAAGCTGGTCGGCGGAAAACGTTTCCAGCGCATCGCGAGCGCTTTCGGGAATGGCGGCGCAATCGGGAGTAGCGTGGAAAACTCTGCCGCCATCCTTCTCTAGATAGAGGAGCGTATCCGCATCAAGCATCAAGAGTGATTCGCTGTATGTGGAGACGGAGTCCGGTACTTGGGAAATAACGATATCCGCTCCTTCACCAAGCTCGCCGAAGGGCTTGGAAATCTTTACGCCGCGCTTGAGGTCATCCAGCATTTCTTCATAGACAGCCATGGTCTCCTCAACTTTTTCCTGTGTCCAGGTGAACCAGCCGTCGCTGTTCGTGTAGCCGCGTTCGCCGGTTTGGACGAGTTCTTCAAGATCTTTGCGCATCTGCGCCATATAGACCTCAAACTCTTCAGGCGTCCACCACTCGATGGGCAAGCCGTCGGATTCGGAAGCAGGTGTTTCTTCGTTATAAACAACGTAGCTGTATGCCGAATCCTCCGTGTTGCCGGCGGAAAGGACGAGCGAATTCTCTTGCGTAACGAGCGCATCTTCCGCCTTGACGATGAAAACCTTTTCGTCCGCAACTGCGGAAACGGCGGAGACCATGCCGAAGCAGGAAGCAATGACCAGCGTACTGGCGACCAGATGGGTCAGCGGGGTGTTTTTTTGCGTATTTTTCATAGCAGAGATCCTCTCTTCAATGCCTGTCATGCGGAAACAGCTCATTGTCGGCGCGGCGGAGCGGGCGGCCTCCATATCCAGTAGCGTCAGCGCATAAGCCCGCTTGGAGGATGTGGCGCGCTGCATGAGTACGCGCTCGTCGCAGAGCAGTTCCATGTCTCGATTGACGAGGAGGAACAGGATGAATACCGTCGGATTGAACCAGTGCAGGCACAGTGCCGCCAGAACAAACAGCTTGCGCCAGGCGTCCAGCGCGCGGATGTGCATCATTTCATGCTCAAGCACAAAGGGCAGACCGTCGCGGTTCATGCCCTTGGGCAGCAGGATGACCGGATGCAGCAGACCATAGGACAGCGGCGACGCGATGCGGCTGCTGATGCGGATCTGTACGCGCCGCTTTGTCGGGTGCGCGCAGAGAAATGCCGCGCAGCGCGGGTCGTCGTCCGGCAGGGACTGAGCAAACGCGCGCGTACTGCGGAGATATGCCGCAACAAAATAGACAGCCAGTGCCAACGCGACGACAGCCCAGATGGTCACCAACATGCTCGTCGGGTTCGGAAATGTGCCGGACAGGGTAATGGGCGTTTCGGATGCGGTCATCTGCGGATAGATGACATCAGCTTGCATGAAAGCGCTTTCCGTGACTGTCTCCGTGACGGAAGGAGAAGGAAAGAGCGCAGAGATTGAAAACCGCTTCGGCAGAGCCAGCGGCACAAGCAGCCGCAGGACTGCGATATCCCACAGCGCGACATACATGCGGCGGGGCAGACGATTCCCTGCAAAACGCCGCAGAAGCGCCGTCAGCAGGATCAGTACGCCTGCGCTCAGGCTCATGGAAAGGAATATCGTCATAGTCTCCCTGCTTTCATCGGCTCAGCTGTCCAGCTCGTCGATCATGCCGCGCAGTTTTTGGAGCTGCTCGGCGCTGACGCGCTTTCCGCCGACCAGCGCGGCAAAGAGCTTATCCGCCGAGCCGTCAAAGACTTTGTCGATGAGTTCCTGCGTCTCTTCTTCCTGCACCTGCTGCTTGGAGACCAGCGCATGACACAAAAAGCCCGGTTCTGTGCGCTCAATAGCGCCTTTTGCAATGCAACGCTTGATGAGCGTGTAGGTGGTATTCACGTTCCAACCGATGGATTCGCTCAGGACGGCAGCAATCTGCCGCGCGGGCAGGTCGCCCTCCGTCCAAAGCACATCCATCACTTTCAGCTCGGAATCGAATAGTTTCATGGGTGCATACACTCCTTCTTACGATCGCGGCTCTATACTACCACAGTCGTATATACTTGTCAATACTACTGGAGTAGTATTTTGGGACGATGTTGATTTTATTTCTCATGAAGGCTATACTCTATTTTAGAGAAAGCACTAGGGAAGGAAAAAGAGATGGAACAAATAGGTGTGATGAAAACAGCGGTTGGAAAAGCTTTGGGGCTGTGCCAAACGGAAGATATTCCAATTTATATTGGAAGCACCAATCTTGCTCATATTCAAAATAAGCATCCGGATGATTATAAAAAATACGGAGCATATATTTCGGATATCGTCAATTTTCCAGATTATGCAGCAATCAATCCGAAAGACCAATCTATTGAATTGGTTAAGACCTTCTTGATTCATAATGAGTATGTAAAGGTTGCAGTTCGAGTATCGGATAATGGGAGATATTTTGCTCGTTCTCTTTATGTTCTGAATGATAATCGCGTCAAGAATTTTATTCAAAAAGGGACGCTGAAACCTATTAAAAACAATGGTAAACTCATCTGAAAACATTGACAAATGAAGAGAATATGCTATAATATAAGTGAATAAAATATCTTGACAGAATCTGAGGACGGAACAGGCAGCCGTCGCCCTGAGTTAGGAGATGCGGGAATGTCACCCCGCCTATTCTGTCAAAGAGAGAGTATCTGCGAAAGCGGGTACTCTTTTTTGATGCAATGGAAAAGGTAATATATTCTAAAAAAAGCAGACGCGCACTGCGCCCCTACAAGGATTTACTGGAAAAAGTAGGGGGCAATCAGTGGTCGTCCGCCATATAGATTGTACGATTTTCAGGATTGCTTATTCATTTGGAAAAATCCAAAACCTCAGTTTTGGGCAGGGTTGCAGGCAAAGCTCAAGCAGTTATGCCATCCCCATTTTCTCAGCAATCTTCTGTCCGAACGGCGTGCCGGCGACGCCGCCGACGCCGGTTTCTTTCAGCGAAACATCCATCTTGTCGCCGACTTCGCGCATGGCAAGGATGACTTCGTCCGGCGGGACAGCTGAGCGGATGCCCGCCAGCGCCATATCCGCGCTGGACATCGCGATCATCGCGCCCGCCGCGTTGCGCTTGACGCAGGGAACCTCGACCAGTCCGGCGATGGGGTCGCAGACCAGCCCCAGCATGCTCTTGATGGCGATTGCCGCCGCATGGCAGACGGCATGCGCATCGCCGCCGCCCAGATAGCACAGCGCCGCCGCGCCCATCGCGCTCGCCGTTCCGATTTCCGCCTGACAGCCGCCTGCCGCGCCCGCAATGGACGCTTTTGCGGCGACGACCTGACCGATCGCGCCGGCGATGTACATCGCGCGAACCATCGCGTCGTCACTAAGCCCCTCCCGCTTCTGATAAGGCAGGAGAACGGCGGGCAGTACGCCGCAGCTTCCCGCCGTCGGCGCGGCGACGATGCACTTCATGCAGGCGTTGCTTTCGCCCATCTCCAGCGCCTGTGCGATAACCTGACCGATATAATCGCCGCAGATGGTCTTGCCCTTTTGAACATATTCGCGCATCTTGGCGCCGTCGCCGCCGACCATGCCGCTGGCGGAGCGCAGAGCAGGGTCATAGCCCTCCCGCGCGCGGCGGATGGCGGCGTATAACGCGCGCATCTTTTCAAACGATTCGTCTCTGGATACGCCGCGATCCGTGCAGTCGCTGTCCAGAATGACTTCAAAGATATCTTTGTTTTCGCTCGCTTCTTCCAGCGCGCGGAGCGATTCGATCGCCATGTTCGTCCCTCCCGTTTATTCGTCCCGCTCGGCGTCGATGAATGTGACGCGCGTGATGCCTTCGCTGCGCTCCAGCCACGTCAAGCCTTCCTGAGGGACGGCTTTGTCCGTTTCGATAATCATGACGGCGTTTCCGCCCGGATAATCGCGGTAGAGCTGCATCGTTGCGATGTTCACACCTTTGTGCGCCAGCATGCTGGTCACTTCGCTGACGTGACCGGGCTGATCGACGTTCTGCACGATGAGCGTCGGCAGGTCGCCGGAGAAGTTGGCGCGCAGGCCGTTCATCTCCACGACCATGATGCGTCCGCCGCCCAGAGAACAGCCGGTCATGGACAGCGTTTTTCCGCTTTCGCCGACGAGGTCGATGCGCGCCGTATTGGGGTGTTCCTCCGCGGTTCGGGAGAGCGTGAAGGCAAACGCCATGCCTGCGTCATGCGCGAGGTCAAAACTGCGCGCGATGCGCTCGTCATCCGGCTGAAAGCCGAGCAGACCGGCGATAAGCGCGCGATCCGTGCCGTGTCCATGCCCTGTGGCGGCGAACGAACCGTAGAGCGTGATATCGGCTCTGCGCGGCGTTCCTTCGCCCAGCAGTCGGCGCGCTGTGCGCCCCAGACGAACGGCGCCCGCCGTATGCGAACTGCTTGGGCCGACCATCACGGGTCCGAGAATATCAAACAGGTTCATGTGCGTTTTCCCCCTTTGCGCTTTAAGGGTTATGATAACAGAAAATGCGCGCGGATTCAACCGATTCGGGTGGAAGATTCGCCCAAAATCGGCGCATGGCAGAATTTCCTCTATGAAAATGTACGCTGATGCGTTACAATATATCCTGAGACAGGAGCGGCTATAAAGACCGCCGCGGAGTGAAGAAGGGGTTTGAGTTCAACGTGCCCCCGAAAAAATTCTTAGGATGTGGAACATGTTTTCGCTGTTAAATCAAGAAGATAAGAATCTGATTGTATTCGATCTGGAATGGAACCAGAGCAGTTTTCATACAAACCATCGCATGCCCCATGAGATTATCGAGATCGGCGCCTGCCGCGTCAACCGAAATGGAGAAGCGCTGGACAGCTTCAGCGCGCTGATCCGTCCGCGCGTCTATAAGAAACTGGATAAGCATATCAAGCAGGTCACGGGCATTACGGAGGAAGAGCTTTCGCGTGGCAGACCGTTCTCCGATGTGTTTGGAGATTTTATCGCGTGGTGCGGCGAGGATGCCCAGCTGGTGACGTGGGGGCGTGACGATTACCCCGTACTCAAGCGGAACGCCGCTTTTTTCATGACGCCGATGCCCTTCGAGCCGCCGCTGGACGCGCAGTTAATCTTCGGTTTCTGCTGTCTGGGCGGCGCGCATCAGCAGATGAATCTGCATGCGGCGATGGAAAAAATGGAGATCGTGCTGGACGCGCCTGCGCATCGCGCCGTCTATGACGCGGAATGCACCGCGGCGCTGCTGGGCAAGATCGACGAGGCGCTTTGCGCGCTGCCGCCGGAAAGACGCATGCAGCTGGATGCAACGCTGGAAAAGGAAAAGCGCATCGCGGCATCTGCGCTCCGCTCTCTGCCTACGCCGTATATGTATCAGACGGATGCGCTTGCCGACCAGAAGCTCATGAGCCTGCCCTGTCCGGCATGCGGCAAGCGGACGGCGTTTGACACGCAGTGGTTTGACAGCGGACGGGAAAAGTATCTGGCGATATCCGTCTGTCCGCAGCACGGCTTCGTATTCGGACAGATGCACTTTAAGCGTACGCCGTCCAATACGCTTATCATGCACCAGCGCGCCTATTCCGCCAGCCGCGAAGACGTTGAGGACGTGCGCGAGCGCTATCGGCTCTATCAGCTTACCCCGCCGAAAAAGCGCCATCACCGCCTGAATATGGAGGATGTGGCGAATCGGGTGGGAAGAACGAAAGAATAAAAAAAGAAGAAGTCGCCTTTCTCCGAAAACTGGAGGGGAGGGCGACTTCTTTTCATGGGCGAGAAAAAGCGGAACCTGTGTACAGAAATCTGATTTTTATGAAACCCTGTCAAAATAAGCGCAGGCTTATTACAGGCAGAACATAAAGAACCGCAGAACGTCGAAATACGCGTCCGAGGAGAACCGTACAGTGCGCGGCCCCGTCTGTTTGACGCCCGGATAGAAGCTGGCGCGGCGCGCGCGGTTGTGCTTCACGAATTCCACTTCGACGTCAAAGTTGTTCGGCAGGGCGACCGTGAATTTCTCCGGATGCGCAATGCCATCGGCGACGGCAAGCTCAGCCTTTTCGCGGATGCGCTTAACGGCTTCGGCGGGATGGATGGAGATCGAGCCGTTGCCGCAGCCGCGGCTGACCGGAACGGTATAGATTGCCGGACAGAGCCGCTTTGCCTGTTCGCAGACGCCCAGATCGCCTGTGACCATCAGCACGGGGACGTCGTACAGCGCCGCTGCGAAGGTGTTGATGACCAGCTCGCTTGCCTGAATGCCGTTGATGCGGATGGAAACGTTATCCAGATTCATCGTATGGGAAAGCGGGTTGGCGTCCGTATTGGAGGAAGAATGGTAGCCGGTGAAGATCGCGCCGGTGAAGCTGGCGTCGATGCCGGACATCATGGAATGAATATCGCTGCCCCAGCCGCGGAAGATGCTCACGCGTTCGGGAAGCTCGGAGGGAATCAGGTTGCGCGCGCTGTCGTGCGCGTCCTTGATGAGCAGGTCTTCACAGCCCGCGGCGAAAGCGCCTTCACAGGCGGCGGCGACCTCTCGGGTCATCTGGCGGCGGAACGGCTCATAATCCGGCTTGCCCAGCTCGGTTTCGTTCCAGTGGGCGATGCCGCAGGTGCCTTCAATATCGGCAGAGAGAAAAATGCGGTTCAGCATGAAAAATCAAGCCCTTTCCTGATGAAAGATGGATGCGCCTGCGAAGATTGATCTTCGCGGCGGTTGAAGCCAATCTCAGGCGATGGTCAGCGCGATCTCCATCATCTGGGTGAAGGAATTCTGGCGTGCTTCGGCGTCCAGCGATTCGCCCGTTACGACATGGTCGGAGATGGTGCAGATGGCGAGCGCATTCTTGCCCGCACGCGCCGCGTTCAGATACAGCGCGGCGGATTCCATTTCGACCGCCAGCACGCCGAGCTTTCTGAGCGGCGCGGACATGCGGGACTCATCATAGAAGATATCCGAGGAATACAGCGCACCGACAGTCGGCTCGATGCCCATTTCGCGGGAGGCGGCAACCGCCTGCTCCAGCAGCTTGAACGAGCAGCAGGGCGCAACGTTGCCGTCGAAACCATACTGACGGCCGAAGTTGGAGTTGGTATAGGCGGTCATGCCCAGCACGATATCGCGGACTTTGACGTTGTCGCCCATGCCGCCTGCCGTGCCGACGCGGATGATGTTTTCCACCCCGTAATAGTTGAACAGCTCATAGGAATAGATGCCCATCGAGGGGATGCCCATGCCGGAAGCCATGACGGAAACGCGCTTGCCCTTATACAGACCGGTATAGCCCTGCACGCCACGCGTGTCATTGACCAGCACCGCGTTTTCGAGATAGGTTTCCGCGATGAACTTGCTGCGCAGCGGGTCGCCGGGCATCAGCACGGTACGGGCGAAATCACCCTCTTTTGCGGTGATATGGGGAGTAGGAATATTCGGGTTTGCCATGATAAAAAGCCCCTTTCCTTGCTTGAATTCGATATGGATGATTCCATTATAGCGGTTTAGGGAGAAAAAGCCAACTATTATCTTTTGAAACAGGAAAACATAAAGGGGGAATGCGAGACGGGGGGACGCGCTCTGCGGGCTTAGGGGATTAGGGGGAGATTCTGATTTCTCCCCTAAATCCCCTAAGAACCCCATCACCCCCCATTGAAACAAGCAGGGACACCCTGCACCCGGGAACGGGGGTTACGACCCGAACTAACCGCCCTGCGGGGCGCGTTCGGGGGAACCTCATCCGGCGCCTGCGGGCGCCACCTTCCCCAAAGGGGAAGGCTGGGGAGAACGGGCAGGACGACCTTTGGTCTGCTGCCCGGAGTTTGAGAGAAGGTTGTGCTTTCCCCCCTCTCCGCTATCGCGAAGCGATAGCGGAGTGGGAAATCCAAGAACCTCAGGTTCTTGGTGGGATTGGAATCACGCGCCCGCTGTGCGGGATTCAGCGTGATGGAAATCGGAAATCGCAAAAAACGCTTGCGTTTCTATGCGAGTTTCCCGGATGTTTGGGGCAAAGCCCCAATCGTTCCTCCCGTATCTCCCCAACATCTCCCGCTTTTCTTTTCACACAAAAAATGGTATACTATCCGTAAAAGATGGACGGAGGATCTTATGCGTATCGACGTGTATGACTTTGACGGAACGATCTACGACGGGGATTCTACGGTGGATTTCGCGCTCTTCTGCCTGCGCCGCCATCCCGGCGTCATCGCAGGGCTTCCGCGGCTGATTGTGGCGGCGGCGATGATTCAAAGCAGGGGTTTGACGCAGTTCAAAAGCGTGCTGTTCGGCGAGATGGCGAAACGATTCAGCTTGGAAGAGGAAGCCGCGCTGTTCTGGCAGGACGGGCGGACGAAAGCCAAACTCGGCAAGTGGTTTGAAACCCGCCCGCGCGATCTGCCCATCGTCATCGCGTCCGCATCGCCGGAATTCGAGCTGCAATATGCCGCAAAGCTCTTAGGCGTTCAAACGCTTATCGGCACACGGTGCGACGCAAAGACCGGAAAGCTCATCGGCAAAAACTGCAAGGGCGAGGAGAAACTGCGCCGCATCAGGGAAGCAGTCGGCACGTTTGATATCCGCGCCATGTACACGGACGACGCCAAGGCGGATGGTCCGCTGCTGGCTTGCGCCGAAGAAGGCTATATCGTGACGCATGGCGAGCTTTCGCCGTTTAGACCGGCGTGATGCCGGATGCAGGATTTCCTGTGTGTCGGCAGTTCTGCGCACAGGGTGGATAGCGTTCAAAAAGATTTACATAGACAAGTCAAAGGGGAATCGCATATGAAGAAAATGCAGGATATGGGCGGATTTTTTGTCGCCGCCGTCACACCGTTTGATGAGCAGGGCAAGTTCAGCGCGTCCGCGCTGCACAAGCTGATGGATAAGACCATCGCCGAGGGCGCGAACGGCTTCCTTATCGGCGGAAGCAGCGCGGAATGCCCGCTGCTCAGCCATGCCGAGCGCGAAGAGGGGCTTGCCGCCGCCAGCGCGTATCATGACCGCGCAAAGACGCACCTCATTGCGTCCGTCGCCGCGATTTCGACGGAGGAAGCCGTCGCTTACGCAAAGACCGCGAAGGAGCTGGGTTATGACGCGATGATTTCTACCGTGCCGTATTACTACAAATTCGGCATGAAAGCGATCGCTGAGTATTACCATACGCTGCGCGAAGCCGTCGATCTGCCGCTGTTCCTGTATAATTTTCCGGGCAACACCGGCGTCGAGCTGGATATCAACGACCCGCATATCCGCGGCATGCTGACCGACGGAACGATTGCGGGCGTGAAGCAGACCAGCCTGAACCTGTATCAGATGGAGCGTATCCGCAATCTGAACCCGGAACTGGTCATCTACGGCGGCTTTGACGAGGTCTATATTGGCGCGCGCATCCTCGGCGCAGACGGCGCGATTGGTTCGACCTTCAACTTCACCCTGCCGCTGTTCACGCAGATCGAGGACGCGTACAGCAGGCTCGACCTGCCGCGCGCGCATGCGCTTCAGGTTCGCGCGAACAACGTTATGGAGGCGCTCGTCTCCTGTTCGCTGTTCCCATCCATCAAGCATATTCTCAAGACGCAGGGCGTGGACTGCGGCGCATGCCGCAAGCCGTTCCCGACGCTGACCGACGAGCAGAAGGCGTATATCGAGCGCGTCGTTGCGGAGAACATGTAAGATTCGGAAATATCCTTGCGCCCTTTCCGATTCACTTCGGAAAGGGCGTTTTTTGTGTGCATATAAAACGGAAAGACGGCTTGCTCAGCCTTCGAAAAGAGATGATGACAGAAGCATATTTGTGCAATATGCTTAAATGTTACCATAGAAAAAATCAAAAATGCTCAAATAACGCACGAAACGTTATTGACACGCTTTCGACGGCAGAACTACAATAGAGATGCAGAAATTGTCGAAGGGGAGGTTCTTTGGGTGTACAAATTCAAAAAGACCCTGGCGATCACGCTTTCTACGCTGGTTCTCTTGCAGCCGGTTTCGGCGAGCGCAGCGACATGGGGCAAGATCGTACAGAATATCAAGACGAGCAAATCTTACAGCGACGGCGTAACGAACGCGACGGTGGACGGCGATACCGTCACCATTACCGGCGGCTCTATCGATGACGAGGTCGGCATCAGCAGCTACCGCGGTGATTTAAAACTCGACGGTATCCTTAACATCATTTTCAAAAAGGTCGAAATGACGCGCGTTCAGATCGACGTAGGCATCAAGGGAAACTATAACATCCATCTGGATGAAAATACGACGGTTTCTGAAGGCATCAACGCAGCCGCGAACGGTGAGGGTGTCGAGATCAATCTGACGCTGGCGGGAACGGTCAATGGCGATGTCCGTGCCGAGGCGCTGAATGGAAGCTCGATGAGCACCACGAACGAAGGCACGGTACTGGGTACGCTGTACGGCTGCGCACAGAGCGGAAGCACCGCCGAAATCACGAATATCGGCATAGTTGATTCGATGAGCGCGGTTGCCATGTATGAAGATTCCGAACTGACCATCAGCAACAGCGGCTCGATCGAAGATAAGCTGCTGGTGGGCGCGGTTGACGGCGGAAACGCCAGTATTATCAACAGCGGCAAGATCGATTCGGCGGAAATCCAAGCCAATATTCAGACGCATTGCGAGATGAAAGATGCTGCCGCAAGTTTTGAAAATACGGCGGACGGAAAGATCAACGGCAGATTGACCTTAGTCAGTAACCAGCATGGTCAATTGACCGGAACGAACGACGGAGAAATCAGCAGCCTGTTCGGCGGCGTGACCTCCGAAACGGCGGAGCGCGAATTCACCAATAATGGCACGATGGGCAGCATCGGCGGCTGGGCAAACGAGGGCGCGAAGCAGACGCTCATCAACAACGGCATGGTGACCGGCAATATGGATGGCGGCACCCAGCGCGGTACGGGCGGCAGCACCACGGTTATCAATAATGGCGAAGTGGGCGGCAATCTGGGTACTTACGTCGAGGGTGAAGGCAACACCGCCAGCATCATCAATAACGGAACCGCGAACTCGATCGAGTTTGTCAACGCGCGAGAAGGCGCGGAAGCGACCGTGACCAACAACGGCGAGGTCATCACGCGAATCAACGGCTGGTCTAACGAAGGCTCGACGCTGAATATCATCAACAGCGAGGGCGCTTCTTCCGGCACCATCGGCGTGGAAGCCTACGGCACGACGAACGTCCGCAACGACGGCGACGTTTATGGCGGCATTGGCGGTTATGCCGAAGGCGGCGACGAACGCGCCAGGCTGGACATCATCAACAACGGCATGGTGGACGGCAACGTCCTCGTGACAGCGGACAGCAATTCTTCCGTCAGCGCGGATAACAGGGGCAGCATTTCCGGCGACCTCATCGGCTATGCGGATGCCGAAGATGCGACGGTGTCGCTGGGCAACAGCGGCAGTGTTGGATATTTCGGCATCAATACGCTGGCAGAAGAGGTCGATGACGAAGAGGAAGACGTGACCGATCCGGGCAAGGCCGGCACGGGCATGATTATCGGCTCGGCGTCCAACGGCGGAACCCTTGAAATTGAGAACAGCGGCGAAGCCAATGGCGTGAAGCTGACGACGGAAGAAAACGGAAATACCGATTTCACCAACGAAAAGGACGGCTTGGTCGGCAGCATGACCGTTGAAGGAAAGGGCGGCGAAACGAACGTCACCAACAACGGAACCATCGGCATGGCGGGCAATGTAACTAATATCGAGATCTGGCTCAACGACGGTAGCGTCAGCCTGAATAATAACGGCGAGATCGTTCCCAGCGCGTCCGCAGATGCGTCGGAGAACATCATCGCGCTGGTCAAGGCGCCGGAAGGAGTTTCCGCCGAACAGATTAAGCAGCAGCTCGAAAACCTGAATATCAACGGCGGCGAAGGCAAGCACAGCATTCTGGTTCAGGTGGTTTCCGTTGACGAGAATGGGAACGAAACTGTCAAGGATTATCAGAAGATTTCCTACAATGAACCGGAGCAGCCGAGCGAACCGGAGCAGCCGAGCGAACCGGAGCAGCCGAGCCAACCGGAACAGACTGAGCCGGAAGCGCCGAAGTTTGAGGTTCCCCGCAAGGAGATCGAGCGCCACGAGATGGAAGAAAAGCGCAAAGCGGGTGCAGTCGGCGGCGTATATGGAAGCCCGTATTGGGTGAAGCAGCTCTATCTGGGCTATCACAGCTTGAACCTGCGCTTGTATATCGGTGAAGATCAGGCGCTCTTCCGCGAGGATCTGAGCTGGGCGGGCGATTCCAAGAAGCAGCTGACCCTGCGCGTTAACGAGGTTGAACCGGATAAGTTGACGATGCGCATCGACGAAGATGCCCTGTTCACGCTGGAGCGCACGGAATTTGCGTTCATCACGCTGGTAGATAAGAACGGCGATGCGGTCATGACCTACGCCGTGGATGATCTGCGCGCAGCATATGAGCAGTACGGTCTGAGCGGAACGGATCAGCTGGTCGTCGGCGGCGTGGATGATGAAGTGATGAAGATCGGCGCAGACGGACAGATGATTTCGGTGGACTGAGCAATAAAAAACGGTTGGGGGATAATCCCCAATGTCACTTAGTTGAATAGATAATCCCTCTATACCAACGCAAAAAGCGGTATGGAGGGATTTTTTCCTTATAGGAAATTGCATAAAGCTTGCTCGCGTGCGTAGAGCTTTTTTATGAAAATCAAAGATTATCGCAGAGTTGCCATGCGCTTTGAAAAACTGGCTGGACGCTTTCTTGCTATGGTT
>CAKTXP010000024.1 GCA_934631055.1 uncultured Clostridia bacterium | reverse complement strand
GACGAAGAGGTCTTTTCCATCACGCAGGACGGAGAAATCACCGCGCACAAGCTGGGAAACGCCAAAATCATTGCGACATGCGGCGAGATGACCGCAGAATGCCCGGTGGAGGTCGTAGACGAAAGCGAACTGCCGGTCTATACAGATGGCAAATGGACGCTTGACAACACGGTTGCGTATGTGCCGCTGCCTAGCGTCGGAGAGAAGCACACGCTGTATATCGCGATGACGGTCGCGCTGGATTCCGTCGAAGGAAGCGCTGGACGTGTGCCGATCTTCACGACCGCAGAAAACGGACAGAAAAGCGGAACTGCCCCAGTGACGCTCGAATTCATGAAAACAAATGGCTACCCGACCTACGAATGGGGAACGACGGACAGCATGAGCGCGGATGGCACGGACGGAGCATATCGCAAGAATAACTATATCAACACCGGCACGTTCGACGAGGAGAGCGGCGCGAAAATCTCCTTTATCTTCAAGCCGGACGGCATTTACAACAAGAACGCCCAAAGCCCGCTCTGGGCGACGGAAGAGCTGACGCGGACGCTGCAAAATTACAGCGGATACCTGTTCTTCAACACGGCGCAGAGCGCGGATGACCAAAAGATGCAGCTCTTCGGCTCGTCCGCGGCGCTCAAGGAAGCGCTGGAAGCGGGAAGCATCCACGCGGGCGCGGCGAAGGGATATAAAATCACCTCGCTCATCTTCTACGCGCAGGACGATTACTCGACCATGCAGGAGATTTACGACTACCGCGAGGGCGCGGACATCGACATTCGGTTTGACGAAAACGGGATGCCGGTCAACGCGGGCACGAGCGGCGCGCTTATCTGGTCGGATGGCAATACGCAGGAGAGCGGCGAGGAAAGCGCAAAGCTGGGCGCGGCGAAGATCGGCAAGCTGAAGCTTGGACAGAATTGAGGAGGACGATGAAATGAGCTACACGAAACAGAATTTTACGGACGGACAAGTTTTGACGGCGGCGCAGATGAACCACATCGAGGACGGCATCGCGGCGGCGGAGAGCGCGGCGGGAAGCGCCGACGGGCTGGGCAAAACGGAAAAGGCGAACATGCTCATCCTGTTCGCGGCTGCGAAGGACACGAGCGCGGAAACCTTGGCGGCGTACAACGCGCTTGAAACCGCTTGGGGCGGCGGAACGGTCACGCCGGATCAGCCGGAGCCGGGAGAAAAGACCATCCTGACGACGAAAACATACGATAAATGGAGTATCTATACGCCATTGTGCAGCAGTTACAATCTGCCGTTTACGCCGAAGGTCAATCTGACGCTCAAGGGGCTGAAATTCAAGATTCAGAGCGAGGCGGCGGCGACGCTCAGGGTTGGTATTTACGACACGGTGGAGAGCAAAACCCTTGAGACCGTGACGGCTGAGATCGCGCTGAATCAGGCAGCAGGCAATGAGGTCGATGTGGCGCTGAACACGGCGCTGGTCGCTGATCGCTTCTACAAAATTTCCATCGGCACATCTGACAACTCGCAGGTGCTGCACTACCCGGGCACAAAAGACGAGGACATCGTGGAGAACGAATATTTCTCCATCAGCCGCGACGATGCGTCGGACTACCAGTGGAGTAATCCTAAGATGAGGTACGGCGGATATGTGACGATTGAGGTGTAAACCTCATTCGGCTGAGAGGCGGGGAGGAATGCGCTTGACGGTTTTGCTTTGGCTGGCGGCGGCGCTGCTGGTCTGCATCGGCATTGGGAACTTTATTCACGCGGGAGGAAGCTGGGATGAATGACAACTATGCGGCGCTGAAAGCGGCGGCGCAGAGCGTCGGCGGGGAAATGCGGCTGGACGCAGGGGGAAACGCCGACCTGTTCGCCGCCTTTGAGCCGGACGGGGCGGACAAAGCGCCCGCATTCGGCGGGAAAAACCGCCTGCTGATGGGCAAATACGAATGCTGCGAGCGGCTGGGCGGGCTGTACAGCCTTCCGCTGGAAGAGCCGAAAACCGGCATGACCTTTGAAGAAGCGGCGGAAAGGGCGCTCGCCAAGGGGCTTGGATACCACCTGATGACGCTTGCGGAATGGGCGCTCCTCTGCGAAAGGGGAAGCGCGAAAGCGGACGGGCGCGTCGATCAGACCGCCAGAAGCGCAACCGGAAGCGGCACATGGCGCTTTGCGCACAACGCGAAATGGAGCGGCGTATGGGACGCGGCGGGGAACGTCCGCGAATGGATCAGCGGATACCGGACGGTAGACGGGGAGATTCAGATCATTCCGGAAAACGGGGCGGCGGAAGCTGAACCGGACGAGCTGGGCGCGGGGAGCGCGCTTTGGCGCGCCATCAGCAAAACCGGCGAATTTGTCGCACCGAAAACCGCCGGGACGCTCAAATGGCGCTATGAAAACGGAAAAACATGGCTGGACGTGACGACGACGAGCGAAAACACGGACCGCGTGGCAAAGCTCGAAGAGATCCAGATCGCAGGAAGCGTGGAGCAGACGGCTTTGAATCTGCTTGAAAAATACGGCGTCATGCCGGGAATGAGCGGCGTTCTTGGCTACAACACGAGCGGAGAGCGC
This sequence comes from uncultured Clostridia bacterium, assembly GCA_934631055.1. Lineage (GTDB taxonomy): Bacteria > Bacillota > Clostridia > Christensenellales > Aristaeellaceae > Ventricola. Next base: position 18,530 of record CAKTXP010000024.1, on the reverse strand, counting down.
ATCGCGGCGGGCGGCGCATGCTACAAGGACAAAAGCGCGGGACTGCGGGTGCTTTACGGGGTATACACGCGGGAAAGCGCGCCGGAAGAGGTCGGGGCGAGGGTGTGTTACTGAGATGGGAAAAGTCAAAGCGGGGGCGCTGATTGCGCTATTCAAGCAGATGGCGCGGGAAAACTGGGCGTATGAATGGGGCAAAGCACAAAAAGGCGTCGTGGATTGCAGCGGCGCCTTTGTTTATGCGATGAAGACCCTCGGCGGGGTCGATATTCCGCACGGGAGCAACGCCATCGTGCGCCAATGCGCGGGGGCGGTTCAGCCCATCAAAAGCGCCAAGCCGGGCTACATCTGCACGAAGTGGAAAGCGGAATTTGAAACGGACGCGCTCGAGCGCAAATACGGCAAAGACGGGCTGGGAAACCACTACCACATCGGGCTGATGGGAGACGACGGGAAGATCTACAACGCGCAGAGCGAAAAGACCGGCTCTGTCGCCAGCGATCCGAAGGGGTGGAGCTACTGCTTTGCGTTCAAGGACGTCGATTACGAGGAAACGGAGGAGATGGACGGCATGAGCCTATACGCGGCGCGGGTCATCACGCAGAATGACCCGCTGAACGTCCGCGACGCGCCGAAGACCGGACGCATCATCGGGAAACTTGAGCGCGGAACGGTCGTCGAGGTGCTGAAAGAGGGCGGATTTGCGCGCATCCGATACGGCGAGTTAGTCGGATACGCAAGCAGCGAGTATCTGGAACGCGTGGAGGAAAGCGCCGAGGAAAGCTCGGAAGAAACCGCCGGGAACGAAAACGGAAACGGCGCGGGAGAAACCGCCGGAGAGACCGCGGAGGAAACCGCGGACTATGTCAGCGTGCCGCGGGGCGTGCTGCTGGAACTGGCGGACTGCCGCGCGGCGCTTGAGGGGATGGACAGCTTTGAAAAGCTGGCGCAAGCCGTCGCCGCGCTGGAAAAAGCGGCGGGGAAAGCGACGGCGTACCTGAAAGGGGATGATTGAGATGGAGGAAATCATGGACTGGCTGCCCGCGCTGGCAAGCCTGCTGGGCAGTCTCGCGGGCGTGATGGCGAGCAACAAGCTGACGCAGTACCGCATTCAGCAGCTTGAGGACAAGGTGAGCAAGCACAACGGCATCGTCGAGCGGACATACAAGCTGGAAGGCGAGGTCAAGGAGCTTCAGCATGACGTGCGCGACATCCGAAGCGAAAAATAAGCGCCCGGAGGACTGCGTTTTCTGGCGCTGCCGCGGGATGGACAGCCCGTTTACCTGCGACCAGAGGCGGGAGACAGGGGAGATCGGGCGATGCGGACCGCGGAAGATGGAATGCGAACTGGAAACGGGGAGAGAGGGGTGCGGGATGTTTTTGAGGAAGCAGCCCTCTCAAACTGACTCGCGGACAGCTTTCCCATAGGGGGAGGGCAAAAAGCACACGGAATCACAACAAACGGACAAAAAGAAAGCGAGGAAACCACCATGAACGAGGCAGTGAACATGATTCCCCCGATGGCTTACGCCATCATCGTTTTGATCGGATTTTGCGGACTGTTCGGCGCGGCTTATTATGCGCTGAAGAACGGGATGCTGAGCAGCGAAGCGCTGAAAGTCGGAACGAGCGTACTTTGCGGCATGCAGCAGAGCGCGCAGGCGCTGGCAGAAGCGACCGGAAACGGCGCGATCTCCATCGCCGCGTTTATCCTTGAGGCCGGCACGCGCGCCGCGCACGCCGCCGAGCAGATGTACAAGACCGGCGAGATCGGCAAAGAAGAGAGGAACAAAACCGCCAAGGAGATCGCAGAGGATCTTTTGAAGCTGGCGGGCATCGAGGTGACGGAGGACCGCAAGACAGCGCTCGCAGTCGCCATCGAGGCGGAATGCGACGCGATGGGACACGGCATGGCGCTTTCCGGCGTGGCGACCGTTTCCGGAACGGCGGAGGAAATGGAGCAGTTCGCAAAACTGATGGAGAAGAACGGCGTGAAGCTCAGCGCGGAGGAAAGCGCCGGAAGCGGAGAAGAGAGCGACGCGTAAAGCGCCGGGTTGCGGCGCGGGGAAAAGTATGATACAATAAAAAAGCGGGAAGCTGGCAGGACAGCTTCTCGCGGTGGTCGAACCCTTGACGCGTTTTGCTTGGTAGGTTTTGCGCGTCAAGGGTTTCTTACTTGGTCGGGGCGCTTGCGCCTGCGATGTACTTGATGCACTCAAGCACCTTCTCAGGCGGGAAGCCCTGCGCCGTCAGCCAATCCGCCAGACGGTCAAGCTCCTTGGTGGTCAACTCTTCATGATCCATACCTTTCTACCTCCTGCGGTCGATTTCAAGCGCTTGCGCTCTTGATGGGGCTATGATATCATAAAATTGCAATTATGGGAATACAGCAGCTCGCACGGGCAAAACCGCGCGGGCTGTTTCTTTAAAGGATGGAGTTTGACATAATAAACGAAAAAGAAAACTGAAAAAGCACGGAGGAAAGCACATGAAAGTCGTACAGCCTATTCGGGACAAAGCGGTCTTGCAGCGCTGTTTTGAAATCGCGCGGGAGCATGACGCAAACCGCCGGGACGACGACCGGCTGAGCTGGGAGCTTTTGCTGGTGGTGGGATTCAACACGAGTTTGCGCATCAGCGACCTTGTGAAATTCCGCGTGGGCGACCTGCGCGGGCAGGACTATGCGCGCGTCATCGCGCAAAAGACGGGGAAAGAGGCGCGCATCCTCATCAATCCGGCGGCGCGCAAAGCCATCAACCGCCTGACCGCCGGGAGGGACGCGAAAGAATGGGCGTTCCTTTCGCGGCAGAAGGACAACCTGACGCTTGGAGAGCGCGCAATCTCGCGACAGAGGGCTTATCAGATCATCAATGCCATCGGTCGGGCGGCCGGCGTGAAGGACCGCATCGGATGCCACACGCTCAGAAAGACCTTCGGTTTTCACTACTACAAGATGACGGGGGACATTGTGAGCCTGCAACGGATCCTCTGCCACTCGTCCAGCCGCGACACGCTGGTTTACATCGGCATCATCGACGAGGAGATCGACGAGAGCTTGAAGCGGTTCAGGCTGGTGGGGGAATGACGGGGATGCGGACGAAAAACCGCCGGAAGGTTGAGCTTCCGGCGGAAAAGGGGTCATTCGTCGATATGAACCAGATCCTCGATCCCGACGCCGAGCGTTCGCGACAGGCGGATCACGGTTTCAACGGACGCGCCGTTGATGTTATTGGTTCCATGTTCCAGCTTTTGCAGGGTGGTCAGCTTGACGCCGGATTTCAGGGAAAGCTGTTCCTGCGTCAGACCGGCGTTTTTGCGGGCTTCTTTTAAAGAGATCATGATGAAAACCTCCGGATCACTGTTTAATTCATGGAGAATTGAACTGGGATTAAATCGCGTGAATGATTTTGATATTTTGTGGACTTGAGCTGAAAGCGAAAGCAGGATTTAATCCGCTTTCCTGCGTTTACCGTTTGCGAAAGTGAAAACGACATCCAGCAATTCCACAATGGCGAGGACGAGGACGCACCACGCGAACCACCGCGGCAGGGAAAGCGCCACCAGAAGCACCGTAGCGACGCAGGTAACGAGGGAGAGGATAAGCGATTGTTTTGATGTGAGCATTGAATTATCAAGCAGAATGAGCTATAATGAAAGAAGGAAGGGAAGGGGCTTGCGCCCCGACCCGACCGGCTCTCAGTCCTTGAGGAGAGTAGCGATTGCGGTAATCAGCGACGTGATGGCGGTCACAAATTCGATTACCAGCTCAGCTTTTTCCTTGGAGCTGAGAGCTTTTTTCTTTTTACGGCTCATGTTGCTCGACCTCCTTTCCTTGGTTGATGGGATAAGCATACTACTAAAATGCTTGCATGTCAATATTATTTTGAATAGTTTTTCAAAAATTTCTTGAAAAAAGCGCAAAGAAAACCGCCGGAACGATTCAGGCGGTTCATGGGGTCAGTCGGTACGGTTATGTTCCTCCTGCCAGTCGATCTCAAAGGTCAGCGTCTGACGGACGGGATCGACCATTTTTTTGAGGATGCGGCTTTTGCCGTCGGGACGAATGAAACCGGCGTCACGCGCTTCTTTACTGCCGATCGTGGCAAAGTAAGCGGTGATATGACCGCCGTTCCCTTTTCTGGCGGTCAATCTCATGATTCTTTCCCTCCACGGTTGCGAAAAAACAGATACAGCTCGATCACACCGGCGGCAACCAAAGCGACGCCCGCAAGCAGAAGCAGAATTTTTGTCAGTTCCATGTTGTTTTTTCTCATGACATAGAATATAATAAAGAGGGAGAAGCGGAAACTCAGTTCCCGCCTTCCCGACCGGATTACTTAAGCGCTTCGATGATTGCGGCGATTCCAGTCAGAATCAGCGCAATGGCTTTAAGCAAACCGGCAAGCGCTTTCAACAGGTCGATGTTGGAGCGCTTTTCTTTTTTCTTTGCCATGGGAACCCCTCCTTTCCTTGTTGATGGGATGATGATATCATAGTGTAACACTAATGTCAAGGGGTATTGCAAAATGAATTGAAAATCGCATGAGGAAAACCGCCAAGAGAGATTCGGAGAAACCGAACGGTCTGCGGGTTTGACATAATCATGGGGCGGTAAACTCGCGAAAAATAGCATGCGTGAAACCGCCATATATAATTGGAAGCGATTTTGAAGAGACGAGTTTAACACTCCATTGCACTATGACAAACTCGGAAGAGGGAGGGAAAGCGCGGGGAAGAGAAGCACAGGCGCATAAAAGGCGCATTGTTTTTTTGAAAAACCGCTTGACAAAGGCGTATTAAATACGTATAATCAAAGAGCGAGAATCAAAAGAAAGGAGTGATTGCGGGTGCGACGAAACGACCTTATTAAACTCTTGGAAGCAAATGGTTGGAAGCTAAAAAGAAATGGCGCCAATCATGACATTTACTGCAAAGGCGAAGAGTTTGAGTGTGTGCCGCGTCATCGAGAAATCGACGAGATGCTGGCGAAAGCAATCATCAGAAGAAGAGGGCTGAAATAAGCCCTCCCTCTTCCGATTGATTTATAAATTCCATTGATAGTGGGATTTATTGGCTTTGGAAATAAGGTCTTTTTGTCGTACCTGTAATTTCACATAAAAGGTCTAACAATGAAGGGGGATTTAAAGTGGCTAGAAACGCATATCCCATTGTATTAAGAGATGGAAAAGAGTTCATCGTTGTGGATATTCCGGATTTCCACATCAATACACAGGGGAAAGATCGGGTTGAAGCGATGGAAATGGCGCGGGATGCAATCGGGCTGATGGGCATTGATATGCAGGACGACGGAAAGGAAATCCCGACGCCGTCGCTGATGGCGCAAGTCAGAACAGAAAACGCGGACGATATTGTAACGCTTGTTGATGTGGATTTCGATGAATATCGGCGGGCAAATGAAATGCGCGCGGTAAAAAAGAACTGCACAATTCCGTCATGGCTCAACACGGCGGCGGAAAAAGCAGGGTTAAATTTCTCAAGTCTGCTTGCGGAAGCGATTCGGGAAAAACTGCAATTGCCGGAAACGCCGAAACGGGCGCTTTAAAACGAACCGCCTGACTTGAGCGGGGCGCGGGCCGCTGGAGGAAAAGCGCAAAGAAAACCGCTGGAGGCACAAAGCAAAAAAGCGTTTTCCTATGGACTAAAAAAACCGGTGAGCGGAAGAAAAACCGCTCAGCCGGTGAAGGATTTCCTCGGCGCGGCTTATCAGGCTTAGCATGCGCGCGGGGGAATTTTGATTTTAATGGGTCGATTGCTCAAGCTCGACCACACGTTGACGGAGCTGCTCAAGCTCAAACTTCTGGCGCTCATTTTCACGAGCCAGTCTTTCGATAACCTCGGCTGCGCCCGACAGTTCATTCACATCTTCGCCGGCGGCGATATCGGCGCGGATCAGAGACTTGATATAGCCCTGCATGCTCTCGACGCTTTCCAGCTTTTCCAGAACATCGGCGTCTGTGATTTTATTGAGTTTGAGGCTGACGCGGCGCGCCGTGCGCTCATCATAGCGCTCCTGCGGCGTTTTTTCTTTTTTTTCCATTGCTTTTTGCCTCCGATTATGTTAGAATAAAAGCACGGCAGCAGGCTTTAGTGGGTATTAGCCCTGCTTATCAGGGCGATCGTGATTGCAGTCATGATCGTCCGTTTTCTTTTGCAGGTCATCCAGCGTTTCGCGAATCACAAAAGCGATTATGCAAGCGCCGGTGATTACGAGCAGAAGGTTCGGCATGGCTTTCACCTCCTTCCGGTCAGAATCCGGGGTGGGATAGTGTCGAGCCAACTGCCGTGCGTCGGGGGCTGATGCCCTTCGACGTTTTTTATTATACTACGGATGTGCACATATGTAAATACTGATTTTAAAGAAAACACGAATTAAAAATTCTTTTTGCAAAAGCGCGGGGAAAACCGCCAGGCAAACCGCTTTTAATCGCCGTATTCTTTGAGCAATTCCACCGTTTCGGGGTCGTTCAGAATATCGCGCAGTTTGCAATTCAGCACTTTGCAAAGCTTGAGGAGCGTCGAAAGCCTTGCGCCGTTCAAATCCTTCGACCCCTGTTCATAATGCTGGATGGTTCGGACATTAAGCCCTGCTTTTTCTGCGAGCGCCGCCTGCGAAAGACCTCTTTCTTTCCGCACCTGTTGAAGTTTATCACCGCGATAGATGACTTTGATTTCAACGACCATCTAAAAAACCTCCTTGACGATATTTATCAGAGTTAATCCATCAGTTCGCGGGGATGAATATTCAGCGCATCCGCAATCTTGATGACGTTTGCAGCTTCGGCGCGCCGCAAAGGGCGTTCGCCGGTCATATACTTGTCAAGCGTTCGCTTATTGATGCCGGTCTCGTCGGAAAGGCGCTGAACCGTCCAGCCTTTTCCCTTCAGGGCTTCTTTCAAAGTCATTGACTTATAACCTGCTTTCTGGTAAAATAAAAGGCAGGAAGGCGGGCGCTCAAGTCAGTTAGTCAACGTCTTGGGCTAGATGATTTCCTGCGTCTTGCCGGACTTCCACCAACACGATGACAGTTGCCGCTGTCGTCGTGTTTTTGTTTGTACGGAGTGGTTCGACCTTGATTTCACGTTTGACGGACCGCGTCAGCGTCCATCGCTCGGTTTCAGTGACCGTAACCTTAAAGCCTGTTCTGTGATTCATTCGCTCTCATCCTTTCGTAGCAGAGCGCCCGCCTTCACAGAGGACTTTGTCAGGGGGCTTTGACCGCCTGACAAAACGGATTATACCCCAAACGGGGTAATTTATCAAGGGGTTTTAAAAAGTTTTTTGTGTTCGCCTCCGGCAAACCGCCAAGGGGATTGTTTTTGTCGTGCGCGCGTGATAAAATAAAAAGCAAGGGAATAGCAGGAGCTTCCCTTGCCCTTGGATGGGCTGCCGCCTATGCGATCTGGACGCTGGGCGGCGTTTTTTTACCCGTTCCTGCGCTGCTCGATGGCGCTGATGGCTTCATCGAGATTCTTTGCATCACGCAAAATCATCAAGATTTCAAGCCGTTCAGCTTTGAGCAATGCCGCTTTAAGCTCCTGAAGCTCAGATGCGTTCATGCCGCTATCCTCCTGCATGTGATCCACCTCCTGCAATGGTTTGCCGTGGGGCTTGCCCCGCCGACGAGAAGAGTATAGCACAAACCGCCGGAGCCGTGGGGAAAACCGCCGGAGTTCAAAAATCCCTAAAGGGATTTTTGAAAAAAAATTCCACGCAGGCGTATGTGCGTGAAGAGGTTCGCGCGAAGGAAAGCGCTGGGACGGAACGCGGGAGAAACCGCCAGAGGGAAGCGCTGGGGAAAAGCATGAGAGAAACCGCCAAGGGGATTGTTTTTGTCGTGCGCGCGTGATAAAATAAAAAAACCGGAAACGGATGTAGGGCAGATTGGGTCATCCGTTCCCGGAAACCGACGCGGCTTGCTAGGCTGTAGCGTCGGTTTTTTTTATGCCGTTTCAAGCTTTTTTTCAAGCTCGGAAATCTTGGCTTTAAGCGCTTCGTTTTCCTGCTTCACAGCTTGAAGTTCGATGGAAAGGCGTTCGCTTTCGCGAGCGAGCCGTTCAATCGTTTCGGCAGCGTTGGGCAAACCATCACACATCCTTTCATCACCTCCCGGTTTGATTGTCGGACTGCCCCGCCGACGACAAGAGCATAGCACAAACCGCCGGAGCCGTGGGAAAAACCGCCAAGGGAAAGCGCTGGGACGAAGCGAGAGAAACCGCCAGAGGGAAGCGCTGGGACGAAGCGCGTAAGAAACCGGCAAGGGAAAGCGCTGGGGCGAAGCGAGAGAGAAACCGCCAAGGGAAAGCGCTGGGACGAAGCGAGAGAGAAACCGCCAGAGGGAAAGCGCTGGGACGAAGCGAGAGAGAAACCGCCAGAGGGAAGCACTGGGACGAAGCGCGTAAGAAACCGCCAAGGGAAAGCGCTGGGGCGAAGTTGCGGCGGAGCGAATCGCAGAGCGGAACCGCCAAGCGCCGCGACCGGAAAGCGAAAGGCAGACCGCAGAGCGGAGGAGCAAGAGCCGAAGCAAAAGGGAAATGCGCTGCGGGAAATGGGACGCGAGGAAAGAACAGCGGGAAGGCTGAGAAAAAAGCAGGACGGCAGAGGATGAGCCGAGAGACTGAGACGATAAGCAAGGGCGCAAAGCGAAAAACAAAGGGCAGAGGGGAAAGCCGCGGAGATTCGCAGAAGCGGAGAACGGACGGATCGGGCGGAGCATCGCGGCGACCGCCATGAAGAAAATTGCAAAGATGGTTGAAGATGCTGCGCGCGCCCGCGTATCCTGGAAGAAAACCCTGCGGGTTTTCTTTTATCGCGCATGACGCGAGACTAAGTAAACAGCTAAGAGAGAAGAAGACGAAGAAGGTATAAGAGAGTTGGAGATAGACTGGTGTCGTTACTTGGAGAAGAGCATAGGAAGAGAGGAGTAAAAAGGGTTTGTAGAGAACGGTTTATCGGAAGTTAGGTAGAGAAAGTAGGAAGAGAAGAATAAAGAGGTTTAGAGGGTTACTCTTTGATTAGAGTATTGCAGAGTAAATTACTTGGGGCTCTTTCACAGTACCAAAGGTACTGTGAAAGAGGTGGAAGAGGGGCGGGCGCTTTGACCCCGATTGTAGTTTAGTTTTGATTTTTTGATTTATCATTTCCTTCCTACGACCATCGCGCATGCGCACACGCGCGCGCGAATCAATCAGAAACGTGTTTTTTAAACCGAATTTCCTGTTGAACCGAAAAAGTGAAATCGTGTCGATAGAAAACTTCACATCATCGCATATTTTTAAATGATATCATCATGGAAAAGATGAATTCTTCTCCCTTCCGCTTTTCCCGCAGGCGGTTTGCGACGAGGATTCCATGCGCAGCCGCAATGTAAGCTGCACATGCGGAACGTACTCCAGTACGACCGGACTGGGCTGCGGCGGAAGCGTCGCGTCAGCGTCGGGAACAACGTGCAGATGCAACAGATAAAACCAACTGAAAAATGGGCTGCTTTCCTGCAAAAGGGAGGGCAGCCCTCTTCTATGCCCGCCGCATAACGGGAAAGCCGTCTTCATAAACTGTAAGGACATTGGCGGCGGGAGGGCGGAAGCATGAGAAAGCGCAGGGCGGGCGGCGTACTGATGCTGTTTGCAATAGCGGCGATTGCGGGAGGTGCGGCATATAGGCAGAGTCAGCGCCCACCGCTGGTCATGACGGTGCTGAATCCGCCGACGCAGGGCATTGTACAGGCGGCAGCACAGGAAGAACAGCCGCGTGTGTTGATCTACCATACGCATACATGGGAAGCGTATGAGATCACAGAGAACGAGCGCTATACGCCGACAGAAACGTGGCGGACGCAGGATGATCAGTACAACATGGTCGCCGTAGGCGAAGAGCTTGCCAGAGAGCTGACGGCGCGCGGGTTCGTCGTCGTTCACGATACGACGGCGTTTGAACCGCCGAATCTGTCCACCGCCTATACGCGCTCGCTGACGATGCTCCGCAGTCGTCTGGACGCGGGAGAGCAGTATGACTATCTGCTGGATGTGCATCGCGACGCATACAGCGGGGCGTATAACGGCGGAAACAGCCTGCAAGTTGAGGGGAAGGATACGGCATATGTCATGCTGTTGGTCGGAAAAGGCATTGGCGCGACGGGCGCAGGCTTTGACGAGCGTCCGGATTGGCAGAAAAACCTCGCACTGGCGCAATCCATAACGGACGAAATCAACGCATTGGTGCCCGGACTTTGCCGAGAGGTCAAAATCAAGAACGGGCGGTTCAATCAGCATGTTTCGACCGGCGCGCTGCTCATTGAAATAGGAAACAACCGCAATACGTTTTCGGAAGCGATTGCGGCATGTCCGACGATCGCCGAAGCGCTTGCCCGCGTGCATGAGACGAGGAACTAGACCAGCTTGCGCATATGCGTGAGCGCGGCTTTTTCCAATCGGGATACCTGCGCCTGACTGATGCCGATCTCGCCCGCGACTTCCATCTGTGTGCGTCCCTGAAAGAAGCGGAGAGAGAGGATGCGCTGTTCGCGCTCGCTCAGGCGGAGCATGGCTTCGCGTATCGCGATATTTTGCAGCCAGCTTTCCGCGTTGACGTTTTCGTCGCGCACCTGGTCGCCGATGGTCAGGGCGTCCGTTCCGTCTCCGCCGATGGGCTCGCACAGGCTGACGGGATCCTGAATCGCCTCAAGGGCGAGAGTCACGTCCTCCGCGGGCAGCTCCAGCCGCTGAGCGATCTCGCCGACAGCAGGTTCGCGCCCAAGTTCGGTCTGAAGCCGGTCGCGGATGGCAAGCGCTTTATAGGCGACGTCGCGAAGCGAACGGCTGACGCGGATAGCGTTGTTATCGCGCAGATAGCGGCGTATCTCGCCGATAATCATGGGAACGGCGTAGGTCGAAAAGCGCACGTTCTGCGATACGTCAAAATGATCGAGCGCTTTAATCAGCCCGATGCAGCCGACCTGAAACAGATCGTCCACATTTTCTCCGCGATGATGGAAACGCTGCAATACGCTGAGTACAAGGCGCAGATTGCCTCGGATGAACTCCTCGCGCGCCTGCAAATCGCCGCTGTGGACGAGGGGGAAAAGCTGACGCATGCGTTCATTGGTAATCACGGGCAGCGAGGACGTATCCACGCCGCAGATCTCAACTTTGCCGATAGCCATGAGGTCGCCTCCCTTGTTTCGATACTGGGATTATGACGTCAAAGCAGGCAAAATATTCTGATTGAGCATGGTTATAATTGGGCGTCGCCTGCATAAAGAGGCGAAAAAAACAAGCTGAACCTGCGTCTGCCGCAGTCTGTAAAGCGTCAGAGTTTTGTACGCGCGGTCGATTCTTTGGACGATTTTTCATGAGCTGAATCAAGAGGGAAAGGCAGGCGGAAGCATGACGTTTTCCGAGTTAAAAAAGAAGGATATCATCTGCATCGGCGACGGCAGGCTGATCGGGCGGGCGTGCGACATCGTGCTTGACCCGAACAGCGGGCAGGCGCTTGCGCTGATCGTATGCGGCGGCAGCGGGTTTTGCAGCATGTTTCGGACGGATAAAAACCAATTAGAGATCCCATGGCGGCAGATCGCCTGCATCGGGGACGACGTTATCCTCGTTTCGACGAACGGATGCGGATAAAATAGGTGTTTACGATTCGGAGGGGAAAAGGTATAATATATAAACCAACATGATGCCGGATGCCTTGCTGATGAAACGCTGCAAATCACGCGGTTTTGCGCGCACGGCTGATGAAGCACGGAAAGACATCCATCACAAATTTGCAGAATAAAGGGGTAAAAGATCATGAAGTGCATATACTGTAACTGTACGGAGAGCCGCGTGGTCGATTCGCGCCCGACAGAGGATGGCGCGATACGCCGCCGCCGCGAGTGCGAGGAATGCAAACGCAGGTTTACGACTTACGAAAAAATCGAGATGCTCCCCGTGCTGGTGGTCAAAAAAGATAAGCGCCGCGAACAGTTTGACGCGTCCAAGGTGCGCAGCGGCATCATCAAGGCATGCGAAAAGCGTCCGGTCTCGCTGGAGGACATCGAAAAGCTCGTCCGCAAAGTCGAGACCAGCGTATGCCAGCAGCCGGAAGAGGAAGTAACGACCGAGCAGATCGGGCGCATCGTCATGGACGGACTCAAAACGCTTGACGAAGTTGCATATATCCGCTTTGCATCTGTATATCGCCAGTTTAAGGACGTTCAGTCCTTCATGCAGGAACTTCAGCTTTTGCTGGACAGCCAGAAAAAACCGGAGGAATAAGCGAAGCGATAGAAAACCATGCTAAGCCGCGAAAAGCGAAACGGAGGCTTGAGCATGGAGATCAGATCGCGGCGAAAACTGGGTGTTTTTCTTTCTGCGCTTGCGTTTGTATGCAATTATCTGCCATGGGTGCGTCAGGCGGCTTCCCTGCCGGATACCCTGACGCTTTCATCGGGGCAGGTTCATCTGATTCAGACAGGGCTGCCGATGTATGCCAGCGCGCAGGGGGAAACGGTCAGCGTGATGGCTTCGCAGGACGAGCGGGTCGGTGTGGCGCTCAGCGCGCAGCAGGGCGGAGAGACGAGCGTGACGTTCTCGCTGCTCGGCTTGATCCCCGTTCATGAAACGCGCGTCAACGTCGTGGAAGAGCGGACGCTCATCCCCGGCGGGCAGGCGGTCGGCGTGGCGCTCAAAACGCGCGGTGTGCTGGTCGTCTCCGGCTCAAGCCGACAGCAGGGGCGAGCGCTCAAGACGGGCGACGTCATCCTGTCGGCAGAGGGAAGGACGATCCTCAGCACGAAAGAGCTTGCAGAACAGGTCGGAAATGCGAAAAACGAGACTGTGCGGCTGGAAATTCTGCGCGCGGGGCAGAAGATGATCGTCGATGTTTCCGCGCCGGTCGATGAATCGGACGGCAAACGCAGGCTCGGCGTCTGGGTGCGGGACAGCACGGCGGGCGTCGGTACGTTGACCTATATTGACCCAAAAACCGGCGCATATGGCGCGCTCGGGCATGCCATCGTCGATGGAGACACGGGAAAGATTTTAGATACGCGGGAAGGCGCGATCCTGCGGGCAAGCGTCGTCGGCGTGACGCGGGGACAGAGCGGCAGGGCTGGCGAATTGAAGGGAAACTTCCTTAAAGAGGGAACGCAGATCGGCAGCTTGCTTGAAAACGGGGAATATGGCATCTATGGCGTGATGGAAAACGGGCAGGAAGGCTTGGTGTATCCGCAGGGGCTGCCTGTCGGAACGCGGGACACGGTTCATGTCGGCGCGGCGAGCATCCTTGCCACGGTCGATTCGGAAGGACCGAAGGAATACGGCATCGAGATCGTCCGGTGCTTTTCGCAGAGCGAACCGAGCCAGAAAGGCATGATCCTTCGGGTCACGGATGAAAGGCTGCTGCAAAAGACGGGCGGCATCGTGCAGGGCATGAGCGGAAGCCCGATCTTGCAGGATGGGCGAATCATTGGCGCGGTGACGCATGTATACCTGAACGACGCGACACAGGGATACGGCATGTATATCGAGTGGATGCTGAGCAGAAGCGACGCACTGGAGCAGACGGCAGAGGACGCCGCCGCATAAGGCGTATAAGGAAAGGCGGTTTCCATATCATGAAGACACAGATCCTCTGCGCGATGCGCGACAGCAGGTCGGTTGTCCACAGGCTGCGGCTCATCGAGGACGAACAGGACTGCATCTGCCGCGTCGTCCAGACCGGAGAGGCGGCGATGATAGCGGCGCAGAAATGCCGACCGGATATTCTGGTCGTCGATGCGGTGCTGCCGCTCATCGACGGACTGGGCGTTGTGGACAAGATGAAGGAGATGTTCGGCGAGCGGATGCCGCGGGTCATCGGCGGGTGCATGATGCCGTTTGCGCAGGAGGGATTCATGCGCCGCGGAGTCACGACGCTGGTTCGCGTGCCGTGGGAAGAAAACCAGCTTGCCGCCGCGCTGGAAGAGATGATCGTCAAAGTTCGGGAAGAGATCGACTGGCTGTCTTTGACGCCCGCCTGCCGCCGCGTGGGAAACATGCTTGAAGGAATGGGCATGAAGCCGGCGCTGCGCGGTTACGACTATCTCTCTCGGGCGGCGGCGCTGGCGTGGAAGGACGAATCTCGGATGTATGCCGTTGGGGAAAGGCTCTATAAGCCCATTGCCGTGCATTGCCGGACGACGGAATCGACGGTCGAGCGGCTCATCCGCCACGCGGTCGAAAGCACGATGGACTCGACCGGCGCACAGCAGGTATACGATTTTTTCGGAAACACCATCGACCCGATGCGCGGAAAGCCGACGAACGCGCAGATGATCGGTATGCTTGCTCAGCGTCTGCGCATGACGGCGGGCGAAAAGGACTGAAAGCCGGAATAAAAGGCAGAAAGTTCAGAAAAAAGAAAAAAACGCTTGACAAAACGGGCTTCATGGCGTATACTTCTTGAGGTAACGAAGTAGAAGCTTGCCCGCTTCTCGCCCGGCGATTCGGTTGCCGCGGCACAGTGGCGTTCTTTAGCTATGTAAAGAGCGGGCATGCTTGCCCGCTCTTTTTTGCACATCTGTGCAAGAGATTTTATGGAGGTGTATCGCAAACAACATGGCAGATCTGATGATGAACGAGGAAATCCGCGACCGCGAGGTGCGTGTCATCGACCAGAACGGTGAACAGCTCGGCGTGCAGCCGATCCGAAAGGCGCTTGAACTGGCCGAAGAGGCTGGGCTTGATCTGGTGAAGATTGTTCCCACCGCGAAACCGCCTGTCTGCAAGCTGATGGATTACGATAAGTACCGTTACGAGCAGGCAAAGAAGGAGCGCGAGATCCGCCGGAATCAAAAGGTCGTTTCCATCAAGGAAGTACAGCTTTCCGCCACGATCGAGGAGAACGATATCCAGACCAAGGCGAAAGCGGCTGTCAAATTCCTTCAGGGTGGAGACAAGGTCAAGGTTTCGATCCGCTTCCGCGGCAGGCAGATCACCCATCAGGAGATCGGTCTGGCGGTTATGCAGGATTTCGTCACGCGGGTGAAGGACGTGGCTGTTGTGGAACGCAAGCCCCTCGTCGAGGGACGCCACATGATCATGATCCTTGCTCCGAAAGACCCCAGCAAAGAAGCCAAACAACAGGCTCCGAAAGAATAAAGATCCGGAGAGGAGGATTCCCCTTATGCCTAAGCAGAAAACTCATCGCGGCGCTGCCAAGCGCCTCGCCCTGACCAAGAATGGTCTCGTAAAGCGCGCCAAGGCCTTCAAGCGTCACATCCTCAACAAGAAGACCCGTAAGACCAAGCGCAACCTGCGTCGTACCGCGTATGTTTCTCAGAGCTACGCCGGCACGATGAAGAAGCTCATCCCGTACAAGTAAGAGCCCAGCCGGCTAGGAGGTTTAAACCATGGCAAGAATCAAAGGGGCTGTCAACGCCCATAAGAAGCGCAGGAAAATCATGAAGCTGGCGAAGGGCTACTATGGCTCCAAGTCCAAGCAGTACCGCGCCGCGCAGGAGCAGGTCATGCGTTCCCTGCGTTACGCTTACATCGGCCGTAAGCTGCGTAAGCGCGACTTCCGTTCCCTGTGGATTGCCCGTATCAATGCGGCGACCCGCATCAACGGCATGTCCTATTCCAAGTTCATCTGCGGTCTGAAGAAGGCTGGCATCGACCTGAACCGCAAGGTTCTGGCTGATCTGGCTGTCAACGACGCGGCGGCGTTCGCCAAGCTCGTTGAGGTCGCGAAGAACGCGTAAGCTATCGCGTGCTTTCAGAGAATCGGAGTTTTCCGGTTCTCTTTTTTTGTACCATGGAAAAACGGCATAAGATTACCCTCGTGAGAAACCCCCCCGGCATTTTGCTCACGAGGACGAATGATATTCATTTTTGTGTTGGAAAGGAATGAAACATGCAGACTTTCCCCTTACCTGTGCGTCTTAAAGGTGTATCGCGATACGAAAAAACAAATGGAGGAGTAAAGCGTGGAGGATAAAGAGCGGCGCGACGAGCAGTTTGTCTCGGCAATCCGGCAGAACCGCGCAGGCATGTTCCGCGTGGCGCGCATGATGCTTCGAAATGACAGCGACGCGGAAGAAGCTGTTGCCGAGGCTACGATGAAAGCATATGCGCATATCGGTTCGTTGCGGTCGTGGGACGCGGTCAGACCGTGGCTGATGCGCATTACGGTGAACGCTTCTCACAAGGTACTGCGAACACGGAAGCGGGAGACGCCCAGCGACGAACAGAGTGTGTTTGACCGTCCGACGCCGGAACAGAAACGAGCCGATATTTGGGATGAAGTGAAAAAGCTGGATGAAAAATACAGTGTGCCGTTGACGATGTTTTACGCGGAGGACATGAGCCTTGCGGAGATTTCACGGGCGCTCAGGCTGACGCGCGGCACGGTTTCATCCAGATTGACGCGTGGGCGGCAGAAGCTCAAGGCGATGATGGAAAAGGAGGAAGCGCTTTGACAGAGTGGGAATTGGAGAATCGACTGCATACGGAAAAGATTGCCCTGCCAGGCGGTTTTGACGCACGGCAGGAAAACGCGTTGATTCGGGCGATGGCAGCGCAAAAACAAAGCGGTGGGCGGTATCGATGGGCAATTGTATTGGCGGCAGCGATAACGCTTTTCGTTGCGACGGCAGCCGCCGCAGGCTATTGGGGATTGGCGCATTTCTGGCGGGACGCATCGCCTGATGCAGTCACATTGATTGAAAGCGGTATCATACAGACTGGCGGAAGGATGGATGACGCGGCATTTACTGTTCAAGAAGCCGTATTTGACGGCAGAACGTTGCAGGCTGTATTGGCTATTCAGGCGACGGAGGGACGGTTTGCCGTTCTGGAAGGTCAGAATGACAATGTTCGCAGCGACCGCGTCCGCGTGGATTGCTGGCTGGACGGAATCGGGGGACAAAAGAGCCATACCGGCATGACGGAAGGACAGGTTGACGAGAACGGCATGCTGAATCTCTATATCAGCGAAACGCTTGATAAGGCAGTAGATACGGACAAGGTTCATGTGTCACTGAAATGTGCGACGATGACGGCAGACGGCAATCGCTGGGGGAACCGGCATGTCGGAACGTTAGAATTTGATTTGCCGCGCATTGTGCCGGAAACCGTTGAGATGGATGTGTCAGCTGAACTGGAAGGATGGCTGTCCGTTGAGCATGTCTGTGTCAGCTATACGGCGCTGGGCGCGACATTGGAAATTCGGTATCAGCCGGGCGTACAGCTTGGTGAAGCGTTACCGCTATTCTATGTTGACAGTCCGAATGACACCATCAACAATCGTTACGGCGGAAGCGTTAAGCGCGAAGGTAATGCGCAGACGGGCTATCTGCTGACGATACAAACGGGATTGCCGACGAGCCTGCCGCACCGGTTGACGCTTGGCGTGCGAGGGTTAAAGAGTGTGATAACGCTGGATTTCGATAAAAATACGGCGGTTGTGGAAGGAGCGGATGAAGAATGAAAATGCGGTGGGCGGCGGTGCTGACGATGCTGTTGCTGATGGGAACGGCGAAAGCGGAACGTATCGAAATGACGCTGAACATCGGCGAAAAGCCGGTTTTAATCGCTGCGGAGATTTACGGAACGGAGGTTGAGCACGTTCAGACTTATGAGGTAACTAATCTTGATTTGGGCAATGAGCCGGAAAAGAGGTTTGACCTATCGTTGTGGTTCGGCAAAGGGAAAGAGCTTGAAAAACGCAGATATGACGATATTGTCTTTTTGACCGAAGGCGAGGAAGTGTTTTGGAAAAAAGACAGTGCCCGATTTTCGCCGTATGCTCAGCAGTTCCTGCGGGCGACACAATGGCGCTTGGAAGCGGAAGCGGCATATTATCCCATAGAAAAGTGGAACAGGAGCGTCGGCGAGAGGGTTGAGGCTGCGCCGCTTGAGGATTTTCCGATTCGGGCGGCGACAGAAAAAATCCAGCCAATTCTGACAGCGTTGGGCGTTGAGATTCAGAAAGAGCCGGTCTTTGCGGAATCCTTCAGTGTGAGCGATTTGGAAGCGGCGACGAAGGCGCACCGCGAACATGGCGTCAGTCCGGATGAAACGCTCATCGAAGACTGGACGAAGGAAGACGAGTATTACGAGTTGAGCTATCGACAGTTGTTCCATAGTTTGCCTATCATGGAAACGGATGAACATATGCCGGGCATATACGAATGGGAAACGCCGCGCACGGTCATCACGGCGCAGGTCAGCCGCAGAGGAATCGAAAAATTGAGGCTGGGTTTTGTTCCGACAGAGGAAAAAGCGGTGGGCGAGGCGTTTGCGCCGATTCCTGTCCGCGATGCGCTGGAAGCGTGCAAAGCGATCAATTCAGAGGAACTCTATCTTGAGGATGCGCATGTATCTGAGATACGGCTGGGCTATGTGATGCTGGCGGAAGACCGGGCGCTGACGCAGGCGATGGCGCGTCCGGCATGGCTGATTCGGGTATGGGGCGAATTTGAAGGGGAGAGCGAATCTCAGATGATTGCGATTGACGCGAGGACGGGAGAGAGAATGCTGGCGTTATAA
>CAKTXP010000023.1 GCA_934631055.1 uncultured Clostridia bacterium | reverse complement strand
ATCCGGTTCCGTCAGCGTTATGGTAGAGAAAAGGCGGTATCGGTCAGACCGCCACCGCCTCATACCAGTTTCTGCTGGTTACACTCGCGGAGAATGTTTACACAAAATTCGGGATAGACCCTTTTAGAATGAGATTAGTATCAGAAAATGTGCAACCGTCGTTCTGTGTTTCTCGCTAAAGAATTCGGCATTGACGACTTTTCCCTTATATCCGAGCATAAAGACGGAGTGGGTCAGGGTCTTTACATGTTCCAGATAGACATCGGATAAAAAATTCCCGAGCCGTAATGTGTTTAAGGTCTTGCAAATTTCTTCTGACTGCTTTACACTGTAGGCATGAGACATCTCCTTTCGTGGCGGGTAGTTGAGTGATTTGTTGCAACTTCATTGTACCATTCACCACGTCGGGATGTTTCTTTTTATTTGTGCATTTTTTCAAATTTGCTCATTTATAGTTTGGAATAAACCCCCCGTCATTCCGGCAGAATATGGGCTGAAAACAAAATCAGGAGGAACAGAAATGAAAGAGATGTTCTGTTTTCAGTGCCAGCAGACTGCCCATAATACGGGATGCGAGGGAAAAGTCGGCGTCTGCGGCAAAAAAGCGGATACGGCGAATATGCAGGATGGCTTGATTGGCGCGCTGATCGGTCTGGCACGAGCGGCGAAAGCCGGAAAGCCGACAGACCGGACGCATGAGCTGATCCTAAAGGGGCTTTTCACGACGATTACGAACGTGAACTTCAACAATGAGACGATTGAAAAGCTGAAGATGGAAGTTGAAAGCGAGCGCATGACGGTCTGCTCGGAGCGCATAGAAGATTACGATATGCGCCAGCTCTGGGAAGCTGACGAGGATATCCGTTCGCTTAAATCGCTCATTCTTTTCGGCATCAAAGGCATGGCGGCGTATGCGTATCATGCGCTTGTCTTGGGAAAGACGGATGAAGAGGTCACGCGATTCTTTTACGAGGCGCTGTATGCGCTTGGAGAGGAAAAAGCACCTGACGAGCTGCTTGCGCTTGCCTTAAAGACGGGCGAAGTCAATCTGAAATGCCTTGCCATGCTTGACGCGGCGCATACGCAGGCGTACGGAGACCCTGTGCCGACTCAGGTGCCGCTGACCATTGAAAAAGGTCCGTTCATCGTGGTGAGTGGTCACGACCTGCACGACCTGAAACTGCTGCTTGAGCAGACGCAGGGAAAGGGCGTCAACATCTATACCCACAGCGAGATGCTGCCTGCGCACGGCTATCCCGAACTGAAAAAATATCCTCATTTGAAGGGAAATTTCGGCACGGGCTGGCAGAATCAGCAGACGGAATTCCATAATATCCCCGCGCCGATCTTGTTTACGACCAACTGCCTGATGCCTGTCCGCCAGAGCTATGCCGACAGGGTGTTTACGACGTCGGTCGTGTCTTATCCTGAACTGATCCACATCGGAGAAGACAAGGATTTCACGCCGGTCATTCAAAAGGCGCTTGAATGCGGCGGCTATGACGAGGATAAATACATGACGGGCATGAACGGCGGCGATACCGTCATGACGGGATTTGCGCATAACGCCGTGCTTTCGCAGGCGGAAAAGATCGTGGAACTCGTAAAGAACGGAAAGATCAAACGGTTCTTCCTCATCGGCGGATGCGACGGCGCGGCGTCGGGCAGGAGCTACTACACCGATTTTGCGCGGCTGACGCCGCCCGATACGCTCATCCTCACGCTGGCATGCGGCAAATACCGTATCAATGACCTTGAACTGGGCGATATCGACGGCATTCCGCGGATACTCGACTGCGGACAATGCAACGACGCGTACAGCGCGATTCAAATTGCGCTGGCGCTTGCCAAGGCGTTTGGATGCGGCGTCAACGACCTGCCGCTGACGTTCGTTCTGTCGTGGTATGAGCAGAAAGCGGTGTGCGTCCTGCTGACGCTGCTGTATCTGGGAATCGAGGATATCATTCTGGGGCCGACGCTTCCGGCGTTCCTGTCTCCGGGCGTGCTGAATGTGCTGGTCGAGAAATACAAGATCCGTCCCATCAGCACGCCGGAAGAGGATCTAAAGAGGGCGATGCAGGGGGAATAAATCGGTCTGGCAAAGGCTTCGGCGGCGTGATACAATAAAGCGGGTGAACGAAAGATATGAACGAATGCAGAAAAACAGCGTATTATCATCTTCCCGGTCTGTTTGAGTTTTACGAGCTGTACAGCCGGTTTCTTCCGTTATGGAGCGAACACAGGGAGTACTTCTACGACTGGTGCGAAATTGGCTCGATCTACGGCGCGCCTGCGGACTGCATCTGGGGCGGCGGGCGCGCCGGTTTTGGCGAACAGGGGCCGCGGGACGTTCTGGCGCTGACGCGGAAATACGGAATATCGGCGCGGCTGACGTTCAGCAATTCCCTGCTCAGGGAAGAACATCTTGCGGACAGACGGTGCAACGCGCTTTGCAGGATGTTTGCCGAGAGCGGCAGACCGGAGAACGGCGTTATCGTCCATTCGGAACTGCTGCTTGCATATTTGAAACGAAAATATCACGAGCTGTATTTGGTGTCCTCGACGACCAAAGTGCTGACGGCGTTTTCGCAGTTCAAACAGGAGGTCGAGCGGGAAGAATTCCGGTATGTCGTACCGGATTTTCGGCTGAATAAGGCGTTTGGGCAGCTGGATGCGCTGAGCGGACGGGAAAAGGCGAAAGTGGAATTTCTCTGCAACGAGTGCTGCTGGTTTGGATGCAGGGATAGAAAAGCCTGTTACGAAGCGGTCAGCCGGAAGAATCTCGGCGAGGGAGGCCCGGAGCATCGCTGCACAGCGCCGGATGCCGAAGGCGGCTATCGTTTTTCCAAAGCGATGACGAACCCCGGCTTTATCGGCATCGACGATATTCAGAATACCTATCTGCCGATGGGCTTTTCCCAGTTTAAAATCGAAGGGCGGGGGCTGGGCAGCGCGCTGGTTCTGGAATTCCTGCTGTATTATATGGTGAAGCCGGAGGATCAGCTGCGCGTTCGGGAAGCGGTTTATCTGGATAATATGCTGGATCTGTTTTGAAGCGTACAAGAACGGAGCAATCCCGAAAATCGTGTAAATTCGCGCCGAAGAACCTCACCGGCTGCTGCGGCGTTCATTCGGCATTGCCGGAATCCTGTATTGCGGGCGGCAAGGCTGAATGTCCGCAAAATGGCAGGCAGCGCGCAGGGCGGTTTTGAGACTGCCACGGAGAACATGGAAGCCTTGAAATACTTCAGACACATCGAGCGCTATGGAGAGAGCGGCGTATTTCCGGTATACGGCGGCAGAATGTAATGCCGAAAATATGCCCGCATATCCCGATAGACAGCCCGAAAGTTTGGTTTTGCCGCTAAAGGGGAATTGACGAACGCCTGAAAAGATGATACAATCATTCCGATAAATCCATAAGCCTTTAAGCGATCCCGTGAGGTCGGTAAGGCGGCAAAACAAAGATGCGCATGGGGGAAAGCTGTACTCCCTTTGTTTGCCCTGTTCCGATTTCAAGGAACAGGGCTTTTTTCTGTACAGGAGGAATGCAGATGGATACGACAAAGCTGGAATTCAAGGCGAGCATCATGGATGAAAACGCCATGACGCGCGCGCTGCGGCGGATCGCGCACGAGATCATCGAGAAGAACGACGGCGTGGAGAACCTGACGCTGGTCGGCATTCAGCGCCGGGGCGTGACGCTGGCGAAGATGCTTCAGGAGATGATCGAGCAGGTCGAAGGCGTCAAGCTGCCGCTCGGCGTGCTGGATATCACGTTTTATCGGGACGACTTGTCCATCCTCTCCGAGCATCCGGTCGTTAACGCTACGGATCTGCCCTTTCAGGTGCAGGATGCGCGCATCGTGATGGTGGACGACGTGCTGTACTCCGGACGCACCGCCCGCGCCGCGATGGACGCCATCTGCGACATGGGGCGTCCGAGCTGCATCCAGCTGGCGGTCATGGTGGACAGAGGACACCGCGAGCTGCCCATCCGCGCGGACTATGTTGGCAAGAACCTGCCGACGAGCAAGAGCGAGCTGGTCGGCGTGCGCGTCCCCGAATTTGACGGCGACATGAGCGTTGTCCTGTATGAAAAAAGGAGCGAGTAAGCGATGAAGCGCAAAGACATGCTGGGGCTTGACGGCGTAAGCCGAGAGGAGATCGTCTCCATCCTCGATACGGCGCTGACCATGCGTCAGGTCGTCCGGTCGAACAACAAAAAGACCTCACACTTGCAGGGCAAATCCATCGTGACCCTGTTCTACGAGAATTCCACGCGCACGCGCATGTCCTTCGAGCTGGCGAGCAAGTACATGTCCGCGGCAGCGGCGAATATCTCCGCCAGCGCGTCGAGCGTCGCCAAGGGCGAAACGCTCATTGACACCGGCGTGACCCTTGACCAGATGGGAACGGACGTCATCATCATCCGCCATCCGATGAGCGGCGCGCCGACGCTGCTGGCGAAGCATGTGCGCGCGAGCGTCATCAACGCGGGCGACGGTATGAACGAGCATCCGACGCAGGCGCTGCTGGATATGCTGACCATGCGTGAGCATCTGGGCGGGCTGGAAGGCGCGAAGGTCGCCATCTGCGGCGACGTGATGCACTCCCGCGTCGCGCGCAGCAACATCTACGGTCTGACGACGATGGGCGCGAACGTCGTGCTTTGCGCGCCGCCGACGCTCATCCCGCCGCGAATCGAAGAGCTGGGCTGCACGGTCGCCCCGACCATCGAGGACGCCTGCGAGGGCGCGGATGTGGTCATGGGTCTGCGCATCCAGCGCGAACGCCAGCAGAAGGGTCTGTTCCCGTCCGTCGCTGAATACTGCGACCATTGGGAGATCACGCCGGAACGCCTCGCGCTGGCGAAAAAGAATGCGCTGGTGATGCACCCCGGCCCAATGAACCGCGGCGTGGAAATCGCATCCAGCGTTGCGGACTGCGGTCAGTCGGTCATTACGCAGCAGGTTGAAAGCGGCGTCGCCGTGCGCATGGCGCTGCTCTACATGCTGACCAGAAGGGAGAACGGATGATGGAAAAGCTTTTGATCCGCGGCGGCCGCGTCGTCGACCCCGCCAACGGAATGGATAAGGTTGCGGATGTTCTCATCGAGGACGGCAGGATCGCGGCGGTCGGCGAGGGGCTTTCCGCCGACGGCGCAGAGGTCTATGACGCGGCGGGAAAGGTCGTCGCGCCGGGCTTCATCGACATGCACTGTCATCTGCGCGATCCGGGTCAGGAATATAAAGAGGATATCGTTTCCGGCACGCGCGCGGCGGCGCACGGCGGCTTTACCGCGGTCTGCTGCATGCCCAACACGAAGCCGACCAACGACAATGCGGCTGTGACGCGCTACATCATCGAAAAGGCGCAGACGCAGGGAAGCGGCGTGCGCGTTTATCCGGTCGGCGCGGTCTCCAAGGGGCTGGCGGGCGTTGAGATGGCGGAAGTCGGACGGATGAAGGAAGCGGGCATCATCGCTATCTCCGACGACGGACAGCCGGTATCGAACTCGAACCTCTTCCGGCTGGCGATGCAGTACGCCGACCATTTCGGGCTGTTTATCATGAGCCACAGCGAGGACAAGAACCTCGTCGGCGACGGCGTGATGAATGAGGGATTCGTCTCCACCAAGCTCGGTTTGCCGGGAACCACCCGTGCCGCCGAGGAGGTCATGATCGCGCGAGACATCCTTGTCGCGGAAGCGGAAGGCAAGCGCATCCACCTGTGCCATGTCTCCACGCGCGGCGGCGTGCAGCTCGTCCGCGAGGCGAAGGCGCGCGGCGTCCGCGTGACGGCGGAGACGACGCCGCATTACATCGGCGCGACGGATGAGTGGGTCGTCGGCTACGACAGCCGCTGCCGCGTGAACCCGCCGCTTCGCGAGGAAGCGGACAGGCTTGCCTGCATCGAGGGACTTTGCGACGGAACCATCGACGTCATTGCGACTGACCATGCGCCGCATCACGAGGACGAGAAGCGCTGCGAATTCCACGTCGCGGCAAGCGGCATCAGCGGGTTTGAAACCGCTTTCTGCATCAGCAACAGCATGCTGGTCAAGAGCGGCAAGATGACGCTGTCTGGTCTAATCGAGCGGATGAGTACGAAACCGGCAAAGCTGCTGGGCGTTGAGGGCGGCAGCCTGAGCGTCGGCAGTCCGGCGGACGTCGTCGTGCTTGATCCGGACAAGGAGATTGTCGTGGACGCGAGCAAGTTCCTGTCCAAGGGCAAGAATACGCCGTTTGACGGCAAGCGTTACTGCGGCGAGATCGAGCTGACGCTGGTCGGCGGAAAAGCCGCTTATCAGGGCTGAGAGGGGGAGACGGGGGAACGCGTTGGGCGCTGCCCCACACCCCGGCAGGGAACTGAGTTCCCTGCACCTTCCACTTCATTGACCGCGAAGCGGTCAATGGGAAACAGAAAATGTGAAATAGGACGCCGCGAAGCGGAGATGGGGTTTGGGGATGAAATCCCCAAGCAGGTCTGGGCGGCAGCCCAGCGTCCCCAAGAAAGGGTTACAGCTATGAATATTATGGAGAAACTTGCCGCGCGCATCTCTGAACTCAAGAATCCGACCGTTGCGGGACTCGATACCCGTATTGAATACCTGCCGGAGAGCTTTGTCAAAGAAGTCCTGCCGGAGGGCATCCATTCCTTTGAGGATGCGTCAAAGGCGGTCTATGCCTATAACGTGCGCCTGATCGACGCGCTGTATGACATCGTGCCGGCGGTCAAGGTGCAGGTCGCGTACTACGAAATGTATGGACCGGCGGGCATGGAGGTCTATGAAAAGACCATCCGCTATGCGCAGGAAAAGGGTCTGATCGTCATGGCGGACGTGAAGCGCAACGACATCGGCGCGACCGCCGCCTGCTACGCCAACGCCTATGTCGGCAAGACCGATATGCCGGACGGCGCGCAGAAAGCTTTCGGCGCGGATATCGCGACCATCAACCCCTACCTCGGCGTGGACGGCATCAAGCCGTTTGCCGACGCCTGCCGCGACAACGGAACGGGCGTGTTCGTGCTGGTCAAGACGAGCAATCCGTCCTCCGGTCAGCTTCAGGATATGCGCTTTGAGGATGGGCGCACGCTGTATCAGGCGGTCGCGGATCTGGTCGAAGAGTGGGGCGAGGAGACGCGCGGAGAGAGCGGCTATTCCGCCGTTGGCGCGGTCGTCGGCGCAACCTATCCGCAGCAGGGCGTTGAACTGCGCGTGCGCATGCCGCATGCGTTCTTCCTTGTGCCGGGTTATGGCGCACAGGGCGCAAAGGGTACGGATATCGCGGGCTGCTTTGACACGAATGGAAACGGCGCGATCGTCAACGCGTCCCGCTCTATCCTCTGCGCATGGAAGAAGCGCGAGGGCATGGCGTTTGACGCCGCCGCGCGCGACGAGGCGCTGCGCATGAAGGAAGACCTTTGCTCCAGCCTGAAGGCGGTCGGCAAGGAGATCAAGTAAGCAGAGCGGGGAGGAAGAGCCATGCTGGAAACAAACGCGCGCGTGCTGTCCTGCGAAAGGATGGCACAGGAGCTTGTCCGCATCGTGCTGTCCGCGCCGGAGATCGCGGCGCAGGCGAAGGCGGGGCAGTTCATTCATATGCTCGTTCCGGACAGCGCGCATGTCCTGCGCCGTCCCATCAGCCTGATGGCGTTTGATGCTCAGGCGGGTACGCTGACGCTGGCGATACAGCCCAAGGGCGCAGGTACGCAGATGATCTGCGCCTGCAAGCCGGAGGAGAGCATCCGCGTACTGGGCCCGCTGGGTACGGGCTTTGACGCGGGAAACGCGGAATGCGTGTACTTTGTCGGCGGCGGCGTGGGTGTCGCGCCGATCTGCGGGGCGATGGATGCCTTTGCGACGAAGGAGAGCCGCGCGTTCTTCGGCTTCCGCACGGCGGCGCATGCCTACGGCATGACGCAGGCGCCCTGCGCGGTGACGGCGGTCAGCGACGACGGCTCTCTGGGCGAGCGCGCGCTGGTCACCAAGCCGCTCGAACAGGCGATTCTTGAAAGACGCCCCGACCTGGTGATGGCGTGCGGCCCCGCGCCGATGCTGGCGGCGGTGCAGGCGCTTTGCGAAAAATATGACCTGCCCTGCCAGATATCGCTGGAGGAACGCATGGGATGCGGCATCGGCGCGTGTCTGGGCTGCAATGTGAAGATCAAGACGGCGGACGGCGGCTGGCGCTACAAGCGCGTCTGCAAAGATGGCCCGGTGTTTGACGCAAAGGAGGTGTGCCTGAATGGCTGATCTGTCCCTCGAGCTTTGCGGCGTAAAGCTGAAAAACCCGGTCATCGCCGCAAGCGGTACATTCGGATTCGGACGCGAATATGACGAACTGTATGATATCGGTCAGCTGGGCGGCATCTCCGTCAAGGGCTTGAGCCTCAAGCCGCGCACGGGCAACCCGCCTTCCCGCATTGCGGAAACGCCGAGCGGCATGCTCAACAGCGTCGGACTTCAAAACCCCGGCGTGGACAGCTTTATCGAAAACGACCTGCCGTGGCTGCTTGAAAAGGATGTCGCGGTGATTGCGAATATCACCGGCACGAGCATTGATGAATATGTGCGGATGGCGGAGCGGCTTGCGCCGACCGGCGTGCATATGCTGGAAATGAATATCTCCTGCCCGAACGTCCATGAGGGCGGCGTGGCTTTCGGCGTGAAGCCGGAAAGCGTCTATCAGATCACCAAGGCGGTCAAAGCGGCGGCAAAGCAGCCGCTCATCGTCAAGCTGACGCCGAATGTTTCGGATATCACCGAAAATGCGCTGGCGGCGCAGGAAGCGGGCGCGGACGCTATCTCCATGATCAACACGCTGACGGGCATTGCGGTCGATGTGCGGCGCAGAAAGATGATTTTGGCGAACAACACGGGCGGCTTGTCCGGCCCCGCGGTGCGCCCGGTCGCGCTCCGCATGGTCTGGCAGAGCGCACAGAAGGTGCATATTCCGATTATCGGCATGGGCGGCATTGAAACCGGCGAGGACGCGGCGGCATTCATGCTCTGCGGCGCACAGGCGGTTATGGTCGGCACGGCGAACTTCACCGATCCGTTTGCCTGCCCGCGCATCATTCGGGAGCTGAACGATTACTGCGACGCGCAAAAGGTGCAGAATGCGCAGGAGCTGGTCGGAACGCTGAAAGCGTACTGAAAAGCACATATTTATTGTGTATTGAATCGGATTATCCCCATGTATCGCAAAGCGATACATGTAGGAAGGGTGCAGGGAACGAAGTTTCCTGCCGGGGTTTGGGGCAGAGCCCCAAGCGTTACCCGTTTTACGCGGTTTTTTGGATGGGTTTGATTCTCGTCCTGTTGTAAAAAATCCCTCTCTGTTTCCTTGAACCTCTCTTTGACTGAAAGAGGGAGAAGGAAGCGGAGAGGGATTTTCTGGTTGTGGAAGAAGCGCGGCGAGTCCGAAATAAACAGTTTTTTTAATGTATAGGAAATTGCGTAAAATCGCCCGCGTGAGCAAAACTTTGATGCGTGGCGGACTTTGGCGGAAGTGAACGCGGGCTCAGCCCGTTTTTTAACGTATAGGAAATTGCGTAAAATCGCCCGCGTGAGCAAAACTCTGATGCGTGGCAGACTTTGGCGGAAGTGAACGCGGGCTCAGCCCGCTGTTACTTTCCCGCGCTTCCGCTCAAAAAGCCGATGACCGTTGGAACATAGTCTTTCAGAATGGCGTCGCAGGACATGTAGATTTCGTGCTTGGCGTCAAACGCCTTCAGCTGTGCGCCGGGAATCTGGCTGACAAACGTGTTCTGCTCCGGCAGACGGACAACGGTGTCGCGGCTTGCCTGACAGAGCAGGAGCGGCGTCTTGATGGCGCGGTCTTTTTCCACGTCGAGCAGCACCTTGGTTACGCCGATGGCTTCCTTTACCCAGCCGTAGGTCGGCGCGCTGTTCTGCAAATGGGCGTTATGGATGCGCTTTTGCTCGTAGTAATCAAACCGCGCACGGCTCGTGGAGAACGAGCTTTCAAAGGTTTCGCTTGCCGGATCGAACGGCTTGCCGATGAACGCCATTTCTTTGGATTTGCCCAGTGCGCACATGACGTTGGCGATTGCCGCGCCGACAAACTGCGGGAACGGTGCGCTGGAAGGAGCGATCATCGGTGCGGTCAGCACGGCACGCGCAAACATCTCCGGATGGCGCTGGAGCATCATGCCGCCGATTGCGCCGCCCATGGAGTGCGCATACAGGCAGACGGGAAGCGCTTTGGTTCGGGGCAGAACGATGCGCTGCATGAAGGCTTCCAGATCCTGAACGTAATCGGCAAAATGATCGACATGCGTCAGATAGGTTTCCTTGAACTGACGTGCGCTTCTGCCATGCCCGCGATGATCGATGGCATAGACGTTGAAACCGGACTGAAGGAAATACCACGTCATTTCGCGGAATTTTTCGCACGACTCCGTATAACCGTGCAGGACGACGACTGCGCGCGTGGCGGACGGCTGCTCATACAGTTCGGCGTGAAGCGTGTCATCGTCGGAAAGCGGCATGTCGATCTCTTCACGCAGAGCGGCGAGCTGCGGCTCGACAACAGTCTCCATCGTCTGGCGGTAATGGGTTTCGGAAATCAGGCTGAACATAGCAAAAACCTCCTGCCGGTTGGTGATATCCTGATTATATCAGAACCGGCGGGAGGAATACAAGGGACAGCGCGGCTGTTTTGTCCAAGGGTCAAAGCTGTTTGCCGTAAAGATACGCTGCGGCGGCCTTGCCTGCCGCGCTGAGCAGAAGCAGCACGCCGCCCAGCAGCATGTAAAGCGTATCGCCGCGCACCGTTGCCACAACGACCATGGCGCACATGGAGAACGTGACGCACAGCGCCAAAATATTCTGGGCTTTCAGCGCAATCAGCTGGCCGCGCTCGTCCGTGGCGGCCAGCTCACTGTCTTTGGCACGCGCTTCGCCGATGAGTCTGCGGCGCACGAGCACGACAAGCGAAATTGCCGTGAATGAGCCGCCCATGCCGCTGAAAAAGCCCGCGATGCGCGAAGACAGGTGCGCTTCCTTTGGTAAAAGCAAACCGCAAGTGACGCCGCCGATCAGCAAAACAAGGCTGACCGCCAGCAAAATTGTCATGTTCTTTTTTTCTCCCCATTTGCAGGCCATATTTTCATCCTCCTTGGCATCCAATGCCGAATACATGCCCCGGTGAGGGGCAAAAGTTGAATTGCCGCAGTCATTTTTCGTCAGCGTATTTGTCGCTGTCATCAAAGATATCCTCGATGGACAGACCGAAGTAGCGCGCGAGCTTAAAAGCCAGCGCCAGAGAAGGGTTGTACTTTCCCTTTTCCAGCGAGATCACGGTTTGGCGGGAAACGCCCAGCGCTTGCGCCAAATCCTCCTGACGAATGCCGCGCTGTTTGCGAAGCTCTTCCAAATGATTGATCACAGGAGAAACTCCTTTCTAAAAAAGTAAAGCTTGCTTTACATGCTTAGGATATCACCAAAGGGTCGAAATGTCAAGGACACTTTACGTCAAATTTTGGGAAAATGTGTGATTTGAGACATGGGCTCGGCGTGAGCGGATGGTTTTCTGCACCGATAAGTTCACGAATTTCTTTGTGATATAAAAGAAAACCGTCCGAAAGCACGGAACGGTTTTTGAAAGAAATTCGAGCCGTTTGGCGTCGCAACAGGGAAAGCGTGATGTTTGCCCTCTTACTGCTTCGGCTGAGAGCCTGCGGCGGCTTCAAACGCTTCGCGCGGAGACTTGAAGCCGAACAGCACCTCGACCAGACCGTCGCCGAAACGCTCGACCATCATGAACGGGAGCATGATCGCCAGACGCGCCGCGGCGGGATCGAGTTCGCCCGCGCCGACGTGGACATACGTCTTGAAGCGGATCTCGCCGGTCTCCATGTTCAGCTCGAAGTTGCCGTTGCGCATGTTGAAGTTCACGCGCGTCAGGTATTCCGCGACGGCAAGGCGGTTGCCTTCGTCCGCGGCGAGCGGGATGGTCGTCAGCGTGGAGAAGTTATCCTCGCGGACGAGGATGATCATCTGCGCGCTCTGAAGGCGGCAGCGCAGCTTCAGGCGCGTGGCAAAGATGCCGCAGTTCGCTTTCTCCTCGAAGCTGGCGTTGACGTTCATGGAAGCGAAAACCTCGCGGAGCTTGTCCGCGATCTGCTGAGAATAAGCCATGGGTAAAACCTCCGTTTGCTTTTTGATTTGAATGAAGTCGTTCAAGTGGTTTCCATAAGTATAACCCGAAGAGCATGACAATGTCAAATTCGGCGCGAATATGGCGGAGATTGGAATTGACTTTCATAAATCGCGAGATTCATATGTATTTTGAAAAGAAATTGCGAGAATATTCTTGACAGCTGCATTTGACTGCGCTATAATGCACAACATAATCGAAACGGCGATGAAAGAGACGAGTATCCCGCGTTTTCAACCAGAGAGGCACGGTCACCGGCTGAGAGCTGTGCGTAGAAACCCCGCGGGCAGAAAGAACACTCCGGAGCCGGCGCGTCAAAGCATAAAAGCCCAGGCGCGCCCGATTGATCCGCGTTAAGGATGAGAGGGGCTGCCGGATGATAGTCGCAGGCAGCAACTTGGGTGGTACCGCGGGGTACGTTATGAATGTTCCCGTCCCGAGCAGAACGATTCTGTTCGGGACGTTTTTTATTTGGAAAAGCGTTCCGGACAGCCAAATGGACCGGCGCAGCGCCGGTGAGAAAGGAAGGCTGACTTATGCAGACCATGACAGGAAAGACCGAAAGCAGACACAGCACGCTGAGCGATGTGCTGGCGATGGAGGCTGGAAAGCAGGCGACCGTACACGGCATCGTGCATACGCTGCGCGACTTGGGCGACGTTCGGTTCGCGCTGCTGCGCATGCCGCAAGGCATTCTGCAATGCGTGCTGTCAGGCGATGAAGGGGATGTCCGCGACGGCGACGCGGTGGTCGTCTCCGGCGAAGTCGTCCGCGATGAGCGTGCGCCGGGCGGCATCGAGCTGCATGCAGGCGCGGTGGAGGTGCTTTCCCGCGCGGCGGAAGCGATGCCTGTGCCGATCGGCAAGAACAAGATGAACCTGTCGCTGGATACCGATCTGGCGCTCCGCTTCGTGACGCTGCGCAACCTGCGCAAGCGCGCGGTTTTCAAAGTACAGGAGGGCATCGTCCGCGGCTTCCGCGAGGCGCTGCAAAAAGAAGGATTTACGGAGATTCATTCGCCGAAGATCGTCGCCCAAAACGCCGAGGGTGGCGCAAACCTGTTCCGCATGGAGTATTTTGGTCGGCGCGCGTACCTGGCGCAAAGCCCACAGTTTTACAAACAGGCGATGGTGCCGGTCTATGAACGCGTATTCGAGATTGGCCCGGTGTTCCGCGCGGAGAAGCATAACACCCAGCGCCATTTGAACGAATATACGTCGATGGATTTTGAAATGGGCTTCATCAGCGGCTTTGAGGATATCATGCAGATGGAGACCAAGGTCTTGCAGAACATCATGGCGGTGCTGAAAGCGGATTACGCGCCGCAGCTCGCCGCGCTGCATGTGAACCTGCCGGATGTGACGAGCATTCCGGCGGTGCGCTTTGACGACGCCAAGCGCATGGTCAGCGAGAAATACGGGCGGGCGATACGCGATCCGTTTGACCTCGAACCGGAGGAAGAACAGCTCATCAGCAGGCTGTTTGCCGAAGAATACGGCAGCGAGTTCGTCTTTGTAACGCATTATCCGAGCAAGAAACGCCCGTTCTACGCGGCGGACGATCCGGAGGATCCGCGCTATACGCTCTCCTTTGACCTGCTCTTCCGCGGGCTGGAGGTCACGACCGGCGGTCAGCGCATCCACGATTACGACACGCAGGTCAAGAAGCTCATCAAGAAGGGCATGAATCCGGAGGATTTTGCGGGCTATCTGATGATCCACAAATACGGAACCTGCCCGCACGGCGGTCTGGGACTGGGGCTTGAGCGCCTGACCGCGCGCCTGCTCGGCGAGAACAACGTCCGCGAAACGTGCCTGTTCCCGCGCGACCAGCAGAGGATCGAGCCGTAAGGGGAACGCTTGGGGCTTTGCCCCAAACATCCGGGAAACTCGCATAGAAACTCAAGCGTTTCTTGCGATTTCCGATTTCCATCACGCTGAATCCCGCACAGCGGGCGCGTGATTCCAATCCCACCAAGAACCTGAGGTTCTTGGATTTTCCACTACGCTATCGCGAAGCGATAGCTGAAGAAAACGATATTAAAACCGCCGCGAAGCGAAGAAGGGGTTTGGGGACAATGTCCCCAAGCGGGTATGGGCGGCAGCCCATCGTTCCCGGAAAGGACAAGAATATGGAAATCAACGATAAACTCGTTTCGTATGTCGCCGAGCTGGCGCACTTGAAGATCGACGACGCGCAGCGCGCGCAGGCGGCGTCCGACCTTGCGCGGATGATCGGCTATGTGGATAAGCTCTCCGAGCTGGATACGACGGGCGTCGAGCCGATGAGCCACGCGTTTCCGGTCGTCAACGTATTCCGCGAGGACGAAGTGAAGCCGAGCATGGAGCGCGAGCTGATTTTGGAAAACGCGCCCGCCGTCAAAGACGGCTGCTTCCTTGTACCCAAGACGGTGGAGTAAGGAGGAAAACATGGAGCTGTTTGATTATACCGCCCTTGAGCTGGGCGCAAAGATACAGGCGGGCGAGATCAGCGCAGTCGAAGCGGCGAGGGCATGCCTTGAGCGCATCGAGAAGCTTGAGCCGGTCGTGCATGCGTTCGTGACGGTGACGCCGGAAGCGGCGATCGCCCGCGCGGAAGAGGTGCAGAAAAAGATTGCGTCCGGCGAACTCAAGCATCCGCTTGCGGGCGTGCCGATGGCAGTTAAAGATTTAATCTCGACGAAAGGCGTGCGCACGACCTGTTCTTCCAAAATGCTGGAAAACTATGTGCCGGTATTCGATGCGACCGTCGTGCAGAAGCTTGACGCCATCGGCGCGGTCTGTCTGGGCAAGACGAATATGGACGAGTTCGCGATGGGCTCGACGACGGAATCTTCCTATTTCGGCGTGACGCGCAACCCGTGGGATCCGACGCGCGTGCCGGGCGGCTCTTCCGGCGGTTCGGCGGCGGCGGTCGCCGCGCGCGAGGTCTTTTATGCGCTGGGCAGCGATACGGGCGGCTCCATCCGCCAGCCGGCGTCGTTCTGCGGCGTGACGGGCATCAAGCCGACGTATGGCGCGGTCTCCCGCTATGGGCTGCTGGCGTATGCGTCGTCGCTGGATCAGATTGGTCCGCTGACCATCGACGCGCGGGATGCCGCCGCCGTGACTGCCGTGCTGATGGGCAAAGACGAAATGGACGCGACGAGCGTTGACATGCCCGCGCCGACGATGCCGGATAAGACGCGTCTGGATGGGCTGCGGGTCGGCATTCCGCAGGCGTATTTCGGCGAAGGATTGGCGGAGGACGTGCGCCAGCGGGTGATGGATGCAGCGCATGTTCTGGAAGAGATGGGCGCGGTACTCGTGCCTGTGGATATGCCGATGCTCGACTACGCGATACCGGCGTATTACGTTCTGGCGTGCGCGGAAGCGAGCAGCAACCTGTCCCGCTATGACGGCGTGAAGTACGGCTTCCGCCCGAAAGAATATGAGGATCTGCACGACCTGTATCTGACGGCGCGGAGCGAAGGCTTTGGCGCGGAGGTCAAACGGCGCATCATGCTGGGCGCGTTTGCGCTGTCGTCGGGTTATTACGACGCGTACTACAACAAGGCGCTTCAGGTGAAGGCGCTCATCAAGAAGGCGTTTGACGCCTGCTTTGAACAGGCGGATATCCTGCTGACGCCCGCCGCGCCGACGACGGCGTATCCGCTGGGCGAACACGCGGACGACCCTATCCAGATGTATCTGGGCGACATCTATACGGTATCGGTCAACATGGCGGGGCTGCCGGGCATGGTCGTGCCGTGCGGATTCGATCGGGCGGGCATGCCGGTCGGCGCGCAGATGATCGGCAGGGCGTTCGGCGAGCAGCAGCTTTTTGACGCGGCATATGCCTATCAGACGCGGACGGGATTCCACCGCAGCCGCCCGAAGGAGGATTGAGCCATGGCAACGTATGAAATGGTCATCGGTCTTGAGGTTCACGTCGAACTGGCGACAAAGACCAAGATATTCTGCGGCTGCACGACGCAGTTCGGCGGCGCGCCGAATACGCATACCTGTCCGGTCTGCACGGGCATGCCCGGCACGCTTCCGGTCGCCAACCGCAAGGTTGTCGAGTTTGCGGTCGCGGCAGGCTTGGCGACGAACTGCGAGATCACCCGATACAACAAGTTCGACCGAAAGAACTACTTTTATCCCGACCTGCCCAAGGCGTATCAGATCAGCCAGCTGTATCTGCCGATCTGCCGAAACGGTCATGTCGATATCGTAACGGCGGCGGGGGAGAAGTCCGTCGGCATCCATGAGATCCACATGGAAGAGGACGCGGGCAAACTGATGCACGATCCATGGCTCGATCAGACGATGGTCGATTACAACCGCTGCGGCGTGCCGCTGCTGGAGATCGTTTCCGAACCGGACATGCGCTCGGCGGAGGAAGTCATCGCCTATCTGACCAAACTGCGCCAGACGCTGCAATATCTCGGTGTGTCGGACTGCAAGATGCAGGAAGGCTCCATGCGCGCGGACGTCAACCTCTCCGTCCGCCCCGTCGGGCAGAAGGAGTTCGGCACGCGCACGGAGATGAAGAACATCAACAGCTTCAAGGCGATTTCGCGCGCCATCGCAGGCGAATACCGCCGCCAGGTCGAACTCATCGAGGACGGCGGAAAAGTGCAGCAGCAGACCCGCCGCTGGGACGACAACAAGGGCGCGTCGTTCGCGATGCGCTCCAAGGAGAACGCGCAGGACTACCGCTATTTTCCGGAGCCGGATCTGCCGCCGATTGAGATCTCTCAGGGGTTCATCGACGCCGTGCGCGCGCGTCAGCCGGAATTGGCGGAAGCGAAGGCCGCACGGTATCAGAGCGAGTTTGGTCTGCCGGAATACGACGCGCGCATCCTGACGGAAGAAAAGCCTATCGCCGACCTGTTTGAGCAGGCGGCCGCGGCATGCGGAAAGCCGAAAGAAGTTTCCAACTGGATCATGGGCGAAACGATGGCGATGATGAAGGAAAAAGGCGTATCTGCCGAAAACCTGGAGCTGAGCGGGCAGGCGCTGGGCGCTGTCGTCGCCGCCGTTTCCGCAGGCAGGCTCAGCCGTCAGAGCGCAAGAGAGGTCTTTGCCTACGCGTTCGACGGCGGGGCGGATATCGAAGGCTACATCAAGGCGCATGGGCTGGAGATGGTCAGCGACGATTCTGCTTACGAGCAGATCCTCGCCGACGTGCTTGTCCAGTGCGAAAAGGACGTCGCGGAATACCGCGCGGGCAATCAGAAGGTCTTTGGCTTCCTCGTCGGGCAGGCGATGAAAGCGCTCAAGGGCAAAGCTGATCCGAAAAAGATCAATGAGATGCTGAGAAAGATATTGAATTCATAAAAAAACGGCCCTCTCAGTCAGCTTCGCTGACAGCTCTCCTAAAGGGGGAGGTGTCTGCCGGAGGCGGACGGAGAGGGCTGCTTTTTCTTACGCCGCTTACACGTTTTTCTCTCCTTAAAAAGGGAAAGCAGGAAGTTCCAATATGCAAAGTTCGGCTTGATAAATTCATAAATCTGCAAATTGAGTGAGTTTTCGACAAAAAACGAAAGAAAAACGAAAAATTTATCAAAAACACTTGCGAAAATAGGGAGACCTGCGTATAATGAAGGGGCTGAAAAGAAAGTCATGTTTTTCCATTCGGAAAGCATATTATGAAGGGGGCTCCTATTCATGTCTTACGTTGACGAGGTCTATGAGCGCGTTGTGCGCGAGAATCCCAGCCAGCCGGAATTCCATCAGGCTGTCCGCGAAGTGTTTGACTCTCTGCGTCCGGCAATCGAGCGCAATGAGGAAAAATATCGCAAAGAAGCGCTGCTTGAGCGCCTGACCATGCCGGAGCGCCAGATCCTCTTCCGCGTGCCGTGGGTGGATGACAAGGGGCAGGTGCAGGTGAACAACGCGTTCCGCGTGCAGTTCTCCAGCGCTATCGGTCCGTACAAGGGCGGTCTGCGCCTGCATCCGAGCGTTAACCTGGGCATCATCAAGTTCCTCGGCTTCGAGCAGATCTTCAAGAACTCCCTGACCGGTCTGCCCATCGGCGGAGGCAAGGGCGGCAGCGACTTCGACCCGAAGGGCAAGAGCGACCGCGAGGTCATGGCGTTCTGCCAGAGCTTCATGAACGAGCTGTACCGTCATATCGGCGCGGACGTCGATGTGCCGGCAGGTGATATCGGAACCGGCGCGCGGGAAATCGGCTATATGTATGGTCAGTACAAGCGCCTGACGGGTCGCTACGAGGGTGTGCTGACCGGCAAGGGCTTGACCTACGGCGGTTCTCTGGCGCGCACCGAGGCGACCGGCTACGGTCTGCTCTACCTGACGCAGGCGATGCTCGCCGCGAATGGTCATGATATCGCGGGCAAGACGGTCGCGGTCTCCGGCGCGGGCAACGTTGCCATCTACGCCGTGCAGAAGGCTGAGCAGCTCGGCGCGAAGGTCGTCACGGTTTCCGACTCCACCGGCTGGATCTACGATCCGGAAGGCATCGACGTGGCGCTGCTCAAGGACGTCAAGGAAGTGCGCCGCGCACGCCTGACCGAATATGCCGCTGCCCGCAAGAGCGCGGTGTATCATGAGGGACGCGGCGTATTCACCGTCAAGTGCGACGTAGCGCTGCCGTGCGCGACGCAGAACGAGCTGCATATCGAGGACGCGAAGGCGCTTGTTGAAAACGGCTGCATCGCAGTCGCCGAGGGCGCGAACATGCCGACAACGCTGGAGGCGACGAAGTATCTCCAGGATCACGGCGTACTCTTTGCGCCGGGCAAGGCGGCGAACGCGGGCGGCGTTGCGACCAGCGCGCTGGAAATGAGCCAGAACTCCATGCGCCTGAGCTGGACGTTCGACGAGGTGGACGCCAAGCTGAAGGATATCATGGTCGGCATCTTCAACAACATCGACAGCGCGGCGAAGGAATACGGAATGCCGGGCAACTATGTTGTCGGCGCGAATATCGCGGGCTTCCTGAAGGTCGCGGGCGCGATGGAAGCGCAGGGCGTCGTCTAAGCTGATATTTTAAAGAAAATCTGAAGCGCAGAGGCGTTTTCTCCTGAAACAGAGGAGGAAGCGCCTCTGTTTTATGTTTTGAAAAAAAACTGACCGACTGGATAACGATCCAGATTTTGTCAAGAACACGGCAAATTAACATTGGATAACGGACAATTTAGCTTGACTTTGTGAATGGACTTGTATATAATACCTGCGAGCAGATAGGAAAACGGCTCTGCGAAAAGCCTTCCTAAGCTGACAACAGGAGGAAAAAAGATGAACAAATTGAAAGCCATCAGCCTGATGGCGGCTGCCGTCATGATGACCGGCAGCGTTGCGCTTGCTGAGACCTACACCGTGACCGGCAGCGGCTATCATGGCGAGATGAACGTAAATGTTACCATCGAGAATGGCGTCATCACTGACGTTGCGCTGGGCGACAACCACGAGACGAACGTGGTCATCGACCGTGCGTTCCCGGTCATCCGCGACCGCATCCTTGCGGCGAACACCGCGGACGTGGACAATGTGAGCGCGGCGACGTTCTCTTCCTACGCGGTTAAGACGGCTGTTGCCGACGCGATGAAGCAGGCTGGCATGGATGCGCCGGAAGTCAAGCGCACCAACGCCGAAAAGCCGGCAACCGAGCGCGCGGCGGAGAGCTGCGATATCGTCATCGTCGGCGGCGGCCCTGCGGGTCTGGCGGCGGCGATCAGCGCCAAGCAGACCAACCCGGATGTGAACGTCATCCTCGTTGAGAAGCTGGACATCCTCAGCGGCAACGGCAAGTTCGACATGAACTTCTTCGATATGATCAATACCGAAGCGCAGAAGGCTGCCGGCAACGACGAGTGGGTCGGCGAAGCGGGCCTTGCCAAGTTCATCGAGCAGAAGAGCAGCAACGGCGAATCCGCCGAGCGCATTCAGGTCTGGGCGAACGAGGAATACGGCATTGACGCGTGGCTGCGTGCGATGGGCGTCGAGCTGAATTACAACTACGGCGGCACCAACCACATGGCGGAGGATAACCAGTATTCCGGCGAGGTCATTCAGGCGGGCCTGGAAAAGGCTGCCAACGAGCTGGGCGTCGATGTGCGCACCGGCACCAAGGGCATGGATATCGTGATGGAGGACGGCGTCTGCAAGGGCGTGGTCGTCACCAACAACGATAATGAGACCTACACCATCAACGCCAAGAGCACCATCATCGCGACCGGCGGCTTCTGCTCCAACAAGGAGCTGCTCGCCGAGTATGCGCCGGGCTACGAGGTCTTCAACACCTCCAACCAGATGGGCACGACCGGCGACTTCGTGAAGATCTTCGAGCAGAACGGCTTCAAGATGGAGAACATGGGCAAGATGAGCTTCTTCTCCAACATCATCGTTCCGTATCGCGATCTGACCGGCGGCGCGGATATGAACCTGCTGGCGAATAAGGAAGGCACCCTGCTGGAGAATAAGTCCGGCATGGATCGCGGCACCATGATCCAGGAGCAGACCAACGGCGCGGCGTACTACATCACCGACAAGACCGGCTATGACTCCTTCTACCGTATCCGTAAGCATGTCGGCTTGGGCTACTACTCCGAGGGCGCGACCCTTGAGGAGCTGGCTGAAAAGCTGGGCATCGACGCGGAAGGTCTGAAGGCTTCTGTCGAGCAGTATAACGCTGATGCGGCTGCCGGCACGGAGAACGCGCAGATCGCGGCTGTGCCGGCGCGTGCGCTGGACGCGGAAGGCCCGTATTACGGCGTCCGTGTTGAGGGTGCGAACCACATGACCAAGGGCGGCGTGGTCTGCAACGAGAACGCACAGGTTCTCAACGCGGACGACACGGTTGTTCCGGGTCTGTATGCGGCTGGCGAAGTGACCTGGCAGGCTGGCGGATATTCCGAGTCCGTCTGCTTCGGTAAGGTCGCGGGCGCTCAGGCGGCTCAGGCTGAGTAATCGAATGAATGAGAAAGGGGTCATCCTCGAAAGGGGATGGCTCCTTTTTGCGTTCAAAACGTGGATTTAAACCGC
>CAKTXP010000022.1 GCA_934631055.1 uncultured Clostridia bacterium | reverse complement strand
CCCCCGTTCTTCTCCTGCGTTTCTCCGCATACTCTCCCTTGCGGGCGCGAAGCGCGCGGGAGGGGAAAGACATGCGGAAAAAGAGCTGGACGCTGGCTTTGGGGCTTCCGGAGGATGCAACGGGCGATTGCGCGCGCGTAACGCTCAGCGGACAGAGCGCCGCACTCGTCGAGGGTCAGCATGGCGTGGTCGAATTGTCCGGCAGTATCGTCCGGCTCAGAACGGGGCGCGGCGTGCTGACCATACTGGGCGAAGAACTGACGCTCAAAGAGCTTTCCATGGACGCCGCACTCGTCACCGGAAAGCGCGTGATGACGGCGACCTACGCCCTGCGAGGGGAGGGCGGAAAGCCGTGAATCTGACGCTGGAAATATCCGGACTGAATCTGGAAAAACTGCTGCGCGCGGCAGGGGATAAAGGGCTTTTTCTGCGCCATGTCCGGCGGGTGGACGGGCGATGCGTCCGCGTCGTCCTGCCCTTCTGGAAGAAAAAGGAATTGACCGCGCTCTGTGAACAATACGGCTGGCAGATGCGCGAGGCCGACGCGGGAATCGGCGTTCGGGCGGCGCGCTTTTTTCGGAAGCGCTGTATGCTCGGCGTGTCGGCGGCGCTTTGCGTGGCGCTGGTCTGGCTGTCCGCAGGGATGATTTGGAAGATCGAAATCGACAACGCAGGAGAGAACGTCGCGGAGGTGCGCCGCTGTCTGGCGGCGGAAGGCGTGCGCGTTGGTCAGTTCAAACGGATGGTCTCGACGGACGCGGTTCAACATGCGCTGGCGCTTGCTGTGCCGGGGCTGGCGCATGTCGCGGTGCGGTTCGAAGGGAGCATATTGGTCATCGACTGCCAGAGCGCAAGGCTCGGCGAACAGGCAGGCGTGGCGGGGGAAGGAAACGATATCGTCGCGGCGCAGTCTGGCATCATCGTGCGCATCAGCGCGGAGAGCGGCACGCCGCAGGTCGTGCCGGGGCAGGCTGTGCGGAAAGGACAGGTGTTGATCCGCGGGCAGGAGCGCACGAGCGGCGGAGAGACGCATTCATGCCGCGCGCAGGGGGAAATCATTGCGCGGGTATTCGCGCGGGGCGACGCGCGCGTAAGCCTGAACGAAGTGGAGACGGTCGAGAACGGCGAAGTGCGCAGGCGTGTGACGATGGAAAGCCCATGGCACAGCCGTATCGTCGCGGACGCGCAGGATTTCGACAGCCAGGATGTGAGCGTGGAGAGACAACCGGTCGTCGGGCTGTATCTGCCGGTATGGCGGCGCGTGGAAACGCTGGCGCGGACGGTATACAGACAGGAGAAACGCTCTCTCGCCGACGCGCGCAGCCAGGCACAGGGCGCGGCGGAGAAAATTGCGAAATTAAACTGCCCGTCGGGGGTCGAAATCCTTGACAAATGGGTAGATTATAGTATGATAGATAATGAGTTCGTGTATGCGACCGTTGTGCTTGCCTATGAAGAGGGCATCGGCGCGCGGGGCATGCCCAAAGCTCAGATTGAGCCTTGAAAAAGGCACGGGAGGATCTGCTTTTGGCGGAAGAACGAAGAAACGCCTCGGAATCCGGGGCTTTGCAAACCTTGTTCGGCACAGGGGATGAGAACATCCGCCTGCTTGAAAAACTGATGGGCGTGCGCGTGGCGCTGCGCGGCGGGGATATCGTCGTGGAGGGCGAACGCGAGGACGCCGTAGACGGCGCGAACGATATCCTGCGTCATCTGGGTGCGCTGGCGGCGAAGGGCGAACGCGTGGATACCGCGGTCGTACAGTATGCGGTCAGCCTGCTGGAAAAAGGCGAGCTGGAGCTGCTCGACAACCTGTATCAGGACGTTGTGGCGACGACGTTCCGCGGACGTCCGATCCGCTGCAAGACGCTCGGTCAGCGCGATTATGTCCGCGCCATCAAAAAGCACACGCTGACCTTCGGCATCGGTCCGGCAGGCACGGGCAAGACGTATCTGGCGATGGCGATGGCGGTGACGGCGCTCAAATCGAAGGAAGTCGAGCGCATTGTGCTGACGCGTCCGGCGGTTGAGGCGGGCGAGAAGCTGGGCTTCCTGCCCGGCGACCTGAATCAGAAGGTCGATCCGTATCTGCGCCCGCTGTATGACGCGATGTTTGACATGCTGGGGGCGGAGACCTGCCAGCGGATGCAGGAGCGGGGCATCATCGAGGTTGCGCCGCTGGCGTATATGCGCGGACGCACGCTGTCGGATGCTTTCATCATTCTGGATGAGGCGCAGAACACGACGACGGAACAGATGAAGATGTTCCTGACGCGCATGGGCTTCCGTTCCCGCATCGTGGTGACGGGCGACCCATCGCAAATCGACCTGCCGCGCGGAAAGCGCAGTGGATTGACCGAGGCGGTCGAAGTGCTGGAGGGCGTAGAGGATATCGCCGTGCAGCGCTTGACGCATCACGATGTGGTGCGCCATGAGCTGGTTCAGGCGATCGTCCGCGCCTATGACGAGCATGCCGCCGCCCGCGCAAAGGAGGATGGAAGCGATGGACGCTACGCGCAAGACCGCCCGCAAATGGATTGACAGCCTGAGTACGCGCGTACAGCAGGTCTTGTTTGCGGCGGTGACTTACCTCATCCTGCTGGCAATCTGCATGCTGGCGATCTCGCCGGAGCAGTACGACCTGAGCGTCGGCGACGTCGCGCCCAAGACGATTACAGCCAGCAAGGATATCGTCGATGAGATCACGACGGCGCGGCGCAGACAGGCGGCGGCGGACGCGGTCTCTCCGGTCTATTATAAGGACGACACGGTCTCCGACACGGTGCTTTCGGATATGGACGCCATTTTCTCGGAGATGCGTTCCGTCCGCGAGCTGGGCGAGCAGATCCGCGCCTCGTGGGGCGAGGAGGGCGGCTCGTTCACCGATTCGGACTATACGCAGGCGTCGGGGCTGCTCACCAAGCTGACGCTGAGCAACTATCAGCTCCGCACGCTGATGAATACCAGCGAGAGCGATTTTGAAAGCCTCTGCCAGTCGCTGGCTTCCGCGACGAGGACGGCGCTGGTCTCCACCATCACGGAGGGGCAGATCAACGACGCCATCAACAACATTCAGCAGATCGTCGCCTACAATACGCGCACGGATCTGTGGTACAACGTGGCGATACCGACCCTGCGCAAATGCCTGAAGGCGAATATGCTCATCGACCAGGCGGCGACGGAAGAGAACCGCCAGAAGGCGAGCGACGCCGTCGAGCCGACCGTCTACAAGCAGGACCAGAACATCGTCGTCAAGGGCGACCGCGTGACGGCGGAGCAGATCGCCGTGCTGGATTCGCTGGGGCTGCTGGAAGGAAACAGCGTCGATTATCCGCTGTATATCGGTACGGCGGCGACGCTGGCGCTCATTCTTGCGGCGACCTGGCTGTATGTCTGGCTGTTTGCGCCGCAGATGTTCACGATGGGCATAAGCGCGCTGGTGCTGCTCATCTCAGGCGTGCTGACCGTGCTGCTGTGTCTGCTGATGGGCGAATACCTGAACGTCAACGCGATGCCCGTCGTGCTGGGCGCGATGCTCGCCGCCAATCTGCTGGGTACGCGTCCGGCGTATGCGGTCAACATGGCGCTGAGCCTGCTCGTCACGTTCCTGACGGCGAAAGGCACGGGGCTTGTGACCGCGCAGACGCTGAGCGTGCTGATGATGAGTACCATCGGCGGCATCGTCGCCATCTACATGCTCCGCAGGAATACGGCGCGCGTGATGGTCGTCGTCAGCGGTCTGGTGGTCGGCGTCGTCGATTTCCTGATCCTGTTGTGCGTGCGGGCGCTGACGTCCAACGACATGAGCAGCATATGGAACGACGCGGCGTATGCCATCGGCGGCGCGGTCGTCTCCGCGGTGCTTTGCGTCGGCTTGCAGCCGATTCTGGAAACGGCATTCAATCTGGTAACGCCGTCCAAGCTCATCGAGCTTTCCAATCCGAATCAGCCGCTCCTGCGCCGGCTGATGATCGAAACGCCGGGAACGTATCATCATTCGATGGTCGTGGCGAATCTGGCGGAAGCGGCGGCGGAAGCGGTCGGCGCGAACGCGCTGCTTGCCCGCGTCGGCGCATATTACCACGATATCGGCAAGCTTATCCGCCCGATGTATTTTAAGGAAAACCAGATGGGCGAAAACCCGCACGACAAGACCGATCCGCGCGTGTCCACGGCGATCTTGACCGAGCATACGCGCGACGGCGTCGAGCTGGCGCGCAAGCATCATCTGCCCGAACCCATCATCGACATGATCCGCCAGCATCACGGCGATACGCCGGTCATGTATTTCTACGCGAAAGCGGTCAAGATGTTCGGCGAGGAAAACGTGGATATCCGTGATTTCCGCTATGACGGACCGAAGCCGCAGACCTCGGAAGCCGCTATCCTCATGCTTTCGGATACGGTCGAAGCCGCCGTCCGCGCCCTTCCCGATCCGACGCAGGAAAAGATATCGGCGCTCATCCGCAAACTGGTGCGCGGCAAGATGGAGGACGGTCAGCTGGACGAATGCACGCTGACGTTCCGCGATATCGGCAAGATATGCTCGGCGTTTGAGACGGTGCTTCAGGGCGTGTTCCATGAGCGCATCGAATATCCGAGCGTCGATCTGAGCCGCGCGCAGCATCACAGCGAGGTCAAGGCGAACCAGAAACAGGCGGCAGGCGCAAAACAGACGGAGGTCAAGTCATGATTCTCGAATTTGAGGATGAAAAAGGGCTGCTCGATGAGCAGACGCGCGAGCTGATGCAGCGCTGCGCAGACGCGGCGCAGAGGACGGAGGGCGTGAGCTGTCCGCTGTCGGTCTTTATCAGCGTCGTCGGCGACGAAGAGATCCGCACCATCAACCGCGAGCAGCGGAACAAAGACGCCTCGACCGACGTGCTGTCCTTCCCGACGGTCAATTATCCCAAGGGAAAGACGGCGGGACAGTGCGAACATCTGCTGCGCGAGGAATACGATCCGGACACAGACGCATGCGCGCTGGGCGACATCGTTATCTCGATGGATCATGTTCGGGCGCAGGCGGCGGAATACGGACACAGCGAACGCCGCGAATGCGGCTATCTGCTCACGCATGGGCTTTTTCACCTGATGGGTTACGACCATATGACCGACGAGGACAAGCCCGTGATGCGCGCGATGGAGGAAAAGTCCCTCGCGTCCATCGGGCTGACGAGAGAGGAGTAAGCGCCATGACGAACGAGAA
This sequence comes from uncultured Clostridia bacterium, assembly GCA_934631055.1. Lineage (GTDB taxonomy): Bacteria > Bacillota > Clostridia > Christensenellales > Aristaeellaceae > Ventricola. The sequence continues at coordinate 16,524 of CAKTXP010000022.1, read as the reverse complement.
ACTGCTTGAGCTGGCGGCTGAAGCCAGAAAGAACGCCTATGTGCCGTATTCCGGCTATGCGGTCGGCGCGGCGCTGGAGACGAAGGACGGGCGCGTTTTCACCGGCTGCAACATTGAAAACGCCGCCTACGGCAACACGCTCTGCGCTGAGCGCACGGCGCTGGTAAAGGCGGTCAGCGAAGGCTGTCGCGAGTTCACGAAGATCGCCATTGCGTCCAGCGGCTCCGCGCCGTATCCCTGCGGGGCATGCCGCCAGTCGCTGTATGAGTTTGCGCCGGAGCTGGAGGTCTTTGTGACATGGGACGGGCATGTTGAGCATGCGCCGCTGTCGGATCTACTGCCGCACGGCTTTGGCCCGTCATCGCTGGGAAAGTAAGGGAGACGTTGGGGCTACCGCCCCAAGCCCTGTCTGGGGACCAGTCCCCAGACCCCATCTCCGCTTCGCGATTAAGGTAAAGAATTGTCAAGCTAATAACCTGATGTTTCAAGAAAAACTAAGAGTATGCGCCCGAAGGTTTCCAAAGGGCGATCGGAAAGCCCTTTGGTGGGGCGATGGGGCAAAGCCCCATGAAGGGAAAGAACAGTGAAAAACGAAAAGAACGAAACGAAATTTCTTTCGGGCTTTGCCGCAATCGTCGGCCGCCCGAATGTCGGTAAATCCACAATGATGAACGCGATGGTCGGCGAGAAGGTCGCCATCGTTTCCAACCGCCCGCAGACGACCCGTAACCGTATCATGGGCGTCGCGACGGACAAAGACTGGCAGATCGTCTTTTTGGACACGCCGGGTCTGCATAAGCCGCGCACGCGCCTGGGCGAGTACATGGTCAAGAGCGTGCAGGACGCGATGGACGGCATCGACGTGCTGCTGGTGCTGGTGGACGCAAACGAGATCGGTTCTCAGGATCGCGCCATTGTCGAGGAGATGAGCGCGCGCAAGGTGAAGAAGATCCTTGTCCTGAACAAGACGGATATTGTCGAGGAAGCGCGGCTCATGGCGGCGATTCAGTCCTTTGCGGAAGCGGGATATGATGCCATCGTCCCCATCAGCGCGCGCACGGGCAAGGGCATGGACGAGCTGAAAAAGCTCATCGTGTCCTATCTGCCGGAAGGCCCGAAGTACTTCCCGGACGACATGATGACCGATCAGCCGGAGCGCCAGATCTGCGCGGAGATCATTCGCGAGAAGGCGCTGCTGCATCTGCGCGAGGAAGTGCCGCACGGCATCGGCGTCGAGATGATGGCGATCAACAAGCTGAGCGACAACCTGACGGAGATTCACGCGACGATCTACTGCGAGCGCGCGAGCCACAAGGGCATCATCATCGGCAAGCAGGGCGCGATGCTGCGCACCATCGGCGCGGAAGCGCGGCGCGACATCGAGAATCTGCTCGGCACGAAGGTGAACTTACAGCTTTGGGTAAAGGTTCGCGAGGACTGGCGCAACCGCATGGACGACCTGCGCACGCTGGGCTACGAGAGCAACTAAGGGGAGTGGGGGGACGATAGGGCTGCCGCCCTAAGACCTGCCTGAGGGACATTGTCCCTCAGACTCCCTTCTCCGCTTCGCGGCGGTTTAAAGAGAGTGATGCGTTGCTATCGCTTCGCGACAGCAAGAGAGGATGTTAGGGCGCTGCACCAAACTCTGGCAGGGAATCTTGTTCTCTTGCACCCTTTCTTCGCTTGTGGCGACAAAAACAACGTATTCATCCATTTATCGCAAAGCGATAAATGAAGTGGGAAATCCAAGAACCTCAGGTTCTTGGTAGGGGATTGGGGATTGGAGTCACGCGCCCGCAGTGCGGGATTCAGCGTGACGGAAATCGGAAATCGCAAGGAGCGCGTCTGCCGCAGGCAGAGGACAGCGCGACTATGCGAGTTTCCCGGAGCAAAGCCCCCAACGTTCCCAACGTTCCCCAGCGTTTCCTTGTTTTTTGAAAAAAGTGAAATTTTTGCCGCGCTCCTTCGTCTAATAAGTAAAGGAACGCGGCGTTTTTGCATGCGTAGAGGAGGCAATGAGAATGAAAAAGTGGGTCATGGTGTTGTGCGCATGGATGCTGATGCTCTGCGCGGCTTGTGCGCAAGCAAATGAATGGGGAACCTTGTTCGAGCCGCCGCAGGAGGTGCTGGAGCATATTCAGTCCCGCTGGGCGGATTATGAGCTGGAGGATTATTGCGAGGTTCAGGGAACGAGCAAGGGCGACTACGGCTTTGCGCTGCTCCATAAGCAGAGCGAGCGCATTCTTGTCGGCTATCATCGGGTGAACGGCGAAATGAAATACTGGCTGAAAAACGCCGGGGCTGTGCCGCAGGGAAAAGAAAAGGCATGGTTTTATGTCGGTGAGGCAGGCTGGAAGGACGAGCTGGACCGATACGAAAATCCGACGGGCAAAAAGGTCTACGACGACGGACTTGTTTTCGGCGTGACGATGCTCGATGAGATCGGCGAGGCTTATGCCAGCGGCGTGCGATACAGGTGGCAGAACGGCATGTTCCGCCTGACCCATTACTACAAGGCGTGTCTGGACAGCATCACGGTCACGGACGACGGCTTGAATTTCCTTGAATACGGGAACGGCGAACAGGGGTATGTAAAGGGGAAGGTTCAGCGCGATATCCGCTATGTGTCGTTTAACGCGCTGCCGACATGGATTGACGAGGCGGAAGAAAAACTGACGACTGCGCCGCAGCTGTCTTCCGGCGCATTTACCGCGCAGAAGGTTAAATTCACCGGCGGGCAGAAATATCCGGTTTATACGGGCCCCGGCGAGGACTATGTGCGCAGCGGCAGCGGCAAGGGACTCGTCAGCACGAACGGCTGGATCGAGGTCTACGGTCAGAAGGATGGCTATATCCTCATTCAATACAGCATCGACAACAGCCATTACCGCTTTGGCTGGATTGACAGGAACGCTCTGCCCAAAGGCGCGAGCGTGCCGGAAATGGACTTTGCGGCGATTTCTGCGGATATGCTTTCCGAAATCACGCAGGATACCTTCCTGACGGATGACCCGCTGTTCAGCCAGAATGAGCTCTGCAATCTCAAAGCAGGGCAGAAGGTCAGCTGGCTTGCCGTGCTGAATCGGGATTGGGCGTATGTGCTGGTCAACGTGAATGGAAAGATGATGTGCGGATTCGTGCGGACGGATTGCATTGTGAATGGGTGAAAGAAGAAAAAACGCTTGTTTCATTTTAAGCGGGTCTTGCCCCGCGGTTACGGATATGGTATGATAAAGCCGCATCAAATGTCATATCAATCAAACAGAGTGTAACAAAGCGAGAAGTCAGAATACGGCGTCAGGATTGAATGGAGAAAGGCATCCCCATGGAGAGCGGGAGCGGCGCTGTTCTGCCATAAAACAGGAATCAAAAAGGCATCTCGTACTTTTGTATCCGAAAACGATACGAAAGCGCGGGATTTTTCATTTAAACCGGATGATATTGGGGATATTCCGCGAAAAGGACTGCCATTTGCACGCAAGGATGATGGGATTCGGAGGGATTTCCACAATGAAAAAGCGGGCTGAGCCCGCCTGCATTTCCGCCACAGTCCGTAAAGATTCAAAGCTTTACGCACGCGAGCAAGCTTTATGCAATTTCCTATAAGCTGAAAAAGCGGGCTGAGCCCGCCTGCATTTCCGCCACAGTCCGTAAAGATTCAAAGCTTTACGCACGTGAGCAAGCTTTATGCAATTTCCTATAAGCTAAAAAAGTGTCATAAACAGATGATTGTAAAATATACTGCATAAGAGGATAAAAAATACATACACGACATGATGAAGGAGCGTTGCTATGCAGGGGAAAAAGATCGCCGCGTTTTCCGCGATGCTGGCGTGCGTAATACTGCTGATGAGCGGATGTACGAGCGAAGAAGCGGCGGTTCGGTCGGATGAGAACGTCAAGCCTGTCATCATCGTGGGCAGCGACAACTATCCGCCGTATAACTATGAGGACGCTAACGGACAGCCGACGGGCATTGATGTGGACTTGGCGGCAGAAGCGTTTGACCGCATGGGATATCGGGCTGTTTTTTCGGTAATTGATTGGGAAGCGAAGAAGGAACTGGTGGAAAGCGGAGAGATCGATTGCATCTGGGGCAGTTTTTCCATCGACGGGCGCGAAGAGCAATACAGATGGTCTGCGCCGTATATGTTAAGCCGGCAGGTGGTCGCCGTGCGCAGGGACAGCGATATCTATACGCTTTCCGACCTTGCGGGGAAGCGGGTCGCCGTGCAATCGACGACCAAGCCGGAGGAACTTTTCGTTTCGCATACCGATCCGCGGATACCGGAGCTGCGGGAAATCTTTTTGCTGCAAAATCGGGAATTGATCTATCCGTTTTTAAGCAAAGGCTACGTCGATGCCATCGCTGCGCATGAGACGGCGATCTTGCAGTGTATGTCCGATTATGGGCTGGATTACCGCATTCTGGAAGAGCCGCTGCTGACGGTGGGGCTGGGCGTAGCGTTCGCGAAGGACGATACGCGCGGGCTGGAACGGCAGCTTTCAGAAGTATTTGAGGATATGCGGGCTGACGGAACGATGGAGCAGATCATCGGAAAGTACCTGGAAGAGCCGCAGAAGTACATGGAGGTGGAAACCGATGAAGGCGGAACGGAAAAATGACGGAGGCTCCGTGCGGCTGCTCCATGTCGAAGTCCTGCTTGCAATCGTGCTTCTCGGCAGCGTGTTTTTGACGGCGACCCATTCCGATATGCTCTCTGCCCGACAGATGATGATGACGACGGCGCAGTATGTAAAGGAACAATACAGCCAGTATATGCGCATTAACCTTGCCAGCGAGACAAAGAGCCTGATGCGCATGGCGGAAAGCGTAAACCAGGTTGCCCACCTGATGGAGATAGACGCGGAGGGGGAAAGCGGTAAGACGCTTGCCGATTACGCGCAGATGAGCTATGTGACCGGAATCGTCCTGATGGATGAAAACGGCGTCGTCGTAGACGGTTATCACGAGACGGGCGAAGCGCCGGAACGGCTGGCGGAGTATCTGGATTCTCCGGCGCTGCTCAATGTTGCGCTTCATCCGGAAGAAAAGTACATCGCCCGCTACACCTGCTCGGACGGAAGCGAGGTCGATCTCTCCGCGGTCGGTCGGCGGGATGCGCCGGGAATCGTCGCGGCGTATTATCATACGACGGTGGAATACATAGACGCTTTCAGCCTGTCCATTTCATCCATGCTTTCCGGTTACAGGCTTGAAACAAATGGAACGATCGTCGTCAGCAAAGGAAATGTAATCATCGCCAGCAACGAGGAATCCCTCGTCGGGCGCAATACGGATGAGATCGCGATCCTCCGCAGGATCAAAGACGTGGGAATGAGCGATGTTCTGGTTCATGCCAATCGAAAACCGGACAGCCTCTTGCAGGATTTCGGCTTAATGGAGCATGGCAGAAATTTCTACGTCTATGTCTATCGAACCGAGCGCGAGGTTTTCAGCGGCACGATTCAGAACGTGCTCTATGCGCTGATCGTGTACGCCGTCATTCTGGCGGTCATCAGGTTCATCCGCTGGCGGACGGCGCAGAGCTATCGGGAGAATCAGTACCGCGTTCAGAAGGAATATGCGGAGAAACTGCGCAGCACAAACGAGGAGTTGAGCGCCGCCGTCGATCAGGCGGATCGCGCCAACGCCGCAAAGACCAGCTTCCTTTCCTGCATGAGCCACGATATTCGGACGCCGCTGAACGGCATCGTCGGTCTGATTGAAATCGACGACGCCCATCCAGATGATCTGGCGCTGATTACGGCGAATCGGGAAAAGATGAAGATCGCAGCGCATCACCTGCTCAGCCTGATCAACGACGTTCTGCAAATGAGCAAATTGGAAAGCGGAGAGATCATGCTTGCGCATGAACCGCTCGACCTGAACCAGCTTGCGCGCGATATCCTGATGATCGTAGAACAGCGCGCGAAGGAAGCCGGCGTTACGTTCGAATACGACAGGGAGAGATCCGACAGGGTGAAGATCGGAAACGTATATGGCAGTCCGCTGCACCTGCGGCAGATCTTCCTGAATATATACGGCAACTGCATCAAGTATAACAAGGTCGGCGGCAGCGTAAGGACGAGCTGCCAGTGCGTCGGCGAAAAGGATGGAGTCGTCACCTATCGCTGGGTGATTCGGGATACGGGCATCGGTATGAGCGAGGCATTTCTTGCGCACGTATTTGACCCGTTTTCGCAGGAACGAACCGACGCGAGGAGCGTATATAACGGAACGGGACTGGGCATGTCCATCGTCAAGAGGCTGATCGACCAGATGAATGGAAGCATTGAAGTATACAGCAAAGAGGGAGAAGGCTCTGAGTTCATCATCACGCTGCCTTTCGAGATTGCCGACGAAGTGCCGGAAATCAAGGAAAGCGAGCAGAGCGGGGAGAACGTCGATGTCCGAGGGCTTCATCTGCTGCTGGCGGAGGATAACGAGCTGAACGCCGAAATCGCGCAGACCCTGCTTGAGGATCGCGGCGTCACCGTGGATATCGCGAAGGACGGTCGGGAAGCGCTGGATATGTTTGAAAACCACGCGCCGGGAACGTATTCGGTCATTCTGATGGATATGATGATGCCCAACATGGATGGACTCAGCGCGACACGCGCCATTCGGGCGCTCACGCGTGAAGATGCGAAAACGATTCCCATCATTGCCATGACTGCCAATGCCTTTGAAGAGGATGCGCAGAAGTGCTTTGAAGCGGGCATGAACGCCCATCTGTCCAAACCGCTTCGAATCGAAAAACTGGTCGCTTCGATTGCAAAATTCTGCAAAAAAGAAAAATAAAAGAAACGGGAGACGGAAGCCTTTGCGACAGGGCATCCGTCTCCCGAAATTTTATGTTTGGGGTTGCATCGTTTCTTATCTGAAATTTTGCTTGCAGCTTCTTATTCGTCGCTCTTGGGCAGCTTCCGGATGACGACCGCGTAGCAGACAATGAGCGCGGCGAGGGTCACAGCCCACGAGAACGGATAGGAGAGGTAGAGCGTATCCAGCGTCGGAGAAGCGGCAAAGATGGTATAGAGCCAGACGATGCGCAGCAGGCAGATGCCGCTCAGGCTGGTGATGGTCGGCATCAGCGAATAGCCGATGCCGCGCAGCTGACCGACGAACGTATCCTGCAAACAGAACAGGACGTAGAGCGGCATGTTGTGGGCGACGCGGATCAAGCCGCAGGCGATGACGTCCGAATCGGTATTGAAGAGGGAGAGCAGCGGCGTACCGAACGTATAGATCATCAGCCCCATGCCCAGACCGCCGACGAGCGTTGCGGCGAGGCAGACGAAGAGAACCTTGCGGACACGGGAGTATTTTCCTGCGCCCATATTCTGGCTGGAGAAGGTCAGCGCCGCCTGCGAGATGGAGTTGGAAAGGGTCGTCGCAAAGCCCTCGATGCTGGCGGCGGCGGTATTGCCTGCGATGGCCGCCGCGCCGAAGGAATTGATAGCGGACTGAATCAGCACGTTGGAGATGGAGAACATGCTGCTTTGCAGACCGGCGGGCAGACCGATGCGCAGGATCAGCGAGAGCGACTTGCCGTAGATGCGCGTCTTTTTCGGCTCGTAGCGGATGGCATCATGGTTGTGGATCAGGCAGAGCAGCACGAGCGCGCCGCTGAGCGCTTCGCTGGCGATGGTCGCGATGGCGACGCCCGCAACGCTGAGCTTGAATCCCGCGACGAGCAGTACGTTCAGGACAATATTGACCACGCCGCTGACGGTCAGGAAATACAGCGGTCTGCGCGTATCGCCGACGGCGCGCAAAATCGCCGCGCCGAAGTTATAGATCATGCTGGCGGGCAGACCGACGGCGTATATCTTCAGATACAATGCCGCGCCCTCGATGACGTTCTCCGGACAGCCCATCAGCTCGAGCAGACCGCGGGAGAATATCAGCAGCGCCGCGCCGAGCGCAAAGCCGGAGATCAGCGCAAGCGCGATGGAGGTATGCACCGCGCGATGCACGGAGGGGTTATCCCCCGCGCCGGAAGCGCGCGCGACCGCGACGGACGAGCCGACGCTCAGCCCCATCAGCAGGCTGACCATGAGATGAATGAGCGAGGTCGTCGCGCCGACAGCCGCCATCGCCAGCGAATCGGCAAAGCGCCCGACGACGATGATATCCGCTGAATTGTATAGGAGCTGAAGTACGCCGGAGAGGATCAGCGGCACGGTAAAGGCGAGAACGTTCTTGAAAAGAGAACCGGAGGTCATCTGAACCTCATGGGAACGGGACGCGGACAAAACAAATCACCTCAAAACAAAATATGCGCAAAGCATAGCACACTCTACGCTTCTTGGCAATGGAAAACATGCACGAAAAATGCAGTTATATCAAGCGGCGCTTGCATTTATCCGGGCTTTCGGGTATAATAAAACCGTATAGCTGAAACGTGAACTTTGCGCCATGCGATAAGGAGTAATCAAGATGAAAACTGTGACGATTCGCCTGACGATGATGACCGATAACGTCAAGAACTTTGTCAGCCTGGTTAACCGCTATCCCTATGATATGGATCTGCGCTCCGGAAGATATGTGGTGGACGCCAAGTCCATCCTCGGCATTTTCTCTATCGACCTTTCCCGTCCGATCACCATGTCCATTTACAGCGACGACTGCGACGATCTGCTCAAAGAGCTGGACAGCTATCTCGTCAAGGACGGCGAGGAAAAGCCCGAGCAGAAGTAATCGGCTTCGTTTGGACAGGGAGGTGCGGCCATGGCGTTTGACGCGCATGCGACGGAAGAAGAGGACAAGCTCGTCGTGCTTTCCGCGATGGATCGGCTGGGCGGATGTACGGAGGAGCAGCTTCTGCGCTTTCTGGTCGAAACTCGGCTGATGAGCCAGTTTCAGTTTTATCTGGCGCTGGGCGGGCTGAAGGAAGCCGGATTCGTCCGCGAGGCGCGCCATCTGGAAGGAACGCTGCTCATCCTGACCCCGCAGGGGCGCCAGAGCGTGGATATGTTCGCCGGGCGCATCCGCGCATCCCAGCAGGAAAAGCTGAACCTGAACGCGCCGACGTGGAAGCGGCGCATCCGGGACGAGCTGCAAATGCCCGCGGTCTGGAAGGAGACGGACAACGGCTTTTCTGTGACGCTGCGGGCGCTGGAATCCGGCGCGGAGATCTTTTCCATGACGCTGACGGCGGCGACCAAGGCGCAGGCGAAGCGATTCTGCGACAGATGGTCGGAGAAAGCGCCGTTCCTGTATCAGACCATCATGGAGCAGCTGGGCGAGACCGCAGAGGATAACGACAAAAATTCATAAAATTGTTTTCGTCCGCCGGACGGGGCAGAAGGCGCGTTTTCCGCGCGCCTGATGTCCCTATGCCCGACGGGCGTTTTTTTGATGCGCAAAAATGGTTGAAAAACGATTAAAAAAGGTCAAAACTCATAGAAAGTTCGTAAAAATGGAACGCGAATTTAGTTAAACTGACTGGCGATAGAAAAGAAAATATCCAAAAACCCTTCCATTTCTTCATGCAGTCTGATATAATGGAAACAAGAGGAAAGTCGGCGCGAAACAAGCCGCTTTCAAAATCAGCCGCATGGCTTCAAAGGAGGAACGATTTATGAAGGACTACATGGTGAAGGACATACGCAACATCGCTGTATTGGGACACGGCTCTGAAGGCAAAACGACGCTGGTTGAGTCGATGCTCTTTGCCGCCGGCGTGACTGACCGCCAGGGTCGTGTCGAAGATGGAAATACGGTCAGCGATTATGATCCCGAAGAGATTAAGCGTCACATTTCGATCAGCGCAGCCGTTGCGCCTATCGAAATCCACGGAAAGAAACTCAACCTCATCGACGTTCCCGGTTACTTTGATTTTGCGGGCGAAATGGCTGGCCCGCTGCACGCCGTGGAGGGCGCGGTGATCGTCATCAGCGCCGCGACTGGCATCTCCACCGGTTTTGAAAAAGCATGGAACGCGACCGAAAAGCACGGGCTCGCCAGGATTATCGCCGTGTCGCAGGTCGATCGCGAACATATAAATTACCGCAAGGTGCTTGACGAGCTGCGCAGCACCTATGGCAACTGCATCATTCCGACCGTTCTGCCCATCGGCGAGGGAACGGAGTTCCGCGGCGTCGTAGACGTTCTGACGGGCAAGGCGTTCACCGGCGCGGGCAAGGATCGCCGTGAGATCCCGATTCCGGAAGATATGCAGGCACTGGTTGATGAAGCATTGGAAGCCTGCCACGAGGCGGCGGCGTCCACCAGCGAAGAACTGATGGAAAAGTTCTTCGACGAGGGCAAGCTCAGCGAAGAAGATATGCTGCGCGGTCTGTCCGCGGGCATTTATGAGGGCAGCATCGTGCCGGTTGCGCCGGTTTCCAGCTTGAGCGGCATCGGCGTGCGCCCGCTGATGTATGAATTGGCGATGTATATGCCCAGCCCGATGGAACATACCTATCACGGCATCAACCCCAAGACCAAGAGCATGCACATCCGCCACGCGGACATGAGCGAGAGCTTCACCGCGCAGGTGTTCAAGACCATCGCCGACCCGTTCGTCGGCAAGCTGTCCCTCATTAAAGTGATTTCCGGCGTGCTGACGGCGGCGACCCCGCTGTACAACGCGAACGCGGACAAGCCGGAAAAGGCGGCGGGCATCTTCATGGTGCGCGGCAAGAAGCAGATTCCGGTCGGCATGCTCTGCGCGGGCGATATCGGCGCGCTCAGCAAGCTGCAATATACCTCCACCGGCGACAGCCTGTGCGAGATCGGCAAGATCGTTCAGTATGACAGCATCGACTTCCCTGCGCCGCAGATCTCTCTGGCGGTCTACGCGAAGAAGGCGGGCGAAGAGGACAAGGTATTCTCCGGTCTGGCGCGTCTTTGCGAGGAAATGCCGGATGTCATCGTCGCCAAAGACCCGATGACCACCGAAACGCTGATCAGCGGTCAGGGCGAGCTGGAGCTGGAGATCGTGCGCCAGAAGCTGCTCTCCAAGTTCGGTGCGGACGCCGTGTTCAAGGATCCGAAGATCGCCTATCGCGAGTCTATCCGCAAGACCATTCAGGTTCAGGGACGCCACAAGAAGCAGAGCGGCGGTCATGGACAGTTCGGCGACGTATGGATCGAGTTCTCCCCTGCTGAGCCGGGCGTGGACTTCGAGTTTGTCGATGCGGTCGTCGGCGGCGCTGTCCCGCGCAACTTCATCCCGTCTGTTGAAAAGGGTCTGCGCGAGAATCTCGTCAAGGGCGTACTCGCGGGCTTCCCGATGACGGGTTTGCGCGCAAAGCTTTACGACGGAAGCTATCATCCGGTCGATTCGTCTGAAATGGCGTTCAAGACGGCGGCGCGCATCGCTTACAAGCAGTGCATCAACGCGAACCCTGTTCTGCTTGAGCCGATCATGCACGTCGAGATCAGCGTGCCGGATGAGTACATGGGCGATATCATGGGCGACCTGAACAAGCGCCGCGGACGCATTCTCGGCATGGAGCAAAACGACGGCAAGCAGCTCATCATTGCCGAAGTGCCGCAGGCTGAGATGTTCAAGTATGCGACCGACCTGCGCTCGATGACGCAGGCAAAGGGTTCGTTCAAGATGAACTTTGAGCGCTACGAAGAAGTGCCGCAGGCGATTGCCGGCAAGATCATCGAAGCGCACAAGGCGGACTTGGCGGACGACGAGGAATAAGCTTCCCACATTCTTTAAACGAATCCATAGCCGACCGGATTGTAGTGTCCGGTCGGTTTTTTCAAAAAATATAAAAATCCTTAAAACCGCCGCGAAGCGAAGAAGGGAGCCTGAGGGGGAAGCCCCTCAGTGGGGTTTGGGGGATTGGAGTTACGCTGAATCCCGCACAGCGGGCGCGTAACTCCAATCCCCCAAACCCCATCTCCGCTTCGCGGCGGTTTTAATGTGGTTTTTTGGAAAAAGAGCGGCAGATTCAGTGAAAATATCGGCGTCAGCCCCGATTGGGGCTTGATTTGCAGGAAAATGCAGGTATAATAAATTCTGTATGAATCCAAAACATCGGAGGAATCACTATGGAAAGAACTTACGCGGCTCAGGTTCGCGGCGCGGACGAGATCAAGGTCTGCGGCTTCGTTGAGAACATCCGCAACAAGAGCAAGATGGCGTTCATCGTACTCAAGGATATCACCGGCAAGGTACAGATTACCGTCGAAAAGGGCGAGAACGAGGCGCTGGATAACGCCGTCAACCAGATCACCCTCGACTCTGTCATCACCGTTATCGGCAAGGCTGTCGAGAGCGAGTATGTCAAGCTCGGCGGCGTTGAGATCTATCCGAAGGAGATCATCATCGAGTCCCTCGCGGCGCCGCTGCCCATCGACCGCGAAGCGCGCAAGGGTCACGAGCGCTCTTCCATCGACCAGCGCATCGACTACCGCTGGATCGACCTGCGCACCGACGCGAATCAGCTGATGTTCAAGGCGCAGACGGTCATGATCAACGCCATGCGTCAGTTCCTGCTGGAGCGCAGCTTCATGGAGATCCACACCCCGAAGCTCATCGGCGCGGCGAGCGAATCCGGCGCGGATGTTTTCGAGGTCAAGTATTTTGACCGCAAGGCGTATCTGGCGCAGAGCCCGCAGTTCTATAAGCAGATGGCGATGGCTTCCGGCTTTGAGCGCATTTTTGAAGTCGGCCCGGTGTTCCGCGCGGAGAAGTCCTTTACCAGCAAGCACACCACCGAGTTCTCCGGTTTCGACCTTGAGTTCAGCTACATCGAGTCCTTCCGCGATGTGATGAAGATGGAAGAAGAGCTGCTGACCTATGCGCTGGGCAAGGTCAAGGAAGCTTATGGCGAGGACATTGAGCGCGTATTCGGCGTGCCGGTCATCGTGCCGACGACGCCGTTCCCGGTCATCAAGCTGGCGGATCTGTATGCTGAGCTGGAGAAGGAATTCGGCTACAAGTGTCCGGAGGGAGAAGAGGGCGACCTGACCACCGAGGCGGAGCACCTCTCCTACGAGTGGGTCAAGAAGAAGTACGGTCACGAGTTCCTGTTCATCACGGATTACGACGCGAAGAAGCGCGCGTTCTATCACATGCGCGACGAGAACGGCGTGCCGCAGGGCTATGACCTCATCTGGCGCGGCGTCGAGATCACGACGGGCGCGCAGCGCGAGCATCGCTATGACGTGCTGAAGGCGCAGGCACAGGAGAAGGGCTTGGACGAGGACGTGAAGTTCTATCTTGAGTTCTTCAAGTATGGCTGCCCGCCGCACGGCGGTTTCGGCTTGGGCATCGACCGACTGACGATGCTGCTGCTGGGTCTGACGATTAAGGACGCGATGTTCATCTTCCGCGGTCCGAACCGTCTGACGCCGTAAGGGGAACGATACAGGGCTTTGTATCGCTTTGCGATGCGGGAAGAGAATCGAGTGTTGAGCGGTCTATCGAGCTTTTGGCTTGGTGGACCGCTTTTTTGCCTTATAGGAAATTGCATAAAGCAAGCTCACGTGCGTAAAGCTTTGAATCTTTACGGACTGTGGCGGAAATGCAGGCGGGCTCAGCCCGCTTTTTTGTAAAATTTGTTTTTTTACTATGAAAAAGCTCTTTCTGAACGACAACATCCAGAAAGAGCTTGTATCATTTAAAAAAACAGTTTCAGGCGTTATCCGCCAGCTCGACGAAGCGGCGAACCTGAACCAGCACGCTTTCGACAGCCTCGCGCCAGAAGTCCGGCGTGGTTACGTCGATGCCGACGCTGGCGGTGACGTTGGCGATGGTATCGCTGCCGAAGCGGGAGAGCAGATCGCAGTAGACCGGCACAAACGCCTCGCCTTCCTTCTCATAACGCGCGTACAGACCGCGGGCGAACAGACCGCCGAAAGCATACGGGAAGTTATAGAAGTGGACACCGGTGGAGTAGTAATGGCTCTTGCACGCCCACATATACGGATGGCGGTATTCCGGATCGAGTCCGTCGCCGTAGCTCTGCTCCTGCGCCCAGAGCATCGTTTCCTTCAGCTCGTCCACGTCCAACGCGTGATCCGCCTGCGCGGCGACAACCTTCTGCTCGAACAGGAAGCGGGAGTAGATATCGACCATCGTCTGCATCTGCTCGGTCAGGCAGGAATCCAGCAGCGTCAGCTCTTCCTCCGGCGTCGCGGTCTTGAGAAGTTGGGAGATGAGCAGCGTTTCGTTGAATGTGGAAGCGGTTTCCGCCAGCGGCATCGGCGTTTCGGTCATCATGATCGGCTTATGATGCAGCATGCGGTTGTTGAAGGCGTGACCCAGCTCATGCGCCAGCGTGCTGACATCGGAGGCACTGCCCGCGAAGTTGGTCATCACGCGGCTGATGTTCTTGGCGTAATAGCCGGAACAGAATGCACCGCCGCTCTTGCCTTCGCGCGGGAACATGTCAATCCAGCCCTCGTCGAACGCCGTGCGCATCATCTCGCCCATCTCCGGACAGAATTTGCCGAACAGGTCGAGCAGCAGCGCGCGCGCTTCTTCGACGGTATAGGTGCGGGTGCTTTGACCGACGGGCGCGAACAGATCGTAGAACGGCAGACCGTTTTCGTGACCGAGCAGGCGTCCCTTCGCCTTGAAATATTCGCGCACCTCCGGCAGGGCTTCACGAATCGCCGTCCACATGGCTTCAAGCGTCTTTTCATCCATGCGGGAATGGGCAAGCGCCATATCCAGCACGCCCTTGTAGCCCTTGAGCGCCGCCATGGTTTCGCCCTCAGCCTTGATGTTGTTCAGGCAGAAGCTCATCGGCAGTTCGATTTTCTTGTAGGAAGCCAGCTCGGCTTCGTAGGCGCGGCGGCGCGTATCGGCGTCGCCGTCGTAAGCCAGCGCACGGACGGCGGACAGCGGAATCTGCTTGCCGTCGTAATCGACCAGCAGGGTTGCGTCCAGCTTATCGCGCAGATGGGAGAAGGCTTCGCCGCCGGAGAGCTGCATCTTCAAGACCGGCTTTTCCAGCGCTTCCGGAAGCTGATGCTTGGCATTCTCCGCTGCCTCGCGCAGGGCGAAAGCACGCGCCTTCAATTCGTCGTCGGCGTCGATGATCGCGTCGAGGTTCTCAAGAGAAGCCAGATAGCGGGAGAAGGCGTTGGATGCCAGCGAAGAACCCATGTAAGCACGCATCAGCGGCGCCAACGCGGCGTTGGCGGGCTTGTTGTTGGCGTCCACGGCAAAGTTCAGCTCGACCATCATCGACAGACGCTCGAAAAGGCAGGACAGCGCTTCCTCCTGATGGACCAGAGAAACGAGCTTCCTGACCTCGTCCTCGGCGGGCGCGGCGATAGCGGCGGTGAAGGCGTCGATCTCCTTCGGCAGGCGCGCGAGGTCATCCTTGAACTCCGGGTCGTCAAAGTCCTTGTAGAATACGGTCAAATCCCAATTCGTTTTCATCGTATACCTCCATACGCGGCGCAGACCTTTCGGAGTCTGCGCATTAGATATGCTTATTATAGGCGATTTGCCTGTTAAGAACAAGACGAAATCTGCGCTTTTGGACGCGGATTTCCCATATTGTTTTTATGAATTCGACAATTTGGCAAAATTGCTCTTCCAAAATAAGGCGTCTTGCATTATAATTGTTTTAAGAAGTCTGCTCGTTTTAGGACGGGCAAACAGCGTTTATGCCAATCTCACAGCAAAGACGGAGGATAACAAACATGAATTATCGTGAAGCATACGAAACATGGCTTAAAGAATTTGCCGCGGATCAGGCGACGGTCGATGAGCTGAAGGCGATTGCCGGCGACGAAAAGGAGATCGAGGATCGCTTCTATACCGAGCTGTCCTTTGGCACGGCGGGCATGCGCGGCGTACTCGGCGCGGGCACGAACCGCATGAACCTCTACAACGTCCGCCGCGCGACGAAGGGCTTCGCCGACTACATCAACGGCAAGGGCGAAGAGGATAAGAAGCGCGGCGTGGTCATCGCGTATGACTCCCGCCGGATGAGCCCGGAATTCGCCAAGGCGGCGGCGCTGGTGCTGTGCCATGAGGGCATCCACGTCTATCTGTTCGACGAGCTGCGTCCGGTGCCGATCCTCTCCTACGCGGTGCGCCATCTGCACGCCATCGCGGGTATCGTCATCACCGCCAGCCACAATCCGCCGCAGTACAACGGCTACAAGGTCTACTGGGAGGACGGCGCGCAGATGCCGCCGGAGTACGCCGATCAGGTGCTTGCCTGCATCCGCGCCAACCGCTATGAGGACGCCGTTGAGATGGACGAAGCCGAGGCGAAGGCAAAGGGTCTGCTCCAGATCATCGGCAACAAGGAAGTGGACGACGACTATATCGCGCAGGTTAAGACGCTGTCCGTTCAGCCTGAGCTGATGAAGACCGCGGGCAAGGAGCTGAAGATCGTCTATACGCCGATTCACGGCTCCGGCAACAAGCCCGTCCGCCGCATCCTCAAGGAAATCGGCATTGAGAACGTTTACGTCGTCAAGGAGCAGGAGCTGCCCGATCCGAATTTCTCGACCGTCAAGGTTCCGAATCCGGAAGATCCGGCGGCGTTCACGCTGGCGATGAAGCTGGCGGACGAGGTCGG
>CAKTXP010000021.1 GCA_934631055.1 uncultured Clostridia bacterium | reverse complement strand
TAATCAATCAGGTCAACGAGGGTCTCTGCCGTCGCATCCCCGCCAAAGAGTTGTTCAAATACGAGCTGCATCGCAGCTTCACGCGCTATTGGACGTGCCATTCTTCATTTGCTCCGATCGGTTAATTTGTTTTGTTTCGCGTCTGCGCGGGGAAATCACTCGTAGCGATCCTCGCCACGATGGAAGAACAGGATCACTTTACGAATAAATGCCTTTTTGTCCTTTACGCCGCCGATAAACGCGCCAATCAGGCAGAACAGCGCAATAATCAGCGCTGATCCTGCGCCAATGGTCAAGCAAAGCACCGCAAAGATAAGCCCCAGTACTGCGCCCAGAATCATACAGGGAACCGTGCCGGGCGTAAACATCTGATTCATAAACGTCTTGATATCCATCATTGCTCTTCACCCTGCTTTTCGTCGTTCTCCGGCATTTCCTGCTCAGCGGATTCTTCAGGCTGCTCAAAAGCAGTTTCCGATTCGCTTTCCTGCGTCAGGACAGGTGCTTCTTCCTCTTTCTCTTCTTCCTGCTCGTTCTGCGCCTGAGGCAGCGGCTCAGCATCCAGTCCCAGCAGAGAATTCGGAATCGCGTAAGGGGACTTGCCGGTCTGCTCATCGGCAGGAATCGTGCTGTCTACAAAAACGCGCACTTCCTGAACCATCACGCCGGAACAGGCTTCAAGATACTTCTTGATCTGCTTTTGCAGCGCAGAAATCGCCAGCGGCATGCTGATATCCGATTGCAGAGAAATATGAACGTCCACGCGGATGCTCTCTTCATCGCTGTACAAAGATGAGGTAACGACCTTCAGCTCCGCATGCTGGTTCAGGCATTTCTGCACCAGAGACTCCAGCGCTTTGAGCGAAATGCGAACCATGCCGTTTTCATTGCGCTGAATCGCATAGTTGCTGGAGCGCTTCTTGCGGGAAGGCAGAATCATCGCAAACAACAGCAGGAAGAGCAGTACGAACAGCGCCGCAATTCCGACCATTGCCGCTTTGACAATGAATTTGCTCATGTCTACCGACGAGATGAAAGCGACGACCGTATCAAGCGAGATCCTGCCTATGAGCAGCATCACAACGCCTGCCGCACCGCTGAGTGCGACCAGGGCGCAAAGTAAAATCAAAATTCGATCCCATACTGGATGTTTCACTCTGTGCGCCTCCTTTATCCGCCTGTATTATTCCTGCTCGTCAGAAGAAGGTTCTTCCTCTTCCTCGACGATCTCCTCATCGTTTTCTTCAACAGGCGCTTCTTCTGCCTGCGCTTCAGGCTGCTCTTCTTTCACTTCCTGAGCGACCGTACCCTCTTCGAGCGCATGCTGTTCTTCTTCTTCCTCAAGGCTCAGCGCGATCTTCTGGCTCTGCTGAAGCTCCTGATTCTCTTTTTCAAAGCTCACGCCGACCACATGCAGATCAACTTTCTCCACATGCAGACCCGTCATGGACTCAATGGACTTGCGCACGTTCTCCTGCGCGCTGCGTCCAACTTTCTGAATCGGCATGCCATAATCGACCGTCACGCTGACATCCACGCTGACATCTTCGCCGTTCATATCCACGCGCACGCCGCGGGGAACCTTTCCCTTGCCGAGCAGCCCATTAGTACCGGCGATTGCGGAAATGCCATCAACCTCGGTCGTCGCCACGCTTACAATGGTAGAAATAACTTCATTGGCGTATGTGATCTGACCGTTGTCCTGTTCGCGGTCGATATCGACGTTCTGATTTTCGTTCATTTCAAAAACACCTCCCTATGGATATTCATTAGTATAGCAGATTTTACGCTCATGTACAATTGCAAACGATCATTTTTTTATCAGAATGATCTGAATATCCTTTTCTTCCATACCGGTTTGGCTCGCCGCAGCATGGAGCAGCCGATTTCTGAGCGTTTCATCCTGTGCTGTTTGGGTCGGCAGAAGGAGCGTCATCCCCTGTGCGCCTCCGACGGCAAGCGCGTTTTCCGCGCCCATCGCTTCCATAACAGCCTGAACCTGCGCTTCCTGCTCCATGCGCGCAGCGATCTGCGTTTTCTGATTCAGCGCGCTTTCCTTCGCATCCTGCGCCGCGCCTGAATCGGCAATCACGCTGTCCAGCAATTCGATTTCCTGCATTCTTTGGTTTTCAAGCCTTCCCCGAATCTCTGTAATAGACGCGCCGCCGATCGCACCGCCTGAAATCGTTTCTCTGGTGATCGGCAGGCTGACCGTTTTCATTTTCACTGGACGAGACGCGCCGATATAGCCGCATACACCAAGCAGCGTAAGCAGCATCAGACTGCAAAACACACGCAGCGCGCCGACCGGATGCCTGTATGCCATTTCTTTCAAACCTTTTTTTGCCATTTATTTTCCTCCTGTCACAACGCTTACCGCTGAAATCGGAAGTCCCAGCAGAGCGCAAAGCGCCTGCTCCAGCTGCATGCGCACAAGCGGATCATCCGCCCCCTGTGCCACAGCGATTGCCCCGCAGGGGATTTCCGCGCCATCTCCATTTTTCCCCGAAAGCAATCCCTGGCTTTGCGTTTCGCTTTTTCTGGTCATGATCGCAACTTCAACCTTTCCTGCGCCTTCCATTTGAGACAAAACCTCCGATGTTCTAACCTCCAGCGAACGATTCTTTCCCTGTGCCGTAAAATAACTGAATCCCAGCAGCGCCAGCGCAAGCCCCAACAGAATCATCACCTGCTGCGTAAACACCGCTTTTATCCGTCTGAGCCCGTCCGTCACGCAGCTTTCCTCCCCACTTACTTCATCAGACACGCAAGCGCCGTTTCAAAACTGTCTGCCGATGCCAAGGCATTCAATACCTCGCCCGCGCCGCTGAGGGTCAAATGCAGCATCAGTAAACCGCTTATCATGCGCAGGCTTGCCCTTGCTTCACTTTCGCCCAGCGCCATTTGAATCAACGCGCTGACTGCGCATAATCCACAAAGCCGCGCTATCAACGTCATCATGCGCATTCCCTCCTATCTGAGCAGCACAGTTAGATTGCCGACCAGCATGACCTGAACGATCAACAGGAAATACATCGTTCCGACGCACAGCATGGTGATAAAAAACAGTACGACCGTCCGCGAAAAATCTCCAACAGCACAAACAATGTCACTATCCGCGACCGGTTCCAGCAGCGCCGCGCTGAGCCGCAGGACGAATACCACCGCAAGCGTTCGAATCAGTGGAGCCGCCAGTACAGACAGCAGGACAAGCACCGCCGCAACGCCCAACGCATTTTTGACGATAAGCGTACAGCCAACCAGCGTGTCCATCGTATCGGAGAACATCCCTCCGACGACCGGAACAAAGTTGTCCACCGCGTATTTTGCTGCGCGGATCGCAACGCCGTCGATCGATGCGCTTGTCACGCCCTGTAAAGACATTGCGCCTAGAAAAACCGTAAAACTGATACCCAGCAGCCAGCAGACCGCCCCGCGGAGCAGCTGTGCCATACGCGTTAAATGCGCTTTGTCAGACAGGTGATTGACTGCTGTCACCGCACAAGTACACATAACCAGCCGCAGGATGACCTCTCTGGCGAGGAAAACCATGCTTCCGGATGCCGCTGCGACCATTGGATGCAGAAACGCCGACGAAGCACTTCCTCCCAGCGCTGTAAGCAGCGTCAACAGCATCGGCAGCATCCTTTCCATATGGTGTGTCATCATAATAATTGTCTCTTTCGTATGCTCAAGTTCGCCGATGGTCATCACAACGACCGGCGTCAGCACCAGTACAAAGCTCGCGCTTTTGCTGACCGCTGTCAGAGAATCGCTCTGCGACGCCAGCGTATGCGTCAGCAGGCTGGCAAGGATCACCGGCAGCATGATCGAAAGCATCATTCTGCTCAACGTTTGAATCTCTTTTGCAAATGAACTCATGACCATATTCAATGCGTCATCCGCTGAAAACGTTTCGCCTGACGCGATCTCTCTGACGATCTGCTCAACGCTCTTGTGTTCCGCCCAGCCCGGCACATTCAGGGCAATATCCGTCACCTGCGAAAAATTCAAGCCATCCAGCACGCTGTCAACGCCTTCACGGATCGTCTGTGTGTGTTCGTTACTTGTCTCCGCATATGCGCAGGCAAAAAGCATCCATCCCAACAGAAGCGCCAATATAATCCGTTTCATTTCAGCGCATCGACCGCCATCTGCGTCAGCGTTAGAAAGACAGGCATCGCCACGCCCAGCAGCATCAGCCGACCGCACATTTCCGCACGCCTGGCAATAGACGGCGCGTCCATATCTCGGCATACCTGCGCCGCAAACTGCGTCAGCAGGACAATGCCGACCGCACGGAGCATGATCTCGCCGTACTGCGCTTCAAGCGCCAGCGATTCCAAAAACTCACGAATCTGACGCACATAATCCCCGATATATGGAAGCATCATGCCGAGAACCAGCGCGCCAAACGCCGCGCAGAGCAGCCCCGCCGCCGCCATATTCATCTGCCTGAGGACCAGCGTCATCGCCGCCGCAAGCAGGCACAGCCCGATCAAGCGAATCATTCCCCGCCTCCTTCTTCCTTAATAGAGCCCAAATATGCTCTTCACGTTGTTGAGCAGCTGTGCCACCAGATCCACAACCAGAAACAGTACGACAACAAGCCCTGCCACCGAAGCCAATACTGCAATATCCTCTCTTCCCGCCTTTTGCAGCACCTGATTGACTGCAAAAATCAGAATCCCCACGCCCGCAATCTGGAACAGCAGGTCGATATTCACCTCAAGCCCTCCTTCAAATCAACATCAGAAACACAGCTGCACCGCCTGTAATGCCCAATGTCCGGATCATCTGCGCGCGTTTTCCTGCTTCCCTCCGCAGGCTTTCTTCCCGCTGGCGCAGCTGTTCGTCCGCTTCGTCGATCAGCCTGAGCTGCTCGTCCAATCCCGTCCTCCCCAGTTCCGCCAGAACGTTTTCAAACGCGCTCCTATCCGCCTCGCTTAGGACGCCGTATCCCGCCACTTTATTCGTCTCTCCACAGAAAAGTCTCAGCAGCTGCGGATTTGCGCTGTTCTCCATCCGTTTTCCACAGGCATGCAGCAGCTGAGTCAGCGCTTTTTCCTGCGATGTTGCGCGTAAGTCGATTTGTTCAAGCATTTGTCCGAGCGTCGGCTGTTCATAACGTATCACGCTGTTCATCCTCAAAAGGCAGCGGCGCATCGCCTGTATCCACCGAACGCGGCGCATTTCTCCATCCGCAATAAAAAACCCCAACGCGCTGAATGCGATCATTGCCGTTACAGCGGTATCCCACATGCTCTTACCCTCCTTGTCCATAGTCGCTCAGCTTTCCCCGTGCATCATACGCAACAACAAGATTTCCATGATGCCCCAGAAAAAGATAATGATCAAAAGCTCCTTCTTCGTATAGCTTCCGAAGGGCTGGACGCTTTTTGATATCCTCCCAGCTTGACGCATGTGCGCTTGCCAGAACGCCGACGCCGCATCTCACCGCATCCAGAAGCGCTTCCACATCCTGTGCGTCTCCGATCTCATCGCATACTATGACCTGCGGCGCCATCGTGCGCAAAAACATGCGGACAGCACGCGCTTTATTCGCGCCGCTCATCACATCCACAGCCGATTTTGGCGCTTGACCGCCGAAGAATTCATCCCGTTCGTCGCAGACTGCCGTATGCAGCCCGCTTTCCGCAAGATAAAGCGCCGCATCGCGCAGAACCGTCGTTTTTCCGCATCCAGGCGGACCCAGCAGCAGTACACGCGCCATACGTTCCCTTCCACTGGGCAAAAAGCACCGAATAGAAAGGCTGGCATTCGGAACATGCCGCGCGATTCTGATACAGATAGAGACAACTTTCGTCATATGCGGACGATCGTTTTTATCAAGCGTCATCCTGCCGCAGATACCCGCCCTGTGTCCATCCTCCAGCGGGATAAAGCCTTGCGCCATCTGAGCTTCATAAGCGTATCGCGCAAAGCCGCAAAGCGCCATGGTCATTTCTTCCATATCTTTCTCAAGGAAAGCCTGTCCTGTCCTTTTGATTTCTCCGTCAAAGATCAATTCGGCAGGCTGTCCTGTGCGAAAGCGCATTTCCTCCAACCGTGCCGCCTGCTGTTCCGTCAAGCTCAGGAATATATCGGCTGCTTTGGGCGTCAGCCGCGCCGCAAGTGTCCTCCTCCATTTTTCCAGCCTGCCCACCTCCGAAACAACGCAAAAAACGCAGAGGTTTCTTCCTCTGCGTTCATCATATGTCAGGGTATCAGGTTTTAGCCCACGACGACCAGCTCGGTTCCTTCAATTGCGGCGGCAATAAGTGCTTCGCTGTCCAGCGCTTCTTCCGCTTTGGCAATCAATTCACGGCGCGGATGCGTCGCCGGATGCTTGGGCGTAAAGACCGTACAGCAATCCTCATAGGGAAGGGACGAGGTCTCAAACGTACCGATTTTTTGAGCGCGCTCAATGATCTCGCTCTTATCCATGCCGATTGCAGGACGGAAGACAGGCATGCCGACTACCTCGTCCGTACAGCCGAGCGCTTCCATCGTCTGGCTGGCGACCTGACCGATGGATTCGCCGGTAATCAGCGCCTGCGCGCCATCCTGACGGGCGATAATCTCCGCAATACGCATCATATAGCGGCGCATGATAAGCGTCGTATAGTTTTCCGGACACTTGGCGTGAATCTGCATCTGAATTTCCGTAAACGGCACAACATGCACGCGGATCTTACCGCAATACTCGCTCAACAGGCGCGCCAGCTCAAGCACTTTCTCTCTCGCGCGTTCGCTAGTGTATGGGAAAGAATGATAGTGGACACAACAAAGCTCCACACCGCGCTTGGCAACCATGAAGCCGGCGACCGGACTGTCGATGCCGCCGGAAAGCAGCAGGCAGGCCTTTCCGTTCGTCCCCATCGGCATGCCTTCGACTGCGGGAATACGTTTTACAGAGAGATACGCGTGGTCACGAATCTCGATCATCATCGTGTGATCCGGATGATTGACGTCCACCGTCAGGCCCGGCACATGGTCAAGGATATATCCTCCCGCTTCGCGCATGATGGCAGGCGAATCTAATGGATAGCGCTTATCCGAACGGCGAGCCAGCACTTTGAAGGTACCGCTCAGCGGCTCCATCATTCTGGCTGCCTGCGCACAAATAGCTTCAAAGTCGTCTTTCTCCATTTCGACAGCCGGACTTACGGAATGCACGCCAAATACACGGGTCACGCGGCGGATGCACTCGTCCATATCCGTAAAATCGGATACATAGAAGCGTCCCTCGCTCATCCAAACGCGTCCTTCAACCGGCCGCACCGCATCGCGGATATGGTTCATCAGTTTTTTCATAAAGAACGGACGGTTTTGTCCCTTCAAAAAGACCTCGCCGAAGCGAACTAACAGAATCTCTCTCACTGCCTTATCTCCTCCTGAACTGGCGAAGCATACGATAAAGCGCAAGCATATGCGTTGCCGCTTCATTCATCTCTTCCATCGTGTTCATCACGCCAAGGCTGACGCGAATGGTTCCGTCCGCCTGCGCCTGCGTTAAGCCCATTGCTCGAAGCGTCGAACTGACCTTTTGCTTATGCGAAGCGCATGCCGAGCCGGTCGCTACCAGAATTCCCTCGCCCTCCAGCGCATTGCGCATTACTTCCCCGCGAACGCCGTCAAACGAAAGGCTCAGGATATGCGGCGCGCTGTCCGCCTCATTTGGTTTCGGTCCGTTGAGCTGAATTCCTTTCTCCTGCGAAAGCAACGTCCAGAGATGCGCTTTCATCTCCCGCATGCGCGAAACCGCCTCTTTGTCCGCCGCAAGCGTTTTGACCGCTTCATGCAGTCCCAATATTGCCGGAGAATTGTATGTGCCGGAACGCAGCCCTTTTTCCTGACCGCCGCCTGTAATCTGCGGGATCAGTCGGACTCCTGAGCGGATCGCCAATACGCCAATGCCTTTCGGCCCGTGGATCTTGTGTCCGCTCAGCGCATACAGGTCTACGCCCATGCGTTCCATGTGCATCGGAACGCGCATGAACCCCTGTACGCCGTCCACATGCACACGGACATTCGGGTTTTTGCTTCTGGCAAGCTTCGCCAACTCCGCAACGGGTTGAATCGCGCCGGTTTCGTTGCTGACCTGCATACAGCTGACCAATGCAGTATCTGCGTCGATGATTTCTTCACAGGCTTTCAAATCGACAATGCCGCGCGCATCGATCGGCATAACGCGGACCGTATGCCCCATCTGCTCGACCCGACGTATCGTTTCCGCCACGGCGGGATGTTCGATCGCGCTGCAAACAAAGTTCGCAGGACGATGAAGCGTCGCCGCTACGCCAAGGATAGCCAGATTATCGCTTTCCGTTCCACCGCCTGTAAAGATGATGCCGTTTTCCTGCGTACCGAGCTGGGAAGCGATGCTCTGACGGCAGGCGCGTATCGCGCGGTCTGCATCCACAGCAGGCTTATATGCCGCCGACGCATTGAAATAGTTTTCGCGCATGGTCTGATCCATCGCGTCGATCACGCTGTCAAACGGACGCGTCGTCGCGCTGTTATCCAGATAAATCATGACTCAGTTGCTCCTTGATAAGACAGAATAAATCTCCGGCACGTCTGCCGCACCGGAGAAAAAAATCAGCCCTGATAGACGCCCGCAGGGAGATAACGGCGGATCATCTCCACCATTTCCTCGCTCGGCTCGATAACGATCATGTGCTTCTTGTTTTCCTTCACATAGTAGAAATAGAAGAGATTGCCGTCACGATTGAGAAACCAGTTCTTTTTCTCTACGTCCTTCATCGCCAGAAAACGACGGAAGCTGTCATGCGCAACATGTCCGCATGCGGTCACGTTCTTGACGTTCATGCTGCCCAGCTCTTTGCGCTTAGCCTGGCGCATGACCTTCGCAAAATCCAGCGAGCCGTTTGTAAACGTATACTCGTATTCAATCTTGAGCTGATCTTTCATGAAAAAAAGCAGGACGGCAGAAGCCGCCGCCAGCAGCGTGAATGCCAGTGTCGGTACGTCAAACTGCATCATCAGCACCTGAAGCATCAACAGCGCATACAGACCGAATGCCACGATAAACACCCAGCATACCGCATACAGGATATTCGGCAGGACGCTCGAATGCCGCCCGACGATATCCTCTTTGAAATTATCCATCATGTCCGTATAACCTCCGGTTCATTTGCTTTTCATTATACCACCAACATACGGGATTCGGCAACCCCCGGAAAGCGGTCGGACAATCGGATTTATTTACTTCCCTTCATAAATGCAGTGCGTACCCTGATGCTGCTGCAAGCCGCCCAGACACTTTTTATTGCATCGCACGCAGCGATGGATCTGCTTTTCCTCTCCTGCTGCCACCTTATTCACCCAATCCGGATCGGCAAGCAGTTGGCGGCTCATCGCCGCGCACTGAATGCGTCCGCTTGCAAGCTGCTGTTCGACGAAATCCGGCTGAGTCAGCCCGCCGACGCCGCAGAGAGGGAGCTTTGTATAGCGGCGCACCTCATCACAGAATTTCAGGAAGCATCCCTGCGCACCGAATTCCGGATGCCTGGCAGGCGGAATCGTATCCTCCAGATTGGAATGATTGGCAAGCGTTACATGAAAACTGGTCACGCCGGCTTTTTCCAGCATCGGTACAAAAATGCCCAGTTCGTTTTCCAGCACGCCCGCATTGCCGTAATGCGGTTCTTCCTGACGGACAGCCAGTTTGTAGTCGATCGGAATATTCGGCAGCTTCGCGCGGATCGCGGAAACCGCTTCGACCGCAAAGCGCGCTCGATTCTCCGGGCTTCCTCCGTATTCGTCCGTGCGATGATTGAAGATGGACGAACTGAAGCTGCCGCACATACGGTCGCCATGCACCTGCACCATATCGAATCCGGCTTTAACCGCCAGAACTGCCGCATCGCCAAACGCAGAGGTAATCTTCTTCACCTTGCGGAGCGGCATGTGAGTAATATACGGCTCAACTTCCTGATTGAGCAGTTCACGAAGCTGCATCATGCTGATCTTTTTCATCAGCACGCCGGGAATATACTTGATCATTGCCGCCATATTGGAATCGGATTGATGAAGCTGAGCGCAGACCTTGCAGCCCGCCGCGTGTGCGATCTCGCAGACCTTTTGGTAATGCTCGAATCCCTTTTTATCAAACAGAGATTTCTCAAAGCGGCTCTTTCCCACCGGCACGTCTCCAATAATCATCATCGCGCAGCCGCCCTGAGCAATCTTTCTGATCTTTGCCAGATATTCGTCTTCCTGCATGCCGAATGTCGTCGGCGCAAAAATGATCCTGTTTTTCAGTTCCAACCCGCCATAATTGATTGGGCTCAAAATCGTCTCATACATAATTCTCTCTTCCTTTCGCCGCTTTTTGCAGTAAAGTCAGCAACTGGTTCTTTTCTTCCTCGTCAAGCGCCGTCAGATTCTGCTCATCCCAGTCAAAAAAGACCTGATGGACAGTCTCAAAGGCTTCCTGTCCTTTTTCCGTCAGGGTCAGGGAATAACTCCTGCCCGACTTTTCCCGTGTAACAAATCCGTCCGCCACAAGCCTGTCAAGGCTTCGCTGGCAGTGTCCCCAATCGAGTTTCAGCTCCCGCGTCACATCCGATGGTGAACACTTGGGCTTTTTCCCAATGTATACAATAAAAAACAGATATCCGAAGTTCAATCCGATCTGCCGCAGCCTTTCTCCGGTGTATGCGGCAAAATTGCGATAGAACAACGCCGAGTAATACGAAAGCGTCTTCTGATACATCGCCTTTCATCACCGTTCCTCTCATGCGCGAACACTATACTGCGTTTACTTGACTTTGTCAAGCAAATATTATAAAAATCTTTTCGTTATTTAAAAATGTCGCGACAATGGGTAAATCATCTTGAAAAGCAAGGGCTTATCGCCATCAATTCCGCAGTCAAAAAAGGATTTCCCGTTCTAAACGCAGAATTATAAAATGTTTACCCGTTTTATCTTTCTATTTTCGGAGGTTTCAAGCCTATGAAATGTCCCCAGTGCGGCGCATGGAACGCAGCTTATATGCCTAAATGCGCCAAATGCGGCGCGCCGCTCCCCGAAAGCGCGGACAGCCCCGCCGCATGGGAAGAATCCATGCACAAGAAAAAACCGTCGCTTCAAGTGACGCAGTTTGATGAAAAGGACGATCTTGCCGTTTCGGAGCAGACCGCATCGGCAAACGCAGATTCAGAATCTTTTGATCCGGATGACCTCGACCGAGCTGAACTGACCGATGAACTTGAGCAGCTTCAAAAGCGCCGCGAGGAAGGAAAAAAGCGCATCCGTCAGATGAAACAGCAGGCGGACCGCGTCCGCCGCTCCATTCAGGAGGCGCAGATTGTCCGTCCCATACCGGAATCCGATGAAATGTCTGCTCGATATGCCGGAGACAGAGCCGCCATCCGCCATCGTCAGCAGCAAAAGCAGGCGGCATACACCGCAACGGAAGAAAGCGATAGCGTGCCGCCGCAGGATGACTACGGTTATTTCGGCGATCCTACGCACGAACGCCCTCTGACCTATGATGACGACGACCCGCATGCACCAATCTTTTATGACGGCTACACGCCTGAATCCGGCGATCAGGGCGCGTTGACCGACGACGAGTATATGCCCCGCCGTGTGCAGACGCATGTTTCCCGTCAGGAATACATCCCCTCGCATGGACCTGCCAAGCGCAAAAAAGGCGCTCTGCGCATTATCTTAGGCATTCTGATCCTGCTCCTCGCCTGCGCCGCAATGGGCGTCGGAGGCGTGCTGATCGCGCGGCACTTCGTCCTGTCTCAGGGAATGCAGGTGCGAAACGATAACGAGACCCGCGTTGAATTGACTGCCTCTACTGTGGATGACCATCCTGCCCATACCATTACCATCTATGGACGTGAAAACGCGACCGTTTATCTAAAAGAGATGCAGACCTCTTACGTCATCGCGGACGGAAAGGTCTCCGTTACCGTACCGGATTACATGTGGTATGATACGGAATCCTCCACCTATGCGACGGCTGTGGAGACGGACACCATGGATGTGACCATCACACCATACATCCGTTATTCTCAGGAGGGCGATCAATACCAGCTCGATCCCATCGAATATACGGTCGATGTTCCGCTTTCGCCCATCCGTCTGGTCAAGCCTACAACCGTCCGCGCCGAGGTCGGCGTATCCATCTATGAAGTGCAGATCAACGTCGAGCGCGGTTCCACTGTCATTATCGACGGCACCAATGTCTCTACGCTCATTCGCGAGACGGGCAATGTTTCAAAGAACGTCCAAGTCCTGCCCGTTGGCGATAACACGATCTCCATTTCCGTCAAGAGCAAATACTGCCGCGAAAACAAAATGGAGGTAACGCTTTACCGCGCCGAGCAGGAGATTCCGCTTGAGCTGGACGCGACCGTGCTGGTCGAATGGAACTACGAGCCGATCTCCGCCGAGAAATACGCCGCCGCAACCGATGAAGAGCGCGCCAAGATGCAGATCCCCTATATCTACGGCACGACGCTCCCCGGCGCAACCATCACGGTCGATTTCCCGCATCGCAATCTGGAAGTCGATCCCGATACGGGGCGTTTCAGCTTCATCCCGCTCTTCTCCACGCTGGGCAACAACGACGTCGTGATCCGCGCCTCCTACGAAGGGCGCAAGGACTCCGTCATCACCCATACGGTTTACTACATGCCAAACGCCGATATTTACACTCGCCGTGCATGGGATCTGGACAGCCAGTACACCGATCTCATCAACTACATCACCATGCGCAAAGGAACCATCTACATGGGCATCGGCACGATCGCCCGAATCGTCAGCACAACCCCGCAGATGGCGATCATGAACATCGGCACGGATAACTTTGAAAAGCTCGTCATGCTCGAAAACAGTTCCAAGACAACGTGGACAGTCGGAACAAAATACCGGATCTACGGCGAGGCCTATGGTCTGTATGACACCATGCCGCGCCTGACCGTGCGTTACACATATCTTGTCGATTGACCCAGAATATCAAAACGGCGCTGATGCGGAAAATCCCCGCGGCGGCGCCGTTTATTATCGGATTCAATTATTTTTCAAACCAGTTGAGCAGCATAGCTGCCGCCGCTTTCATGCCTTGACGCATGGATTCCGGTTCGATCCATTCTTCGCGCGTATGCGCGCCCTCGCCGCGATACATGCCAAAGCAGACGGAAGGTATCCCCAGCGAAAGCGGAATATTGCAGTCTGTCGAACCGGCAGTTACCTGCGGTTTCGTTCCGGCGTATTGCGCAAGCACCTGCAAAGCGGCGTTTTCAAGCTCGCTCTGCGCGTTTTTATCGGCCGCTGCGCCGCAGGGACGTTCGCCGAGGATCTCAACTTCGACTTGCGCATCCGGAAGCGCGTTTTCACGCAGGATCGTATCGAGCTTCTCCTTCATTACCGCCATGCACTGAGGGTCATTGGACCGGTATTCATAGAGCATTTCCGCATGCTGCGCAATCGCGTTAATGGACGTTCCGCCGGATATCACGCCCACGTTATACGTCGTCACGCTTCCGCCCATATGCGGCACATTCTGTCGATACAGCGCGCACGTCAAACGGCTGAGAACTTCAATCGCATTGCGCGTTCCGAAATCCGCAAAGCTGTGACCGCCTCTGGTCTTTGCCGTAATCCGATAGCGTGTTGACCCAACCGCCCTGGCGCAGACTTCCTCCGTGTTGCCGTCCAGCGTAATAAACGCCTTGACGCGCGCGGAAAAATCGCGCATAATGGCTTTGCAGCCTTTGAGATTTCCCAAACCTTCCTCGCAGCTGTTCCCGACAAAAAGCACGCCGCAGGTCGGCTTATAGCCCATTCGATGCAGCCTGTCCACAAGGATCATCATGCCTGCGAGGTTTGCCGTATCGTCGCCAACGCCCGGACAATAGAGCTTTTCGCCCTCTTCCCGCATGGGCATGGGTTCCATATCCGGAAAAACCGTGTCCATATGCGCCATAACGACGACCATATCCTGATGCTCATCAAGGGCAAAACCGCATCGCACGTTCTTTGCGTCGTCGATTTCGGCAGAAAGCCCGCGCTCTTCAAACCAGTTTTTGACGAATTCTGCACGGCGTTCTTCGTGATGGCTCGGCGCAGGAATGGCGCAAAGCGTTTTCAAAAGCTCGATCGTTTCCTGATGTGCCGATTCGATCTCGCGTTCAAAATCGGCCGCCAGCGGACATGCTTTTATCATCTATTTTTCTCCTTTCGTAAACCAAAGCGATTTTAGATTTAGATTTGGACACAACAGGGTGTTTTTCCTGCCGTCTGCTGTGCCTTTTATATTCGGAGGTCATATTATGGATGAACGTTTACTCCATTCTATGCGTTTCCTTTGCGACAAGTCGCGCATGCTGACCGGCATCACGACTGCATACGGAAGCGAAAAGGATAGCGAATGGGCGCAATACGGTCGTGCGCAGGAAATCCATCTGAGCGAAAACGGGTTTGTCCCCTGTGAACGCCCTCTTGGTGCTGACACGATTTACGATTTAGCTTCTCTGACCAAGCTTTTTACAACAATCGTCACGCTTTCACTCGTAGAAAGCGGTCTGCTTTCGCTTGACGAATATGTCGGGGAAATCGACCCGCGGTTTGTTTTTCTTTCCGATACGTCGGTCGGAGACATTCTCTCCTTCCGCGTCAGCTTACAAACGCCGGAGCGTATCGACGCCGCGCCGTCGCGCGAAGAAGGACTGCGACGGCTGTTTGAAGTAAAGCGCTGCCCAACGCCCAACATCCGTGTGTACTCTGATATCAATGCGATGGTCATCAAGTATGTCATCGAAGCCAAGACACACAAATCTCTTTTTGATGTCATCCGCGAACAGATACTTGCCCCTGCCGGCATGCCTGAAACATACGCTGTCGTGCCCGAGGAACTGCGTTCGCGCTGTATGTGTTACAACTATGAACATCGCATCGAAAACGGCCGCTATATTCTGCGCACGAATACGCCCTGCGGCATACCGCATGACCCCAAATCGCTCGCGCTCAGCTTAGGCGGGCGCGATCTCTGCGGTCACGCCGGATTATTCTCCACTCGCAAAGACATGGTTCGCTTCGCACAGGCGCTTCTCTCCGGCGAGCTTCTCTCCCGCGAATCGCTCTGCTCG
Source organism: uncultured Clostridia bacterium (assembly GCA_934631055.1). Classification (GTDB taxonomy): domain Bacteria; phylum Bacillota; class Clostridia; order Christensenellales; family Aristaeellaceae; genus Ventricola. The sequence continues at coordinate 6,612 of CAKTXP010000021.1, read as the reverse complement.
ATTGGCATAAACCGCACCGGCTTTCCGCATGGCGACGGCACCTATCGGCAATACCTCGGCTATCTCTGCTTCGCCAAGCATCCGTTACAGCGGCTCAGCGAAGTTCCGCATTGGATGGGCAGTCGCTCTATCGGGTTGAGCGGATTTACGGGCAACCATCTTTCCATCGATCCGGATCAAAACCGCTTTGTCCTGTTTTTGGGAAACCGCTGCCATGGACGCGTTTCTCACATCACGCCATCCGAAGAAAACGTGTTGGAGGCGCTCGGACTGGATGCACGCGGCGTCGGCGTCATCCGCTGGACGGATGGGAGTCTCATTCCCTCTTCCGCGAAATACGTCTATTTCAAAGACGAGATGCTTCATATGCCCATCGAAGCGCGTATGCGTGAATTGGGCTGGCTCAGTTGATACGAAAAAAAACCGTTTTTCCGAAACGATAACGATTCGGGAAAACGGTTTTTTCGTAGAGAATCACACAAGGGATACTCGTATACATAAGCTTTGAAACTTTGTAAATTATGGCGGAAGTGAAGGCGGACTCAGCCCATTTCATTACCAATCCTTATCAAAATCAAGTCCGGCGAAATCAAATGTCGCAAAATAATCCGCAGGCGTTTCCGCACGGCGAATCATCTGCACACTTCCATCCTCGTGAAGCAGCAATTCCGCGCTGCGGAGTTTGCCATTATAGTTATAGCCCATCGAAAAGCCGTGTGCGCCCGTATCATGGATATACAACAGGTCGCCGCGATCAATTTCCGGCAGCTGCCGATTTATCGCAAACTTATCGTTGTTCTCGCACAGGCTGCCTACAACATCATAGACGTGATCGCAGGGCGCATCTTCCTTACCAAGCACTGTAATATGGTGATACGCGCCGTACATGGCAGGACGCATCAAATTGCAGGCACAGGCGTCAACGCCGATATATTCCTTATAGGTATGCTTCTCGTGGCAGGCTGTCGTGACCAGCGCGCCATTCGGTCCCAGCATGAACCGCCCCAGCTCCGTAAAGATCGCGGCATCTCCCATACCGGCGGGAACAAGGACTTCCTCATACGCTTTGCGCACGCCTTCGCCGATCTCGCGGATGTCATTTTCCGCTTCTTCCGGACGATACGGAATCCCCACGCCGCCGGAAAGGTTAATAAACGCAATCTTCGCGCCGGTTTCCCGCTGAAGTTCAACCGCCGTCGTAAAGAGGATGCGCGCAAGCGTCGGATAATACGCGTTGGTCAGCGTATTGGACGCAAGGAAAGCATGCAGTCCAAAACGTTTCGCACCCTTCTGCATCAAAGCGCGGTAAGCCTGCGTCAGCTGAGCACGGGTCATACCGTATTTGGCGTCTTTTGGCTGATCCATAATATGATTACCGATAGAGAACTCTCCGCCCGGATTATAGCGACAGCAGACCGTTTCCGGAATTCCGCAGGCAGATTCCAGCGTGTCGATCAGCGTAAAGTCATCCAAATTGATGATCGCGCCCTGTCTATTGGCTCGCGCAAACTCGCGCCCCTGCGTTTCATTGGAAGAAAACATGATCTCATGACCGGAAAACCCTGATGCCTTGCTGAGCATCAATTCCGTTTCCGACGAGCAGTCTACGCCGCATCCCTCTTCCTTCAAGATCTTGAGGATGAACGGATTGGGCGTTGCCTTTACCGCAAAATACTCCTTGAAATTCGGATTCCACGAAAACGCGTCTTTCAGCGCGCGCGCCGTACGACGGATGCCCGCCTCATTGTAAATATGGAAAGGCGTCGGATACTGAGCTGTGATCTCCTTCGCCTGCTCAAGCGTCAAGAACGGCTTTTTGCTGCTCATGTTTTCCTCTTTTCTCTGCGTGCTAAAGCGCAAAATGCAATGTACCATCAATATACATGCTTTTAATGTGCCTGTCAAGTTCAATTTCGATAAAAAACGGCAGATTACAAGCCTTTAAAATGTCAAAATAAGGGACATGCCCATCGCACGTCCCTATACAGCCCTATTTTCGTTTTGAAAGAAAAAACTCATCCAGCATATCACGGCATTCTTCTTCCAGCACGCCGCCTATACAGGGAATCACCCTGCCAAATGCGTTATCCTCAGGAAGCGCGTATACGCTTCCCGCGCATCCGCACCGCGGGTCATATGCGCCGTAGACGATCTCGTCTACGCCTGCCATCACGGCTGTGCCTGCGCACATAGGACAGGGTTCCAGCGTTACATACAGCGTACATCTATCAAGACGCCTGCGCCCCAGCGCTTTTGCAGCGCGTCGAAGCGCCAAAACCTCCGCATGCGCCGTCGGGTCGCCTGTTTCTTCGCGCTCATTGCGCGCCTGCGAAATCACTTTATCACCGCAGACAACGACTGCACCCACCGGAACTTCTCCCGCAAGCTGCGCTTCTTCGGCAAGCTTAAGCGCCCGCCGCATCATCTGCTCCCGCATCAGCCGCGATCCCTGCCGCGGAAGAAAAGCGCAACCGTACCGGGACCGGAATGGCTTCCGATAACCGGTCCGACCAGGCTGAGCACGATCTTCGCCGGATCGCACCCGAATTCCTTGACCAGCGTTTCCTTGATATACAGCGCATCTTTTTCGCAGTCGCCGTGGCTGATAAAAACCATCTGATTCTTATTTGCGCCTAATTCGCCGAATTTCATGGCGACGGCACGAAGCGCCTGCATGCGCCCGCGGACTTTGCTGCGCGCAATCAGCCGTCCCTCGCTGTCTACGTGCAGAACCGGCTTGATCTTGAGCATCGTTCCAAAGAATGCCGCAGACGGAGAACAGCGTCCGCCCCGCTTGAGAAAATGCAGATCGTCCACCGTGAACCAGTGTGCATAATGCTGCAAACGCTCACGAACCCATGCCGCGTTATCTTCAAGGCTCATGCCCGCTTTACGATTCAGCAGCGCGTCATAGACGATCAATCCCTCTCCCGCGCTGGCAGCCAGCGTATCGATCAGCTCAATGCGCGCATCCGGAATCTCTTCAAGCACCATGTCGCGCGCTACGCATGCAGAAGCATACGTTCCGGACAAAGCGGACGAAAAGAGCAGACCGAGGATCGCTTCGCCCTTCTGCGCGTGTTTCTTAAAAGCATCAAAAAACTCTCCGGGAGAGACCTGCGACGTCGTGCAGCTCTCTCCAGCTCTCAGCCGATCATAAAACGCCGTTCCCTTTTCCGCGCTGTCAAACGAATCACAGCTGGTCACACCGGAGATCGTATAAGAAAGAGGCAGCACCTCCAGATCGTCAAACTGGGCAGCGATTTGCGGGTTTAAATCAGAACAGGAATCCGTAAGAATCGTGTACATCGTTATTCCTTTCCCTGCCGTAAAAGCAGATAGGTATTATAGTTTATTTCCCCATTCCCATTCTGTTTTCCTGCTTTTGAGAAGTGACTACTTATTTTTTATAAAAATCTGCATGCAAAGCCCCTGATTTTGGGCATGCACGCCGACCGTCGCCGAAATCCCCTGTGCATTCAACTCGTCGCATATCCGCTGCAAATTCTCCATCACGCCACGGACTGCGCGCCGCCTGCCCGTCGCTTTTTCCGATACGGCGATGCTCTGCAACGCCAAACGCCGCGCCTGCATGGGGGTGAGGTTCCTCTGGGCAATCGTTTGAGCCGCTTCCAGCCGCTGTTCCGCTCCGGAGATTAAAAGCAGCGGTTCTGCCTGCTCCAGAGAAAGAGCGCTTGCCGCCTGTCGAGTCTGCTCATCCAACGCAAGCATGCGCGTATACCGTGTCGCTGTCTGCGGCGGCAGTATGCAGCGCGACATGATGCCGGGTCTGGCAAATAAACCGGCGCTTTCCAGAAAAGAAATCGGCTTGCGCGTCATATCTTCTTCCATAAAACATGCTGCGGCATCCATTCTGTCCCCCGAAAGCAGGAGCGCGTCGATCGTCTTTTTACCCAGCATGCGGCATGCTGCCAGCCGCCGCGCCCCGCAGACCAGCTTATAACGCCCTGCATCCTCATTTTGCTGCACGATAATGGGCTGTAAAAGCCCATGTTTGGCAATAGACGCCGCCAGTATAGGCAGCGAAGCGTCCTCCTTTGCGCGCTCGGGTATCATTTCGCCGTATATGTCCTCCACGCTCAGACGCATGACCTGCATACCGGTTTTGTCCGTTTGTGCGGCTTGTCTTCTTTTCACCGCGATTCCCCCTTGCGCCAGCCATCTGTCAACGAGTATATGCCAGAATGACCGGTTTTAATGATGACGCGCAGTAAGTTTGAAGCGCCATCTTCCGCTTTCCCAACCAGAGCGTAATGCACCCGCCCTCATCGGTCCGCACCACATACGCGCCGTTTTCCTCCAGTGAATCTATGACCCGCTGCGCGGGATGACCATAGCTGTTTCTGCCGACGCTGATCAAGGCGATTTGGGGTTCTGCCTGATGGATAAATGCGTCGCTTGTCGCGTATGGACTGCCATGATGCGAAACCTTGAGGACGTCGCATACCGGTATGGCGTACTGCTCTGAAGTTGTAGGCGAATCGCCCGTCAGCAAAAGCGCCGCATTTTCGATTTCGACATAAAGCACGAGAGAATAATCGTTGTCCTCTTTCTTCTTCCAATCTCCCGGAGCCAGCACATCCATCTGTATCCCGAGCGCCTCAATCTTTTCGCCTGCGCCTGTTTTGATGATGTTTACACCCGCTTCATGCGCCGCATCAAGACCCGCGCGAACGGTGTCACAGGCTTCGCTTTCTTCCAATCCAGCCGGAAGGACAATCCGACTGATCTGTATTTCAGAATCCATCAGTTCTTTCAGTGCGCCCGCATGGTCTTCATCCAAATGCGAAAGGATCACTGTATCAACATACAGACCTTCATGCCGCAGATACCGAATCGTCTCCTTGCCATTTGCTTTTCCGACATCAACGAGTACCGCCTGCCTTCCGTGACGCAGGACTGCCGCGTCGCCCTGTCCCACGTCCAGCTGAACATAGCGCCATATGGGACAAAACCTGCACAGATAACCCGCCGTCAGCAGAACAACCGTCGCTATGAACGCCCATCTTTTCCCTCTGCCGAATCGAATGGCATCCCCGAACAACGCCATTGCGATAAACGCAACCGGTATCATCCATGGATAAGGCGCAGGCAGACGCAAAACGCCGATTTCAGCAAACCGCAGACTCAGCTTTTCAAATACAGCAATGGGTGCAGATGCGCAGAAAGCAATCAAACCTTTTGCGCTCGGAACAAACGCCGAGAAAACCGCGCAAAGCAGACCACCGTTCATCAAATACGGCATCATGACACCCGTAATCAGATTCATCGGCAGAGAAACCAGCGAAATATAGCCGTAGAACGTCAGCTGCATGGGAACAGCGGCAATCTGCGCGCAAAGGCTGATGCACAATAAATCGCGCAGATACGGACAACGCCGAATCAGCGAACACTTCGTCAAAACAGCCTCGACCCATTTTCTCAACAGCAATATGCCCAGAACGACCGAAAACGAAAATTGGAACGACGCATCCAATACCCATATCGGGTTATAAATCGTCATAAAAAGCGCCGCGGCAGAAAGAGCGGTCAACGGTTCATATCTTCTCCCTCTGCATTTCGCCCATGCGCGCATCGCCGCCATAATGACCGCGCGAATCGTTCCCGCCGCCGCGCCGGTCAGACCTGCAAACAGACATAAGAAAGCCGTTTCCACAACAAATCTGCTTTTCTTCCGGATCGACAATCTTCTGAGCAGCATCTCAAGCATACCGGCAAGCAGCGTCACATGCAGTCCTGATACGGTCAGCAGATGAATCGCTCCCGTCAATCGCATGGCGTTTACGATTTCGTCATCCATGCTGTTTCTTTCACCCAGAAGGATAGCTTCGAACAGTGGAGAGCTTTCACCGAACGTACCGCGCAAGTGTTCGAGCAGTTTTTCGCGCAGTCTGCGCAGACTTTCTCGAATGGAAAAGGCTTCGCTTCCCTCCGCAGTCCATCCGGATTGGATATAACCCGACAATTCATAATCCCTGGCAAGCGCATAAACACGTTGATTCGTTCCACCAGGATTGCGCGCTTCTTCCGGTTCAAACAATCTGCCGATGCCGCTTACGCACTGACCAACACGAACCGTTTTATCCGTATCGTCGCCCATCAGCGTCACCAGCACGCGATGCGTTTTCGCATCTTCCTCGCCGCATACAACATCCTTCAGCCAGACCCGATTCCCGTACTTGATTGCGTCCACTTCTCCCGTTATGGCGGTTTTCGGCAAAGTCGCCAAATCCCGTTCCGAAAGCCGCCTCCCAGCCAGACTATTTCCAGCAAAGAGCATCGCGATACAAATCAATAAAAATACGCTCTTTCGATGCCGAGTACGGAAAATTCCCAGCAGAATCAAAAAAGCGCATACGAAAACAGTCAGTTTTACAGAATAACCGATAAGGTTCGCCGCAAATATTCCGGTCAAATAAGCAATTGTCCAGCCCATCAGCCTGCGTCGAACAGGAAATACCATAACGGGCGCAAAGACATGTTCCTTCTTCATTCCTATCGACCGCTTTCTTTGGTAAATTGCGATATAAAAACGCCTGCATCAGTATTGTAACCTGATACGAGCGGATAGGAACACGTCTTATTGCATTT